>JAICIH010000087.1 GCA_025924475.1 Bryobacteraceae bacterium
AGTCCCGCCCAGACCAGAATCATCGGCCCGCCATCCAAATAGAAAGCATCGGAGAACGGGTGAAACCGCATCGGCTTGCTGGAAAGCGTGGTAGGCGGCTTGGGCCGTTTTGCGCCGGACGCATCTGTCCACTGCGGCGCTGACACTGAGCGCTCTCGGAACGCTTTGACGAAAGTGCTCTTGAATCCATTCGAGAATTCGTCAAACTCACCGGCTCGAGGATGTCCGGTTCTTTTCAACAGCCGCACCGCCGATCGTAAGCCTTTGTAGTGCCAGGCAAGACTGTAAACCGCCTGCGTGGGAATAATCTCATCGGTGGCGACTGCCGGCGGAAGCAAACCTGGCACACCGTTGTGGTCCTTGATAGCACACGAGTCTTTAATAAAATCGCACGCTTTCACGATTGGCTCATTCCAGCGCGCAATAAATCGCTGATTCGCACTCAACAGCGCGTGCGTGCTTACCTGATGAAGAATCGCGCCATGATCGGTGAGCCAGTCGAAAGCCGTCAACGTTCTCGGCGTACTGAAATAGCCAGGATGCAGTTTATAGGACGGACCCGGCGGCTTCACCGAGCCTTGATGCTTCCGAAACAGCTCGACATGCCGCTCGACAGTTTCGAAGTAACCGAGCAGATCCAGAAACATGAAGCTTGTCATGGAACTGGGCGTACTCCAAAGATTGTCGTACCCCCAGGAGCCGGTGAGGAACGTGTAGTCGCCGGTAACGTAGTCCTTCTCCGCGATAATTTCTGCGAATCGGATGCTTCGTGAAACCACTTCCTGGATATGCTTCTCCGGAACCTGTACCCTTGCCGCTTCAGCCGGTGTTTTCGTCCAGTACCGGTCGCATTCCGCCAGTGCCGCTTCGCGGCCCAAATCTAATTCCTTTTGAACTTCCTCCTTCGTTTCGGGAAGCATTGGAACAAGCAGATCCACCAGATCGCCTGCCTTAGCATCGAGCTGGATCTTTAGTCCATACACACGGCTGTCCGGATGAATTTCCGAAAACTTCACCTTGCCGGCAGAGTGCGGAAGAATAACCAGCCGGACCTTAGTATCCGGCTCTACGAGTCGCGTGTCATCTTCCAGGCGCAGCGTGTTGGTATAAGAAATCGCTTGCGGATCGACATCAATCGTGATTCCATCTTCCCACTTGTAGCGCTCGACGTGCTTGTAATAAACCTGGCTCAGTTGAATGGAAAAATTCTGATGCGCCGCGGCGCGCAACTCATCGACATAGGTAACAATCAGGCGCACCCAGACGTAGTGAGGCTCTATGCCTGTGACGACATCTTGCCCTCCGGCCACATGTGAAAAAATCTCCTGGCGAATGACCAGCCCTTCCTGCAACCGCCATTCCGTCCAAAGCAAAGGCGTCGCATGCGTGGTGTCCCATCCCTGAATGCCATGGCCTCCATCCACGCGCCAGAGCTGGGTTTGTTGCGCCGGCAATGGCAGAGGCATGCCATCGACAGTGGGCATGAACGTAAGCTGAAAACTTTGCCCTTTCCATCGCAAGGCGTTCGGACGAACCGGCGCGAAATGCGGGCACGGCTCGCAAATGATCGTCCCGTTGTAGACGACGTTGAAACGAAAATAATGATCTTTCCAGCCGATGGCTGTCCAGACGTTTCTCTGCTCCGGCCACCACAGGCTCGCGAACTCCGCATTCGGTTCGGTCGAGGCGGCCACCGGAGCCGGTTCCGGGAGCGGAACGATCCGCGCAGGTGCAGCAATTCCTGGCGCCAGTGCCGCGCCCGCCTTGAATAACCCGCGCCGCGAAACTTGTGGCATCAAAAGACGAACTTCATCGACAATTGCATAAACCGTGGATCGCCGGAATCCGTAATGCGGCCGAAGTTACTGTCAGTCTTAGTCGCAGTTGCGCTGCCTGGCGCAGTCGGATTAGCTAAATTCGCTCGATTCTGAATATTGAACACATCGCCGCGAAGCTGCAGGTACATCCGCTCCGTAATGTGAAAATTCTTAGCAAGGCTTGTGCTTACATAGAACACGCCCGGGCCCTCCACAATTCCCATACTGGAATTACCAAAGGTATACGGAGCTGCCACGGCAAACGCAGCGGTATTGAACCATTGCGTCGCGCTCGGATTCGCCAGATGGGGATCACCCACGATATCGGCCCGGGTCCCGGAGCCATTTCCAAGATTAGGAGTACCGCCATTGATGCTCAAGGGCTGGCCGGAGCGCGCTTGCTCGGTAAAGGAAAGCTGCCATCCGCCGATCACGGCATCGCCAAAACGATTCATGCCCGAGAGATACTTCTTGCCGCGCCCGACCGGCAGTTCCCATACCATCGTCGCGTACTGAATATGGCGATAGTCGAAGGACGTGCGCCCGCGGTTGTACCAATCGGGAGAAAAGGACAGCAGCCCGCACGTTTCGCAGTCCGGCATGTTGTCAGCCATACTGCGCGAGAACGAATAGGCGAAACTGTACGTGATTCCCGCCGAGAATCGCCTCTCTAATTTGGTCTGCAAGGCATTGTACCAGCCACGGCCAAGGTTCTGATAAATCTGAATGCCGGAAAAAGCCGGATGCGGTTTATCGGCTTGAATATTCGAATGGAAGCCAATAGGTGCATCGTTGTATTGCTTGGCGGCGAAATCGCCGTCGACCCGCGTGCCTACATAAGAAACCGTCAGCGCTGATTTGAACGGAAGCGCCGATTGAACCGAAATATTCCACTCGTGAGTTCTGGCCGGCTTGACATTGTACAGAGGCGCGTAGACCTGGAAAGGTCCGAACTGCGTCGGATCGTTCGGCCAAAAAGTCTCCCAGGGCTGCAGCGTTGTTGTGCTGAGCGTCCGGGATTCCAACGCCCAATGCGGAACGTTCAGCATCGACGCTCCGCGGTTTCCGCTAAAGCTGTTGTAGAAAATGCCATACCCGCCGCGAATCACAAAATCCTTCCCGGAAAACGGACGGTACACCGCGCCCAATCGCGGCGCCCAGTTGCCATTCGCTTCATAGAGACCGTCCGGGTAATCGGCGGCCCGCGCCGTGGTCCACAGATCCTTGGTCACCGAAGCGAGAAAGGGCGTTACCGGATAGGCATTCAGGTTGGGCTGTCCGCTCGAGCTGGTTGCCACAACCATTTTGTTGAGCTCGGGGCTCCATGTACTGCCTACATCGTTTACATTGTGATGCGCCAGGTAGCGGTCATAACGTAGCCCCAGAGTAAGGGTCAAATTCTGCCGAACACGCCAGGAATCGTTGAAGTAAAGAGCGGTATAGGGCGCGCGATCGATGCCGAAATCCTTCAGCGGATCGTTTCTCATGCTGGAAGACGGCAAGCCCAATAGGTAATCCGCAAATCCGTCGTTCGAATAAAGGTTGCCGAAGTTAAAGACGCCTCGCGGCGCGGCAGACCCGTGCGACGCGAGCGCGCGCCAATCGCCATACTCGAATCCGAACGCCATGGTGTGATTGCCGGCGATCCGGTTCACACCAACCTTGGCGTTATAGCTGTTTCCCCAGATCGAGCCGGGCACACCGTAGCCGCCAGGAAAGCTGATGCCGGTATATCCGTTGCCTCCATTGAAAGAAATATCCGGAGGACCAATCCAAGCCTCGCGCCCGGCGGTCGGAAACCCCTGAATTCCCGCCAACTGCACGTCATTCTGCTTTCCCAGATTCTGATTGGCATACGTTTCGTTCGTGCGCAGCGTCCCGGCGCTGGCTGTGATTACGGTATTGGCCGACATTGTCCAGGTGTAGTTCAATCCGATATTCTGCTGCTTAATTTCATCGCTGCCGGTGATGGAAGGCACCGGATTATAGCCGAGCACCGTCCGAGGCTCGCGAACGTTCACATAACGTCCGTAGATTCGCTGCGCATCGGTGATCTGATGATCGATCCGCAGCGTCCCTTCCCAGGTGTTGTCCGACGACGATGCATTCGCTCGAAAGAATCCGTCTGGTGAATTCGGCTCCAGAAACAGCGGAAGGAAATATTTAGAGGCAGGATCGATCATGCTCGCCGGAATCTTATTCCCCGGAAAGGCCGCGCCGTTGTTGAATGGATTTTTGATGACTTTGGAGAACGCGCTGAAATCTCCCGTCTTCATCGCGGGCGTCACCGCAAGACTGTTGTAAACTCTCGCGTTGCTGATCGTGGTTCCCTGAAAACTTCCAAAGAAAAATGTTTTATTGTGAATGATCGGGCCGCCTATATCCGTCCCAAACTGGTTGTAGCGGACACGGTTCTTCGTCACCGCGAACGTCTTTCGCGCGTTGAAAATATCGTTCTGAACGTATTCCCAGACATCGCCGTGAAGTTCGTTCGTGCCGCTCTTCGTCACCATTCGTACCTGTATCGGATCGCGGCCGCTCTCCGCGCTGAAATTGCCGGTCTCGACGTTGAATTCCGCGATCGTATCCACGTTCGGTATCGCCGTGCCGCCTTCATCGCTTGGCGCATTCGAGTTCAGGCCATCCAGTTGGAACGCGGTTTTGTTGTCGCGTAGCCCTTGGCCTTGTACATACGTCGCGCGCTCGGCTCCGGTTTGCGTACGGTCCCAACGCATGCCCGGCACCAGGGCCACCAGCGTAAGCGGATTGCGGTTGGCTAACGGCAGCTCGCGAATCTGCTGCATCTGTACCACCGTCTGTGTCGCGGCCGTCTCCGTTTGCAGCACTTCCGAAGTGGTCGATACCGAAACCGTTTCGCTGAGCTGGCCGACCTGGAGAACCGGAGAAATGCGGTCACGGTCGCCGACGTTCAAGGCAGTCTGCGTCAGCTCCCATTTTTTGAAGCCCTTGGCGCTCACCGAAATCGAGTACGAGCCGATCGGCAGCGAGAGAATATCGAAATTCCCATCCTGGCCTGTGGTAACAGTTCGACTGAACTGAGTTCCTAGGTTCGTCACGATGACTTCGGCATTCGGTACCGTGGCGCCGGTGGCATCCGTAACCGTGCCGAAGAAGGAGCCTTCCGTACCGACTTGCGCAAGTAAAGCGAGCGAACAGAGAAGGACGGTGGCGAGTAAAGCGAGCAGTTTGGATCGCATCGAAGGAGCCTCTTTCACGGTATTGTTGACTGGCTCCCGAGCACGGTCAATGCACCGTTAAACGATGTGTTCCGTATGCTGAACGAAGCCGTCTATTCGCCATAAACAGCCCGGCGTTCACCCGGCTGGACGACCCGCGGGCGAAGGCTTGACCGCGCTGCGTGATATTGGAAATGCTGATCCTTTGTTCACATGAAGATTCTGAAACCCGGTAAGCATCGATTATTTGAGCACGACTTCGAAACCGCCAAAACCGTCTCGGAAATGCTGCTCGACTTGGAAAAGAACGGCATGGACGCCGTGCGCAAGTACAGCGCCAAATTCGACGATTGGACTCCCAAACAATTTCAAATGACGGAGAGCGAGATCGAAAACGCCATCGCACAAGTCACTCCGCAAGCGATTCGCGATACCGATTATTGCCAAGCCAATGTCCGCGCCTTTGCGCAGGCGCAGCGCGAGACGCTAAAAGACCTCGAGGTGGAGACGCGCCCCGGTGTGATCCTCGGTCATCGTCATATTCCGGTAAGCGCCGTGGGCTCTTACATCCCAGGTGGCCGCTATCCGATGCTCGGCTCCGCGCAAATGAGCATTATTCCGGCGCGCGTGGCCGGCGTGAAGCACATTGTGGCGTGCACGCCGCCGGTGAAAGGCAAAGGACCATATCCGGCGACCATCAACGCCATCAAGAAAGCCGGCGCCGATGCGATCTACGTGTTGGGCGGAGTTCCGGCGCTCGCGCTGATGGCCTTCGGCCTCGAGAACTCGCCCGCCGTTGACATGGTCTGCGGAGCCGGCAACCGCTTTGTGGCCGAGGCCAAGCGGCAATTGTTCGGCCGCTGCGGAATCGATTTGCTCGCCGGTCCCACCGAAATCCTGATCATCGCCGACGACAGCGCCGACTCATCTCTGGTGGCGTGCGATCTCCTCGGCCAGGCCGAACACGATCCCAATAGCGGTGGCTGCCTCATCTGCCTAAACGAAGACTTCGGCCGCCGGACGCTCGCCGAAGTAGAGCGGCAATTGCAAACGCTGCCGACAAAAGACATAGCAAGCCTCTCCTGGCGCGATCACGGAATTGTCTATCTCGCTGACGACCCAGCCGAGGCGGTGCGCTTGAGCGACGACTATGCTCCCGAACATCTCGAATTGCACGTCGCCGACCGCGATTACTTCGTCCAAAATCTGCGCAACTACGGATCGTTGTTCATCGGAGAAGAAACTACTGTGGCCTACGGCGACAAGACCATTGGCACCAACCATATTCTTCCCACCAGCCGCTCCGCTCGCTACACCGGCGGTCTCTGGGTCGGAAAATTTCTAAAAACGTGTACCTACCAATACATGACACCGGCCGCCAGTGTGGAAACTGCAGCCGTTACAGACCGGCAGTGCCTGCTGGAAGGCATGCAAGCCCACGCGATCACGGCTCAAGTTAGGATGAACCGCTATGGCGCCGCAAAAAACTGAAGCGTTCCGGCTCGATGGCAAAGTGGCGCTCATCACCGGCGCGGCCAAAGGTCTCGGCGCGGGCATCGCCGTCATGCTTGCGCGGCAGGGAGCGGATATCGCGATTTCCGACAAACCGGGTACCTCGCTATCGGAAACCGAGCGGCAGGCTCGTACTTTCGGCCATCGCGTTCTTCCATTCGAGTTAGACGTTCGCGACCCCTCGAATTGGGCCGCGCAAAAAGCGGCCATTCGCAACAAGTTGGGCATCATCGGCATTCTCGTGAATAACGCCGGAATCAATCGGCCCGCCCCGGGTCTGCAACTCACGGAATCGGAATGGGACGATCACTTCGCGACCAACGCTCGCGGCGGCTTCTTTCTAGCCCAGCAAATCGCGCCGGAAATGATGGAACAGCGCTGGGGCCGTGTGATTTGGATTTCCAGCCAGTCCGGATTGGTGGGCGTTCCCGGTCAGCCCGCCTATTGCTCCAGCAAAGGCGCGGTCGTCCAACTGGTTCGCACTTTGGTCGAATGGGCGAAACATGGCATTACCGTGAATTCCGTCGCTCCCACATTTGTGGAAACGGATCTGACGCGTGAACGCCTCCGTCGGCCCGAGTTTCTGCAATTCGTACTGAATAAAATTCCGGCAGGCGAACTAGCAACGGCGGAGGATGTCGCCGCTGCGGTCTCGTTCCTGGCAAGCGAAGAAGCGCGCATGGTGAATTGCCATAATCTGTGTGTAGACGGCGGATGGACCGCGTGGTAGCGGGCGTTCAACATGCCGAACGAAATTCCGCTCATTATGTTGACCGGGCCGAGGAGCGGGCTTTAGCCTGAATACGCGATGGCGCGTTCAGAACAAGCTACGTTAGCTGACCGGTTCGCCGGACTGGAAGCGGGAGACCTCGAGCTTTCCCTTTTCGCCGAAGAGCATCTCTATACGGCGGTTGTCTCCGATTCCCTCGATCAACTTGGGGCTAGGGAGCAGGCCATGCGCGAGTATCTGCGCCCCCTGTTTCCATCGTGCAAATTTGCCGGCTGGGCGCGCACGATTGCCTGCTCAGACGTTTACCATATTCCCGACGCACCCTACGATCTGGAAATCGAAGCGATCGATAGCATCCTGCCGGGCGAGGTCGTGGTCGTTTCCACACAGCATTCGCTCCGCAACGCACCCTGGGGCGAGCTGCTCTCTACTGCAGCTAAGGCACGCGCTGCACGCGGCGCCGTCATCGATGGATTAGTCCGCGATGTCAAGAAGATCGAGGAGCTTGGCTTTCCCGTGCTGGCCGCCGGCATCAAACCCGTGGATTCCATGGGTCGCGGCATGGTGACTGCATACAATGTTCCAGTGGAATGCGGTGAGGTATTGGTGCAACCTGGGGATTTTGTTTTTGCCGATTATGACGGCGTCGTAATCGTTCCGCGCGATCAGGTAGTCGAGACGTTGAGATTGGCGGCCGACAAAGTAACCCGCGAAAACAAATCGCGAGCCGAGCTCCTGAATGGCTCCTATTTGCGCGACGTCTATAACAAATACGGCGTCCTGTGAAAATCCGCCAGATCGAAACGATCCCGGTAAGCGTTCCGATCCGTTCGGAAGTGGCCATCACCAGCAGCCTCGGCTCGCATACCCACTCTCCTTTTCTCCTGGTGAAGGTCCATACCGAGGAAGGCCTGGTGGGACTAGGCGAGGTCTCTTCAACAGCGCGCTGGAGCGGCGAAGATCATGCCACCGCGCAGCGCGTCATCCGGGAATATCTGGCTCCTGCGTTGATCGGCCGTGAAGCGCTCGACATCGAAGCGGCCGTTCGAAAAATGGGTCGCGCGCTTGCGCGTAATCCCTTCACCAAAGCCGGCGTAGAGCTGGCTCTCTGGGATCTCTTAGGCAAAGCGGCCAACCTGCCTTTGTATCGATTGCTCGGCGGTGCGGTGCGTGAAGTAGTTCCGCTGAAATTCTCGATCTCCGGCGCGAGCCCGGCCAAAGCGGCAGAGCTGGCGCGCTGGGCGCTCGAACGCGGCTTTAAGACGATGAAGGTCAAGGTTGCCGTGGGACCCGAAGACGTAGCGCGTGTGCGCGCCATCCGCAAAGCAATCGGCGATGACATCCGTCTCGGAGTCGATGCCAATGGCGGATGGTCTCCTCGCGAAGCGGTGCAAACCCTACGGCAAATGCTGCCCTATCGGATTTATTTCGCCGAACAGCCGGTGGCGCCGCTGGATATCAATTGGATGGCAGACGTGCGCCGCCAAGTCGAGCTGCCAGTGATGGCCGACGAAAGCCTCTACTCCCTGCAAGACGCCATGGCGCTTGCCAGGTCTTCCGCCGCCGATATGTTTTCGCTCTATATCGGCAAATCCGGATTAACCGCGGCACGCAAGATCGCGGCCGTGGCGGAATCCGCCGGTCTCATCTGCACCATTGGCAGCAACATGGAATTAGGCGTCGCACAAGCGGCCATGATTCACCTCGCCATCGCAACACCGGCGATCGACGCCGAAACAATTCCTTGCGATATTCTGAGCCACTTGTTTTATGACACGAATTTGCTGACCGAGCCTCTTCCGGTTTCAGGCGCCGAAGCTCGCGCCCCTCAAAAACCCGGCCTCGGAGTCGAACTCGACGAAGCCAGCATCCGCCGCTATCGCGTGGACATCTGAAGAAATCGCTCCAGCACGTTGCGCGTAACTCTCGACACGCGCTCATCCGGAAATAGCGCCGAAACCCACGTAATCGATCCGGCTGAAAATACCGCGCCCGATCCGGATGTAAAGTGCACCAGCTCGGCGCCGCCATCGTTCGGATTCGTTCCCTTTGCGAGCAGTTCCATCCTCGCCGGCGAGCTCGCCGTAATTTTGTCCGTCTCGTGACCGGACGCCCCGCCCGGCACGCGCTCGTGCAAGCTCTTTTCTCCGAATAGATCGCCTTTGCGGAGCCCAGTGCCTTCGAACACCCAATGGGAATCGTCGATCACGCGATAAGGCGCCGAAGTCATCACACCAGGATCGGTAAACGCCACGCCGAGAAGCCCCGCTTCCGATTCATACGTACGATGCATACGCGATTCATGGCCGGATTTTGGATCGTCCGTATCGTCATAGGAAAGGCAGCGCATCACGGCATTTGCCTCGAGCGTCACTTCGCAGTTCAAGCCATTGCCGCCGAGATACATGAGCCGCCCGCCCTTTGCTACCCACTGCTTCACGCGGCGAAACATCTCCCTTGTCCAATATTCCGGGTGAACAGAAAGAATCAACACCCCGTATGAATCGAGCGGCAGGCTTCCATCGTGCAACTGCGCCTCGGCGTAGTAATCGTATTCGAATCCTTCCCTCTCTAGCCAGCCAAGAAGACGCCATTCGCCCGGCGCCAGCCCGCATTGCATGCGCCCTTGAATCGAGTCCGTGATGCTGGAGCCGTCCCACGGCGAATTGTCGAAGATATGATTGCCCGGCTCCGGCCGCTCAAACGAGAGCGGCTTGAAATCACGATCCGGGATCGTCCAGACACTCGTAGCCGTTGTGTAACGGCTCAGATCCTGGCGTGCATTCACCGTCGGCGTATCCGGCAGGCCGCCCGGATTAATGTAGTTCGATCGGCCACCGAAATTGTTATACGCATTCCAGGTATTACTCGACGCGAGTACCGCCACTTTGGCGCGCGGCTGTGATGGAGCCACTATCCACGGAAACGAAAACGTTCGGCCGGATGGCGTGCGCGCCCAAAGATAATAGAGCCCGGAGCGCGCCGGAGCTGTAACGAATTGCTGAACATGGGCTGAGGGATACCCATGCCGGTTCCAATCCACGCCCGTTTGCGAATAGTCGTCATCCGGCGTGATCTGGACCGTAGTTCTCGGACCATGCTCATCAAACCAACTGAGCATGCCGGCGTACTCTTTCTTGAGACCGTATCGCCAGATCGTGAGTTGAAACTGTTCCGGGCTATGCGCGCGGATTTCCGAGCGCTCTCCCGAGCGTGTCCATTTCGGCCACATGTAGCCCAGCACGGAATCGCTCAACAAGCGAAACTGGCGCGGCTTGCCGCCTGTCAACTCGCAATCCACCCACTTCGCGCCATAGCCGTCTTTCGCGAGCGTGACGCGATATGAGCCGTCGGGCAAATCGGCATAGAAAGCGCCGCACGCAGACGAACTCAGAATGGCGACCGACCCATCTTTGCGATTTCTGAATTCCGCGTGAACGCCTGCAAGCGCCAGGTAGTTTTCGTCGGATACGTAAGCAATTAGATTCATTATTGGAAGAGAGAGGGCAGCGGATGTACGGCGGACAACCCGCCATCGATCGCGAGCGTTGCCCCATTAATAAAGGACGCCTGATCGGAAACAAGAAACAGCACCGCCGAAGCAATATCGGCCGTGTTTCCGAACGTCCCCGCGGGATAGAGCGCCTTGAGATCCGCTGTGATCTCGGGATGAGCATCGTAATGGAGGCGGGAACTTTCGCTCAAAATCGTACCCGGGCAAATCGTATTGATTCGTATTCCGTAGCGGCCGTATTGCGCGGCCAGCACACGAGTCAGCGAAATAATTCCACCCTTTGCCGCCGTGTACGCCGCCAGATGAATGCCCGTCAGCGCGTTGACGGAACTGATATTCACAATGACCCCGGCGCGCTTTTCAACCATGCTTCGAAGAGCCGCCTGGCAGCAAAGGAAAACGCCTTTTAAGCAGACCGAAAGAGTCCTGTCCCAGATTTCTTCGGAGAGATCGAGCAGAAACCCGTCTCCTTTGGAGAACGCGGCATTATTGACCAGAATGTCTACCGGCCCGGCCGCATCGAATACGCGTTTTACATCGGCAGCCGAGGAAACATCGCCACGTATCGCCTCGCAGACGCCTCTATTCTCAGGCGAATCTTCCGCCCAATCCATGCTGATAACGCGCGCGCCTTCGGCGGCCAGACGCCGCACAATTTCCTGGCCGATTCCGGCCGCACCGCCGGTAACCACTGCTGTTTTCCCCTTCAACATAAAGCCGCTTTAGCGAATAGCCATCCCGAAACAACGGAAATCGCCAGCGCGAGACAGCCGATTCCCATATGCCCGCCGATGATTCCGAATAGAGCAACGGTCAGAACGAAGTAAAATATTACGCCCCAAGCGCACGCCCACGCATCCCGCCGTGTTTCTTGCCGCGCGGCCGCTCTATCTTCCTCACTCAAGTCGCGCCTTACCGGTCCCCACCATCCTATTGGTTTGGCCAATAAATAAAATCTGCGCAGCACTTCGCTAGATTCGGGCCGCGTCAACAGCGTAGCCGCTAGAATCACAATCCAGCCGAGCACAAACAGAACCGCGAATCCCATCCAGAACGGAAATCGTTCCAGATTACTGAACGCCGGAATTAATCCGTCTAAATGCAAGCGCGTCCGCAAGGATTGTGGCAGCACCGCGTCCGATCCGAACCAGATGATATAACCCGCGGGGAAACCGCCCAGAATTCCGACCATATCTCCCACCACATTCAACCGCCACCAGAACCACTTCAACCATGCCAGCGGCAACGAAAACACGACCAGAGAAGAGTTGATGAACAGCACCCATTTTTCTAATTGCTTGGCGTCGATGAGCGCGCCGCATCCAAAGGCCAAAGCTAAAAGGCCGCCAGTAAAGAGACGGCTCATGAACACAAGCTCGCGACTGCCTGCCTCGGGCCGCAGCGACCGGCGGTAAATATCGTTCATCAAATAACTGGCGGCCCAATTCCCAATCGAGGAGATTGCGGCCATATAACCCGCTAGGCAACTGACCAGCAGTAATCCGAAAAGCCCCGTAGGCGCATGTTCTCGAACAAGGTCTGACCACAGTGCCGCCGGCACTGCCACTTTCGAAACCGGAAACACCGCGGCTGCCGCCAGGCCGATCAGGATGAAAGGAACCAACCGGACAATCAGAGCCAGCACGCCATTCAACATCTGTCCGAGAATCGCGTGGACTTCGTTGCGCGCGGCCATATAGCGCTGGGCTGTCCAGCCTTCACCCGCAAAGGGCGAGCCCGCGAAAAACAGCCCTTGAATACAAAGCGCAACCAGCGAAATGGGAGTCAGCGGGCCGCCCCACGGAAGCGGCTGCAAGAAATCGTGCCCGCGCAGGGCATCGATACGCCGCCATACTTCCGTAATGCCCCCGGCATGGTTCAGCAGCAGGACTGCCAAAACCATATTCCCGCCCATCAGGAGAACGAACTGAAACACATCGTTGTACGCCACCGCGAAAAGTCCGGAAAGCAGGCTGTACGCGATCGTCAAAATCCCGAAGACCACCAGAACGCGCGCAGGCGACCATCCCAGAAGCGGTGCGATCGTCGCCGCCATCCACGCCGCCCCATAGCCGAGCGACGTGATGCCCCAAATCAAACACGCGTATAACGCGTAAACGTTCCGGTAAACTAACGCGCGGCGTCCGCCGTACCGGCGCTCAATGAATTCACCGGTCGTAACAACGCCAAGGCGCCGCCACCAGCGCGCCCAGAGTATGGCTACCAGCGGCATCCAGATCACCCAACTGACCCAGGCCATGAGCCATAAGCCGGCAAATCCGGACAGGAAGAACACCATGATGAATCCCTGCCCGCCGCCTGTGTAACCGGCAACATCGGCAAACCCGATCACCCACCAGGGGAGTTTGCGGTCTGCAATAAAAAATTCCTCGACGCCGCGGCTCGCTCGCGCCCGAAAATACAGGCCGATCGCCAGAATCGCGACGCAATATGCGACAAGAATGGCCCAATCGGCAGCCCTCACTCCAAGTCGATTCTAAGCTGACCGGCTCGGCGGATACTATCGCGCCACCGCGGAGCGTCCAGCCGGCTGAACACTGCGGCAATCGCCAGGCCCGCTGGCCAGGTGAATATGATTAAACATCAATATGGAGAGCACAAAAAGAAATAGCGTACCTGCTCTGGAACGGGGTCTCCGCATTCTGGAGTTATTGCCGAAATCGCGTGGTGGCTTGACGCTCTCGCAGCTCACCCGCTATTTAGGTCTTCCCAAGAGCTCTGTCCATTGCCTCCTCCATACGCTGCAGGACTCCGGTTACGTCTACAAAGATGCGGATACTGGAAAATTCCGCGTCAGCCTGCGAGTTTGCGCCCTCGCCAACATGGCGCTCAACGCCATCGGGTTACGCGAACAGGCCAAACCGCACTTACAGAACCTCGCGAAATCCCTGCGCATGACCGTGCATCTCGCCGTCATGGAACAGGGGGCCTGCATCCTTATCGAGAAAGTATCCCCGCCCGAAGTCACACGCATTGCGACCTGGACCGGCAAGCACCTGAGCCTTCATTGCACCGCCGTCGGCAAAGCTCTGGCCGCCTATCTTCCGGAAGAACAACTGGACGCGCTCATTCGAGAGCAGGGCCTCCTTCGCCACAACGACAATACGATCTGTTCCGCACCGCGACTCAAACGCGAGCTGGCCATCATCCGCCAGCGCGGTTACGCGCTCGATGACGAGGAAGAAGAGATCAATGTACGCTGCCTGGGCGCTCCCATACTCGATGAAAAAGGGAACGCCATTGCCGCTATCAGCATCGTAGGAACAACCCTGCAGGTTCACGACCGGAACGTTGAATTACTCGCCCGGCAGGTAGTCGCCACCGCCAACGAAATCGCTCAGCACTTGAGAGGACCAGAAGAAACACAAAGCGCCGCTCTGGCATGGCCGCTCGAATTTCGCGGTCTCCCCCGCCTCAGCGCTTAGAAATGCATTTATGATTGTCGACGTCCACAGCCATTATTTCCGCTACCCCAATCACTTCACCGAAGAATTCAAAAAGCAATCCCTCCGCTCGCGCAACGGAGTGGAAGTCGACCTCACCGTGCGCTGGGAAGAATATCGGGCCTCCGCGCAGGAATGCGACAAAACGATCGTCTTCGGCGCCAAAGCGAAGCTCTCCGGACAATGGGTGCCAGATCGCGAGGTCGCCGGCTACGTCGCTAAAAATCCGGACCGCCTCATCGGTTTCATGTGCCTCGATCCGACCCAGCCCAGTTGGCGCGACGAAATGGAGGAAGGCCATCGAAACCTGCGCCTCAAAGGCATCAAGCTGTTGCCGATGTACGCCGGGTTCAAGCCGAACGACCCGCAACTGGACGACTTGTGGCGCTACGCCACGAAACATGGCCTGCCGGTGTTACTGCATACCGGCACAACATTCATCAATCACGCCCCGCTCGAGTGCACTCTGCCCCGCCTGATCGACGACGTTGCTATTCGCTTCCCAGATGTCAACATCGTGATGGCGCATCTCGGACATCCCTATGAAGGCGAGTGCATCGCCACGATTCGGAAGCACGATAACGTCTACGCCGATTGCTCTGCGCTGCATTACCGTCCCTTCCAGCTCTACCACTCGCTGATGCTGTTGCAGGAATATGGCGTGTGGCACAAACTCCTGTTCGGCAGCGATTATCCCTTTACAACCGTAACCGCAAGCCTCGCAGGAATGCGCCAATTAAATAAGATGCTGGAAGGAACGGCGCTTCCCAGGCTCAACATGGACGAAATGGAAAAAATGTTCCATCGCGACTCTCTCGCCGCTCTCGGCATATCGGCCTAGTTCAGTGAGCGGCGCGCGCTCTACTCCACCACGGTAAACGCGTACACCTTGCTCGCCGGTCCACCGCTATTCGACGGCCCTTCCAGCGCTAACAAGCCATATTCGCCGGGCCCAACATCGATCTTGATCGTCCACATGCGGGCCGCAATGCGCTGCGTTCCTCGAATCGCGTTTTGCAATATCGAATCTGCCGCCTCGTCTGGCTGGCCGTCGATCAGAAATTGCCGGCTATTTGGATGTGCGCGCAATCGCACCAGTTGATATTCGGTGATTCTCTTTCCCTCCGGGCAATACACCCGGAACTGAATAGGCGGTGCAAGCCGCACACGGTTGGCGCTATTCGAAAGCTGCCCAGCAGTTGCGCCTTTCCACAAACCGGCTGTTACGTAAGTCTTCAGCCCTGCTCCGCCTTTCCAATGCACGATCTCCGGCTCGATCGGAATCCACTGTCCATTGCTCTTGTAGTAAGTGTGCAGGTCCGGCGTAGCTTCCCAGCTTGTAAACGTCGCTCCAGCCGTAGATTTGCTCGGGCGCTCCGGCACAACCGGTTCCGGCTCAATCGGCGTGCCTTTTTCCCGCGCTGCCATCGCCTTGATGACTTCCGCCGGCACGCCCGCTTTCATCAAAGCGAACGTCGCGTCAGGTCTCAGGTCGAACTCGATCTCCGGAGCCGTTGCGATAATCCGCAAAATCTCATTAATTTGCACGCCCGATTTGAACAGATCGTAAATGCGTCGATCGGTCAACCCGCCTTGTATTTGTTGAGCCTGCGTGAACAGACAGAAGGAAAGCGTGAGAATCAGGCTCTGAATTCGTACGGAAAAGCCTTTCGTCCCGCTCATGTCAACAGCCGTTTACGACAACAACTCCGCGATTATTGATTCGGTATCGGGCTCGGCACCGGCGGCGCACCGCCAGAGCTCGCCGGAGTCGAATACGCACCGCCGAACCTGCCAGAAGTCGGATTTACTTCTAACGGTTTTTGCTGCAGACTCTTCACCAGCGTTTCCACCGGGACGTTCTGCGTAGGCGGCGTCACCGGCACCGGTCCCGTCACGTTCTGTCCAGGCGTCATCATCGCCTTGTTCGTATTCGGCGGCAGGAAGGGCACCGGATAATTCAGACTCGGAACAGGCTGCCCCGCCGGAATCGGACGAACCAACTCAGGCGTTACGATCACCAGCAGTTCGGTGTTCTGCCTGTTCTTCGTTTTAGATTGAAATAGTTTGCCAAGTATCGGAACGTCGCCGATAAACGGGATCTTCTCGAACGTCTCCGTTTCCCGATTATCCAGCAGTCCACCAATCGCGAAACTCTGCCCTTCGGCCAATTCCACTTCGGTGTTTACGTTGCGCACCGACACACCAGGCACCGTAAATCCCTGCAGCGTGATGCCATTGGTATAGTCCAACGAACTCACCTCCGGAGCTACCTGCAATTGAATGGTGCCACGTGGCGTAATCGTCGGAATGAAATTCAAACGAACCCCGAACTGCCGGAACTGGATCGTAATCGCGGTCGTGCCGCCCGTCGTTCCGCCCTGCACTACGGGATACGGAAATTCACCCCCGGCGAGAAAGCTAGCCTGCTTGCCGTTTTCCGTTAGCACGTTGGGCTCTGCCAAAACCTCCAGCAAGCCTCTCGTCTGCAGCGCTTGAATCGTAGCGCCCAGATCCAGATCCGGCCGGAAGAAAAACAGGTTCAACGCGCTCGATAGCGTGTAGTTCTGTATAACCGCCGGCACATTTTGATTGCCTTTGGTCGAAAACCCCTGAAAATTGAATCCCGGTATCGACGAATATTGTCCCGTAGTCGTTGACCCGATCGTATTCGTCGCGCCCAGGCTGAATAAGTTCATGCCGAGCTGCGTGCTCAAATTACGGTCCACGCTCGCAAACTTTACCTTCAGCAAAATTTGCGCTTCCGGCTTCGGGACATCCACGTACAGCAGATTCACCGCTTTGCCCAAAGACGACGCAATCGCCATGGCGCGGTCCGCGCTGGTAAGGTCCTTTACCGAGCCGCGCAGAAAAACGAGATCGTTCTCCACCGCCGGCTCGATCTTCTGGCCCGGCAACTCTTTGCTGAATTGTCTGCGCAGCGTCTCCAGGCGCGCATCGGAGGCAAAGCGGCTCGGCTGCACCGTGATATCGAAAAACAGTTTGCTCCCGCCCTGCTGCCAGATGATCAGGCTGGTTTGCCCCGGCGCCTTGCCATTTACCAGCACTTCCTGTGGCCCCACCGCTGTTGCCTCCGCCACATCGCCAAATCCCACCGACACCCGCTGTATCGGCAGCGAACTGTCGATGATCACCGACTTCCCCACATTCACAAACAAGTCGTTGGGCGACTCTTCGGTCGCTTGTCCCGGTGCCGGAGCGGCGCCCGGCTGCCGCTGCACTTGAGCTGCACCGGCGAAAGAAAACCCCACTAAACAGGCGAAAGCAAAAACCACCCCCCGCCACGCAAAGTCATTCCGTTTCACTGTTGTTCCTCTTAGGAGAAATCTCTGTTATCGCCCCGCACTACTTAGGCGCTTCCGTCTCACCAAATTTTTCTTCCGACTTCTTGGATCCGTTCAAAATCTCCACCAAATAAATTCGCGGCGGAGGCGGAGGCGCAGCTTGCGGCACGGGCGCCTTACGAACTACCGGTTTTGGCTTGGGCGGCGGGTTTCCGTCCGAGAACAGACCCGCCATCGCGATCCCCGAAGTCTTCGCCATTTCCGTGTCCAGCGGATTCCGCA
>JAICIH010000088.1 GCA_025924475.1 Bryobacteraceae bacterium
GGATTGATCCAGCGGTTGCCGGCTTCGCCGAGCTGCCGTATGTCCAGCTCGCGGGGCGAAATCATGACCTGCCGTATCTGGCCGTCGATCGTGTAACGGTCCACGTCGGTATCCATGTACACGTAGGGCCGAAGCGGTTGAATTTGAGAAATCGTATCGTGAAACGGCTGCCAGGCCCACAGCCTTACGTTGTCGAGCAGCGGCTTGTGTTTGGCGTAGTCGATCTGAACTTCGGGGTCGGCCTCGAGTGTGGTTTCTTTGACGCGGCGGTCCAGGTGATACGCCGAGCGCGTAGCTTCGATGTGGTGCCGGATATAAGGCTTTTCGAGCGCCAGTTCGTTCGGGCGAACGTACAGGCTCGCTACAATCGACGGCAGAATAAAGCGAACCGGAATGAGCAACAGCAGCAGTGCGGCCCAACGCGGTTTTTTCGCCACAAGCAAGACCGCGGCGGCGAGCGCCGCTAAGATCAGCAGCCACTGCAGGGGGATCACGATGTGATCCGCCACCCAATCCACGCCGACCAGGTACTGCCCGTGATCTTCGAGCAGCAGCGCATAACGATCGAAGTAGATTTTTAGCGCAACGCCCAATAGGAGGATGACAGCGGTGGCGCGGATGAAGGTGGAATCGAACAGGCCACGGAATTGGAAATGTTCCAACTCATACGGCGGGCCTCCAGGCAGCCGGTTTTGCAATATTTGACCCACGCGGTCGGCATGCGCCGCCGCCCAATAGATCAAGAGAGACAAAACGGCTCCCACCAGCGCCACGGTTAGCAGGAGATTGAAAAATGGCAGGTCGAATAGGTAGAAGTGCAGCGGTTTTTGGAAGATCGGATCGATAAATTCGCCCTGAGCGGGCGTTTGCCGCAAGCCGCCGAAAAAACGTACAACCGTCCAGCTATCGACGGTCGCGTTGGCCACTCCGATCGAAAATAGCGCCAACACGATGGCGGCCACGCGAATCACGAAACTGCGCTTCAGGAACCCAAATAGTGGCACATCGGGAGTGTGCCGGATTCCGAGGCGGAATGCTGTCCAAAAGGCGGTGAAGAAAACAAGAATGGCCAGTAGTATGGGGACCGTGCCATATAACAGCAGGTTGATCCAGGTATTGAGCTGATGCAGCTCCTTCCACCAGGCGTAATCGATCAGCGTTCCTGCAATAAACCGGGCGCTGATCAGCACGATCAGCACGAGCAGGATAAGAGAAAATAGCCCCCCAGGTCTTTTCTTCATGGGCGGCGAGGTGAGCGGCTTCGTAATGCGGGTCGCAAACAGCGAGTATATCGCCTATTGATGGCTATGCCGCATGCCGCGTATCTTCCTGGCGCAAAAGATCCAGCAGGCCGGAGGTGACTTCGTTGAAGATTTTGCGGCGGCGATGCACGATGCGCACGGGCCGGTACAGTTCGGCGGGTTTGAGACGCAGCGCTATAAGACGCCCTTGCCGGATATCCTCGCGCATGACACGGGCCGGCATGATACTGATGCCCGCGCCGTGCGCCACGGCTTCCTTGATCATCTGGATATTGTCGAATCGAAGGACGACCTGAACCGTAACTTTCTTCTCCCGGAGATAACGATCGATCTGTTCCTGAATCGGTAGATCATCATCAAAACCAATGAATTCCTGATCCTGCAGCGCGGCCGCCGGAATAAATCCGCGCCTGGCGAGCGCGTGGCCGGGCGCCACTGCTACAACCATTTCCTCGTCGCGCCAGGGCAGGGCAACCAGCTCACGCGAAGATTCTGCATAGCTCATCAGGCCGAGATCGGCTTCGTCCATCTCCACCGCTTCCCAAACGCGTTCCGGCCGCAGATACTGTACCTGCAGTTCGGCCTGCGGAAAGCGGGCGGCGAAGCGCGCTTCGATCTCGGACATTTCCGACAAACCCACCGAGTAGATGGCCGCCACGCGCGCGGTGCCATTCATTTGTTTTTTTAGAACATCCAGCGAGGCGCGCAATTCATCGTCGCGCCGCAGCACATCTTTGCAATATTCGAGGTAGAGCTTGCCTGCCGAGGTGATCTCGAGGGGACGCCGTCCGCGATCGAATAAGCTTACTTCCAACTCGCGCTCGAGTTCAGCGATGGCCTGGCTGGCCGCCGATTGGCTGAGATGGTTCAGACGGGCAGCTTTACTGACGCTCCGATGGTGAGCAACGTCGCGTATCAAACGAAGATGCGCTGTAGACACAGGGATCACCCAAAGCATATCATAAGAAAAACCGATATTGCAAGCCGTCAAATTCAATTTGACGAATAGTGTAAAGGCCGCTATACTGAGTTCTACTTCCTCCGAGTCCCCAGAGGAGAGTGGTGCCGTGTACTCAGTCGATACTCCTAGCCAGCTTCCGAAAGCCCAAGGCCTCTATAACCCAGCGAATGAACATGATGCATGCGGCATAGGGTTTGTGGTCAATATCAAAGGCCAAGCATCGCACGATATTGTCCTCAAGGGTCTCGAGATTCTGGTTAACCTGGCGCATCGGGGCGCCTGCGGCTGCGATTCAGAGACGGGCGACGGCGCGGGCATTCTGATCCAGATTCCGCATAAGTTTTTTGCGCGTGAAACCGCAAATTCCGGGTTCACGCTTCCGGGTCCCGGCGAGTACGGCATTGCGATGTGTTTTCTGCCGGTAGAGCGCCAGCAGCGGCTGGCTTGTGAAGGTCTGCTGGAGCGAATCTCGCGCGAAGAAGGCCTTACGGTGCTCGGCTGGCGCGATACGCCGGTCGAAGGAGACGCGATCGGGCGCGTGGCGCGTGCATCGCAGCCTTACATCGAGCAGCTTTTTGTCGCGCGCGCGCCGCATATGAGCGGCGAGGAATTCGAACGCAAGCTCTACGTGGTCCGCAAGCGCGTAGAAGCGCAGGTGGCCGAATCGGATATACGCGATAAGGCCTTCTTCTACGTGCCGTCGTTCTCTTCGCGCACAATTGTCTACAAAGGTCTGCTGCTGGCCAATCAGATCGGCCAGTTTTACAGCGAATTGCTGGACCCGGACACGGAAAGCGCCATGTGCCTGGTGCATCAGCGTTTTTCGACGAACACCTTTCCGACCTGGCAACTCGCGCATCCATTCCGCTACATCTGCCATAACGGCGAGATCAATACGATGCGCGGCAACGTGAATTGGATGAACGCGCGCCAGTCGGTGATGACGTCGCCGCTGTTTGATGATTTCAAAAAGCTGCTGCCGATTATTCAGCCCGGCGGGAGCGACTCTGCCGCGCTGGATAACGCGGTGGAGCTATTGACCATGTCCGGCCGCTCGCTGCCGCATGTCATGGCGATGCTGATTCCGGAAGCCTGGGATTCGCATCCGACGATGTCGGCGGAAAAGAAGGCGTTCTACGAATATCACGCATCTCTGATGGAGCCCTGGGACGGGCCCGCCGCAGTGGCGTTTACTGACGGCAAGATGATCGGAGCGACACTCGACCGCAACGGCCTGCGCCCGGCGCGTTATTTGATCACGAAAGACGGCTTGCTGGTGATGGCTTCGGAAACGGGTGTGCTGCCGTTCCGGCCGGAAGAGATCGAGAAAAAAGGCCGCCTGCAGCCAGGTAAGATGCTGCTGGTCGACCTGGAGCAGGGGCGCCTGGTGCCGGATAAAGAGATCAAGCAACTGCTTGCCTCGCGCCGGCCTTACGGAGAGTGGCTCGCTCAAAATCAGATCACGCTCGATTCGCTGCCCGAACCGGTGCGCGTGCAGGGAGCGGATCACGAAAGCGTGCTGGTGCGCCAGCGCTGTTTCGGCTATACGGATGAAGATCTGCGCATGCTGGTGGCGCCCATGGCGGCGAACGGAGAGGAAGCCATCGGGTCGATGGGCGTCGACACGCCGCTTGCGTGTCTTTCCGACAAGCCGCAATTGCTGTTCAACTATTTCAAGCAGCTTTTCGCGCAGGTAACGAATCCGCCGATCGATCCAATCCGCGAAGAACTGGTGATGTCGTTAACCAGCTATATCGGCACGGAAGGCAACATCCTCAGCGAGGTTCCGGAGAACTGTCATACGCTCAAAATGCCGCATCCGGTGCTGACCAACCGGGATCTCGAAAAGCTGCGGCGCGTCTCGCGCGGCGACCTGCTCGCCTCCACGCTGCTATCCACATTCAGCGCGCCGGATGGGGAAGTCGGATTGAAACGCGCGCTGGACGGCCTGTGCCGCCGCGCGTCGTTGGCCATCCGCTCCGGCTACCGCTTGCTGATTTTGTCCGATCGGGGCGTAGATGAAGAGTACGCGCCAATTCCTTCACTGCTCGCGCTTACTGCTGTTCACAATCATCTGGTGCGTGAGGGGACCCGCACCGGCGTGGCGCTGATCATTGAATCGGGCGAGCCGCGTGAAGTGATGCACTATTGCCTGCTGATCGGCTACGGTGCCAGCGCCATTAACCCGTATTTGGCCATCGAGACGATTGAGGAATTGGCGGCGAGTGGCGATCTGCCACGGGCAGTAACACCGGAGCAAGCGGTAAAGAATTACATCAAAGCGGTGAACAAAGGGCTTCTCAAGGTTTTCTCTAAAATGGGGATTTCCACTTTGCAGAGCTACCGCGGCGCACAGGTTTTTGAAGCCATCGGGCTCAACGAGGACCTGGTGAAGCAATATTTCACCGGTACTTCTTCGCGCATCGAGGGCGTCGGTCTGGATGTGCTGGCGCGCGAGGCAATCGAGAAGCATGCGTATGCGTTCCGCCCGCCCAGCGAAGCCGAGCCGGAACTGGCCGTGGGCGGCAATTATCAATACCGGATTCACGGTGAGCGCCATCTGTTGAATCCGGCCACGGTGAGCAAACTGCAGCATGCCGTGCGCGGATCGAATTACCAAACCTTTCAGGAATACACGAAGCTCATCGACGAACAGAACGAAGAGCTTTGTACCTTGCGCGGTTTACTGCGCCTGAAAACCATCCCGCGGCCGATCCCGCTCGAGGAAGTGGAGCCGGCCAGCGAAATTGTGAAGCGGTTCGCCTCCGGCGCCATGTCGTTCGGCTCCATCAGCGCGGAAGCGCACGAAACATTGGCCATTGCCATGAACCGCATGGGCGCTCGTTCCAATACCGGCGAGGGCGGAGAAAGCGAAACACGCTACATCAAGCTGCCCAACGGCGATTCAAAACGCAGTGCGGTAAAACAAGTAGCTTCAGGCCGCTTCGGTGTCACCACGCAATATCTGGTGAACGCCGACGATCTGCAGATCAAAATCGCGCAGGGCGCAAAACCCGGCGAAGGCGGTCAATTGCCGGGGCACAAAGTGGACGCCGAGATTGCGCGCGTGCGCCATTCCATTCCGGGCGTGGGCCTGATTTCGCCCCCACCGCATCACGACATTTATTCGATCGAAGATCTGGCGCAGTTGATCTACGACTTAAAGAACGTGAATCCGGCGGCGCGGGTGTCGGTGAAGCTGGTCGCCGAAGTTGGAGTAGGGACCGTCGCCGCCGGCGTTTCGAAAGCGCATGCCGATGTGGTTCTGATTAGCGGATACGATGGTGGAACCGGAGCGTCTCCCCTTACTTCCATCAAGCACGCGGGCATTCCGTGGGAACTGGGTCTGGCGGAAACCCAACAAGTGCTGGTCATGAACGATCTGCGCAGCCGCATTCGTGTGCAAGTGGACGGCAAACTGCAAACCGGCCGCGACGTCGCAATTGCCGCGCTGCTCGGAGCCGAGGAATTCGGTTTTTCGACGGCTCCGCTAGTAGCGATGGGCTGCATCATGATGCGCAAGTGCCATCTGAACACTTGTCCGGTAGGGATTGCGACACAAAATCCGATTCTCCGTAAGAAGTTCGAAGGCCAGCCGGAGCACGTCATCAATTTCTTTTTCTATATCGCCGAGGAAGTGCGCTCCTGGATGGCGAAGCTCGGCTTCCGCACGCTGGACGAAATGATCGGCCGCGTGGACATGCTCGAAACGCAGGGGGCGATCGATCACTGGAAAGCGCGCGGCCTCGATTTTTCGGCAATCCTCTACAATCCGCAGGTGCCGGGCCGCGTGGGCCGGCGCTGCACGATTTCGCAGGACCACGGCTTGCAGGAAGCGCTCGACAACACATTGATCGAGCGGACGAAATCGTCCGTTGAAACGGGTGAGCGGACGGAGTTCGAGATGCCCATCCGCAATGTACATCGGACCGTGGGGGCGATGCTCAGCGGCAATATCGCGCGTCGTTACGGCGCCAAGGGACTGCCGGATGACACGATTTGCGTGCGGTTCAACGGATCGGCCGGGCAGAGTTTCGGCGCGTTCCTGGCAAAAGGAGTTTCGCTGTTTCTCGAAGGCGACGCCAACGACTACGTCGGAAAAGGACTTTCCGGCGGGAAGATCGTGGTGTTTCCTCCCAAGAGTTCGACCTTTTCTCCGCAAGAGAATATTCTGATCGGGAACACGGTGCTCTACGGCGCTACCAGCGGCGAGGCCTATTTCAACGGCGTAGCAGGTGAGCGGTTCGCGGTGCGGAATTCCGGTGCCACGGCTGTGGTCGAAGGTGTCGGCGATCATGCGTGCGAGTACATGACCAACGGCACGGTCGTCGTTCTGGGAAGAACCGGCCGGAATTTCGCCGCCGGTATGAGCGGCGGCATTGCGTATGTTTTTGACGAGCACGGCGAATTTGCGCGTGTGCGCTGCAATCAGGCAGGCGTCGATCTGGAGCCGCTCTTCGAAAGAGAAGATCTTCTGCTTCTGGAAAGTCTCATTCGTAAGCACGTCGACTACACCGGCAGCCCGCTCGGAAAACGGCTGCTGGCGCATTGGCCGGAAACGGTGAAGAATTTTGTAAAGGTCTTTCCGCACGAGTACAAGCGCATTTTGAAGGCGGGTACGGAGGCGGAAAAGAAAAATATCATCGTGCCCGACGTACCGCCGCAAGCGGTGGCGGTGGGCGAACGCGCACGGTAACGGAAATGGGCAAGACCACAGGATTTCTCGAGCACGAGAGGGAAAGCCCCGCACGCCGTCCGATCTTCGAACGCGTGAACGACTGGTTCGAGGTCTATCGCGAATTTCCAACCGAAAACCTGCAGGAGCAGGCGAGCCGCTGCATGGACTGCGGTGTACCGTTTTGTCACACCGGCTGTCCCGTCAACAATCTGATACCGGATTGGAACGACCGAGTCTGGAAAGGACGCTGGCGTGAGGCGGCCCGTATGCTGCACTCGACCAATAATTTCCCGGAGTTCACCGGGCGAATTTGTCCGGCTCCCTGCGAGGCGGCTTGCGTGCTGGGTATCAACAATAATCCTGTCACGATTAAGCTGGTCGAGCAGAACATCATCGACCGGGCGTTTGAAGAAGGCTGGGTATTGCCCGAGCCTCCGCGACGCCGAACCGGGAAAAAGGTGGCGATTGTCGGTTCGGGGCCGGCAGGTCTGGCGGCCGCTCAGCAGTTGAACCGGGCCGGTCACCTGGTAACCGTGTTCGAGAAAGAAGATCGTCTCGGTGGGCTGCTCCGTTACGGCATACCCGATTTCAAGATGGAAAAGAGCGCCGTCGACCGGCGCCTGGAGCAGCTTCTCGCCGAAGGAATCGAGTTCCGTACGAATTTCAAAATCGGAACGCAGATGTCCGGCGAGGAGTTGCAGCGCAGCTTTGATGCTGTCTTACTGGCGATGGGCGCCGAACAGCCACGTGATTTGCCGATCCCGGGGCGCGAGCTCAACGGCATTCACTACGCCATGGACTACCTGACCCAGCAGAACCGGCGTGGGGCGGGGGATCGTGTACCGAGCGCCGAGGAAATTAGCGCGGCGGGCAAGCGCGTCGTAATTATCGGCGGCGGCGATACCGGAGCGGATTGTCTGGGTACCGCGCACCGGCAGAAGGCGGAAGCCGTGCATCAGTTGCAGATTCACCCCATGCCGCCGGAAGACCGGCATCCTACAACGCCTTGGCCCTTATGGCCGCTACAACTTCGGGTGGAAGCGGCGCATGAGGAAGGCGGTTTCCGGGAGTGGAGCGTGCTGACCACTCACTTCAGCGGCGATGAAGACGGCAGTGTGAAAAAGCTGCATTGCGTACGAGTGGGCCCCAAACCGGCGCTCGAACGGGTGCCGGATAGCGAGTTTTATCTGGATGCGGATCTGGTACTGGTAGCGATCGGTTTCTCAGGACCCGTGCGGCAAGGTCTATTAGAACAGTTGCCGTTGGAATTGGACGCCCGCGGCAACGTGCGGACAGATGGCAAGTTCATGACGTCTGTGCCGGGGATCTTTTCGGCGGGCGACGCGCGGCGCGGGCAATCGTTGGTGGTCTGGGCGATCGCCGAAGGCCGCAAAGCGGCGCATCATATCGATCATTTCCTGATGGGATCTAGCCAATTGCCGGCGTAGGTTCAGAGACGAACGACAGGCCCGTCCGGGGCCGCTTACTCACGCGCGCGGTTCTTTAAGACACGCAGCGCAACAGAACCGCGCGCGTGAGGGAGCGGCGTTTGGGCGAACACGGGAAGCGCTCTACTTCTTAGACGACTTTCCCGCCGAAACCGTCTTAGCCAGATCGACCTGCGCTCCCGCGGCCATTACGGCCGGAGGCATGCGGAGATTGTCGCCAATCAAATTCGCCATGGCGTGTACCTCGAGACCTTCGGCCTCTTTGGTAAACAGCAGGCAGCGGCGCTCGGCATCGAAATCGGCTTGAATCCAGTCACCGGCCGTGACCTGGCTGGTGGCCATAAGATTCGATAACGGGTGTACAAGCAGGCGCTCGATGGCGCGTTTCAAGTGGCGGGCTCCGTACTTCACATCGGTGCCTTCGCTTAATAGAAAGTCCTTACCGGCATCGGAAACGGTGAAGACGAAGCATTTTTCCGCCGGGGAATAGAGAATCCGTTGCTGGACTTGGCCTAGCTCGAGGTCGAGAATGCGGCGCAATTCCGGTTCACCGAGCGGCTTGAACACGACGATTTTATCGATGCGGTTCATGAATTCCGGCGTGAACTTGCGACGGGCCGCTTCGATGCCGCTTTTCGCAACCTTCTTGTTGAGCTGCTCGTCTGTTTTGAGAGGCTCTTCCTCGGCTACATTGCGGCGGAAGCCCAGCCGGGGATTGATCAGGTTACTCATCTCGCTCGCTCCCAAATTGCTGGTCATGAAGATCATCGCGCGGGAGAAATCGACCTTCCGGTTGTCTCCCAGGGTGAGTGTCGCTTTATCCAGGATGCCGAGCAGCAGGTTCCAGAGAGCGTCACTCGCTTTTTCGATTTCATCGAACAGGATAAAGCTCAGTTTTACGGTCTCGGTATGGTGCTGGTTGATGACTTCCTGGCTAAGTAACGGATGCGTTTCGCGATGACCCAGATATCCGGGAGGCGAGCCGATCAGCTTCGCGATTTCATGGCTGTGTTGAAACTCCGCGCAGTCGATTTTGATCACCGCGCGAGGATTCTGGACTAAAGCCTCGGCCGTGGCTTCCACCGTACGCGTCTTTCCTGAGCCCGTCGGACCTAGAAAAAGGAAGTTTCCAACTGGCCGTCCCGGAGCCGATAGGCCAGTGATATGCATCTGGTAGATATTGACGATCTGCTCGATTGCTTCATCTTGCCCAACAATAAGCTTGAGCAACGTCTTCTCTAGCGATTCGGCATCCTTGCCCGTCCTTGTGGGATCGAGCACTTTACGCAGCCGGCTCATATGTGCAGTCCTTCCTTCTAATCCCGTGCCTCTCAGCGGGGTTCCCAACGTTCTGCGTGTTAGCTTTCACTCAACACTGAGCAACCCAGGTACCATACCGGCTACCACGCTGCTTCCTACTGCTTTCATCGTCAAAGGCACCAAATTTATGAAGGGGGATAAGAGCCTTTTTTCTGAACTCAGGGTTTTCCTATTAGTTCTTTTTCGGCCGGGAAGGTCTCACCTCAACACGACTGATTAACGTTCTGGGTGGCATCCGAAGCACATTCAGCACGATTTCGGCTATATCTTCGGGCGCAATCTTCCAATCGGAGGTGTGTTCGGCGGGGGCGCCCGAGAAATGGGTATCCACGCTACCCGGCATGATGTAACTCACACGAACATTGTCGTTGCGATGATCGAGCATCATGGCCTCGGTGAATCCGTTCAATCCAAATTTGGAAGCGTTATAGCCCGCGCCACCAGAAAATGGATTTTTTCCGGCCAAGCTGCTGATATTGATGATCCAACCGCCGTGTGAGCGCTTAAAGCGACTGAGCGCTTCCCGGCTGCAATAAAACGCACCCGAGAGATTCACGCCGATCTGGCGGTCCCACTCTTCTACTGTTAGTTCGGCGGCCGGCCTAAAAATGCCTAGGCCAGCATTGTTCACCAGAATGTGCAAGCCACCTAATTCCGTACTGGCAAACTCGAACAAGCGGGCTACCTCTCCCGAACGGCTTACGTCGGCGGCTTGTCCCACAATCCTTCCGCCGCTCTTTGCGGCTGCTTCGCGCAGGCTGTCTACCGCCTCCTGAAGCGGCTTTTCGCTCCGTGCACAGATGGCCACCTGCGCGCCCTGCTCGACGAGCGCTTTAGCGACCGCCAATCCAATCCCTTTGGAGGCGCCGGTTACGACCGCCCGCTTACCATGCAACGATTCACTCATGAAATTCGGCTTAAGATCCTTTCATCGACCTGACGGGGGCTGGTTCTTTGTGGCCACCGCCTATCTGTAGGATGATCCAAAGCGCGCGCATGACCCATCGGAGCGGCTTCTATACTTGTAGTAGAACTCCCCATGAGTGTCCTCTGGCTGCGTACCGCCGCCGCTCTTTATGGCTGTGGCTTGCTCTACGCACTAATCTATTTATTCCGGAAAAGCACAAGGCTATTCCGTCCGGCGCTGATTGCCTTCGGCGCCGGCGCTATTTTCCACTTGGTTTCCATTGTGGAGTTGTGGGCCGAGACAGGCCACCTACCCCTGAACAACTTCTACGAGACCAGCTCCGTCTGCGCGTTTTTAGTTGCGCTGCTTTTTCTGCTAGCTTACACCCGATATCCCATTTCGGTATTTAGCGTCTGTATTTTTCCACTGGTTTTTTTCATGACCATGATTGGCGCGACGGAATTTCCTGTGGCCAAGTGGAGTCCGGAGTTTCGAAACACCTGGCTGGTGATCCATATCTCCACGGTGTTGATCGGATTCGCGGCCCTGATTTTTTCGGCGATGGCCTCTGTGTACTACTTACTGCAGGAACGCCAGCTCAAGCGGAAAGAAGTGACGCTGTCTTCTAACCGCCTTCCCCCATTGGGCACGCTCGATACGATCATCACGCAATCTATGAACGCGGGATTCGTTTTTATCACGATCGGCACGATCACGGGCGTGATCTGGGCGTTCATTGAAAGCGGAACCGGGTGGATCGGCAATCCGAAGATTGCCTTCTTTCTATTTACCTGGGCGGTATATCTGGCGATGATCTTTCTGCGCGTCTCGGCCGGCTGGAGAGGACGGCGCATCGCCTGGCTGGCGGTTACGGTGCTGGGCTGCTCGGTCGCCACCTGGGCGACGCACGCCACCTTAGGGAGTCTTTTGCGGAAATGAAATTGGTAGTAGCGGGCGTGAATCATCGCACGGCGCCCGTTGAGCTGCGGGAGAAATTGGCGTATCGGCCTGAAGAGATCCCGGCCGCTCTGATCGAGCTACAGGCTCGCGGAGCAAAAGAGGCAGTCATACTCTCAACCTGCAATCGGGTAGAACTGACGGCGGCCGCGGCCGAGGACTTTCCAGACGACCTGCTGCTCGAAGCATTGGGCGCCGGGCGCGCCGGCGTCGCGATAGACGAGCTGCGTCCTCATTTGTACCGGTTTGAAGACAATGCCGCGATCCGGCATTTGTTCCGGGTAGCGGCGAGCCTGGATTCGATGATTGTGGGCGAGCCTCAGATTCTCGGACAATTGAAGCAGGCGTATGCGGCAGCGCGCGAGCATGGCTCCCTGGGACCGATGCTCGATGCGGTCCTGACGCGGGCATTCAATGTGGCCAAGCGTATCCGCTCGGAAACGGATATTGGCCGCAACGCGGTTTCCGTGAGTTATGCGGCGGTCGAGCTGGCGCGCGAAATTTTCGGATCCCTGCACAAACGGCGCGTGCTGATTGTAGGCGCGGGCAAGATGTCGGAGGGAGCGGCCCGCCACTTGATGAATGCGGGCGCCGAAATCTTCGTGACGAACCGCACTCCGGAACGCGCCTTGGAAATGGCGAAGGTGTTTCGCGGCGAGACGATGCGCTACGAGGTATTTCCGCAGCGCCTGGCCGAGCTGGATGTGGTGATTACTTCCTCAGCGGCGCCCGAGCACATACTCACCCGCGAAATCGTGCGCCGGGCTCTGGAAGCCCGCAAGCACCAGCCCATTTTTTTGATTGACATCGCCGTGCCACGGAATATTGATCCAGCGGTACAAACTCTCGAGCACGCTTACCTGTACGACATCGACGACCTGAAGCGCGTGGCGGACCGCAATCTGCAGGCCCGGCAAGGCGTCGCCCAGCAAGCCGAGGCGATCGTGGCCGAAGAAGTGGAACGGCTGGAAGCGAAGCTGCGCGAACGGGAGGTGGGGCCGGTGATTGTCAGCCTGCAGGAACAACTGGAGGCGATCCGGCAGGAAGCGCTGATCAAATATCGAGCGCGGCTCGGCAGCTTGACTGAAGAGCAGCAGAACGCCGTGGATGCGATGACACGGGCGATCGTAAATAAAATTGCCCACGCCCCGATTTCTGAGATGCGGCGCGAAGCGGCGGAGCAGGGCGGCCGTGAAGCGCCGCGAGAAGCGGAACTGGCGAGCGTGGTCCGGCGCATGTTCCGCCTGCGGGAACGATAAGGCGATGGCGATCACGGCGGCCAAGACTTTGATCATCGGCTCGCGCGGCTCGGCGCTGGCTTTGTGGCAAGCGCGTTACGTAGCGTCGCTACTCGATCAATCGGGATTGTCCACGCGTATCGAAATTATCAAGACAACGGGCGACCGCCTCCAGACCGTGTCTCTCCCGCAGGACGGTGGCAAGGGACTCTTCACAAAAGAAATCGAAGACGCGCTGTTGGCGGGCGCAATCGATTTGGCGGTACATAGCCTGAAAGATCTTCCGGTGGAGCTGCCGGCGGGGCTTCGGATTGCGGCGATTCCCGCGCGCGAAAACCCGTTCGATGCGCTGCTTGGAGCGAAGCTCCAAGATCTTTGTGCCGGCGCTCGTGTGGGGACCAGTTCCGGCAGACGTGTCGCGCAGTTACGCCGGCTGCGGAGCGATCTGGACATCCAGCCGATTCGCGGCAATGTGGACACCCGGCTGCGCAAATTGAATGGAGGTCAATTCGATGCCATTCTGCTCGCCGTGGCCGGCCTGAAGCGGCTTGGCTTCGAAGACCAGATTGCCCAGGTGTTTTCTCCCCGTGAGATTTGTCCGGCTCCCGGGCAGGGCGCGTTGGCGATCGAAACGCGCACCTCGGGCGACGCGTACGAAATTTGTAACCGGCTGGATCATGCGCCGACAAACGAAGCGGTGCGTTGCGAGCGTGCGGTGCTCGCCGGCCTCGGCGGCGGCTGTCAATTGCCGCTTGGGGCGTTCGCGGAAAAAACCGATACCGGCCTGCGCATTCAGACGGTAGTTGTTTCGCCCGACGGCTCCCAATGTGTGCGAGCCGAAGCGGCCGGGACGGACGCGGAAGAACTCGGCCGCTCGGTCGCCGAAGATCTTCTACGCCGTGGCGCCGGCCGTCTCTTGGCACAGAACGCCTGACAAATGGGGAAGCTCGACGGCCTCCGCGTGGTGGTGACGCGCGCCGCTCACCAGGCGGAAGACCTGGCCAGTCTCTTAGAGGAACGCGGAGCCGAAGTTCTGCTATTCCCTGTGATCGCTATCGCTCCGCCCGCGGATCCGCGCGCTCTGGAACTGGCGGCCAAGCAAGCCGATCAATACGACTGGATTGTCTTCACCAGCGCCAATGCGATCCATGCATTTATCGGGGCGTGCAAGCCCGGACGCTCCGGGATCCGAGCGCAGATTGCCACCGTGGGTTCGGCGACCCGAGCGATTGCGGAACGCTCTGGATTGCAGGTGAGCCTCACGCCCGAGCGGTATGTAGCCGAAGCGCTAATCGAAAGCTTCGGAGGTGAAGATCTCGCGGGGCGGCGGATTTTGATTCCCTCGGCCGCGGTCACGCGCGATGTGGTCGCGCCGGCATTACGTGCGCGCGGCGCAATTGTTGAAGTCATCGAGGCGTACCGCAATGTGATTCCGGACGGCGCTGCGGCACGGGCTGCGGAAATCTTTCGCGAGCCGTTTCCCGATTGGCTCACCGTCGCGAGTAGCTCGGCAGTCGAGAATCTGGTCCGGCTGGCTGGCGTTCACCATTTGGCAAGAGTGAAAATCGCGAGTATCGGGCCGGTTACCTCGTCCGCAGTGCGCGTCCATGGTTTAGATGTTGCGGCAGAGGCCGTTCCTCACACGGTGCTTGCCTTGGCAGAGAGCATAGCCAAATAGCTCATCTTAGTCAATTCAAGAAACGTTTCATATGGTCTCTCAGCCAACAAACCCAGGATATTCTGCGGCATTGGCGCAAAAAAGCGCTGGATCTGAGGCAAAATCGACGATTGTTGAGAAACGTCTCTCAAAAATGCTTGACAATCTCTCGCATTGCAGGCAAACTGAGCATAATTTTGCTCAGTGGAGAAACTAATGCTTCTGAAGTACCTCGCCCCTCTGACTGCCTGCTGCGCGCTTCTTCGCGCCGCGGATCCCACAGGAACGATCGCCGGCACTATCCTGGATCCGAGCGGAGCCGCAGTTGCGAATGCGCGTGTTACCGCGACCGCCACCGCTACCGGGCTGACTCGAGAAACATTAAGCTCCAGTACCGGTGCGTTTGTGATCCCGCTTCTGCCCGCCGGTTCGTATAGCATTACGGCCGAAGCCGCCGGCTTCGAACGATACGAGCAGCGCGGGATCGATGTCAAAACCGACCAAAATTCCACCGTCTCCTTCACGCTCAAGATCGGAAGCTCGACTCAATCAGTAACTGTCGAGGCCAATGCGCAAATGATCGAAACGCGGTCGGGAGCGCTCAGCCAGGTGATTACTCAGGACAAAATCATCGATCTGCCGCTGAACGGGCGCAATGCGGCGGCCCTGATCTTACTCACGCCGGGTACTCAGGACCTGCGAGCCGATAACGCAGGCGGATCGGGAGATACAGTCCAGACCGTGACTTCGCCCAACGCGATGTCTATTTCGACAAATGGAGCTCGCGCCGATACAGTGAACTACAACCTCGACGGCGGCAGCAATCAGGACCACTACACCAACGTCAACAATCCATTTCCCAATCCGGATGCAGTCGAAGAATTCAGCGTTCAATCGAACAGCTATAGCGCTGAGTTCGGCCGTGGCGCCGGCGCGGTAGTGAATGTCGTTACGAAATCGGGAACCAATCAGTTTCATGGTTCAGCCTTCGATTTTCTTCGTAACGGAGACCTTAACGCGCGCAACTTTTTTGCCGCCACTCATGATCAGCTAAAGCGGAATCAGTTTGGAGGAAGTTTGGGCGGCCCGATCATCAAAGACAAACTCTTCTTCTTCGGAACCTATCAAGGCACGCAGTCACGCGACATCTCGGGTGGCCACACCGCCACCGTTCCGACCGCGGCGCAGCGAGCAGGGGATTTTTCAGCTCTGTCCAGACAGCTTGTGAATCCCTCCACCGGCGCGCCCTACGCGGGCAATCAGATTCCATCCAGCCAGTTCACTCCGGCTAGTGTAAAGATCCTCAGCCTGATCCCGCAGGCAACCGATCCCAGCGGGATCATTCACTATGATCTTCCGGTCAATCAGCACGAAAACCAATTCATGACCAGGGTCGATTACAACCTGAACAAACAGCGGATCTATGGCCGTTACTTTTACAACAACTACAACAAGGACGCCGTGGTCGGCAGCACAAATCTCATCACTTCCACCCGGGGCGTCGGTCTTTTCGATCAGGGCGTTTCGGTCAGCGATACGTACACCTTCAGCCCTACTTTGCTCAATAGCGCGATCTTTTCCTACAACCGCAACAACGGAACAATTCTCAGCGGCGCTCCGTTCGATTTCAAGAGTCTGGGCATTGATATTGCCGGCACCGATCCGCCGGAATTGCAGCTAGCGATAAACGGCTTCTTCACTATCGCCTCCGGCCACCCGGGCCATTTCAATCGCACCAACTTTCACATCACCGACAGCGTGCATTGGGCGCATGGCGCCCACGACTTTGCGATCGGCGGTGATTTCATGCGCATGCAAGTGCGGCTTATCAATACGTTTCGCCAGAATGGCGGTTACACATTCCGCGGTACCGGGAATTCGGGCAATCCGTTTGCCGACTTCCTGATTGGCGACGTGAATCAGTTTATTCAGGGCGGCGGCGAATATTTTCTGCGGACCGGGAACCTGGGTAGCCTTTTCTTCCAAGACACCTATCGCGTAAACCGCAGCCTGGTGCTGAACCTTGGATTGCGGTGGGATCCGTTTATTCCTTATACGGACGACGGTGGCCGTAACGAGTGCTTCATTCCAGGCCTCAAATCCACTCGCTTTCCGAATGCGCCTACCGGCTATCTGTACGCCGGCGATCCGAGCTGTCCGGCCGGCGGCTTTAAATCCAGTTGGGTCCAGCTAGGCCCGCGCTTCGGTTTCGCATACAATCCCGGCGGAAACTCCCGTACAACCATTCGCGGCGGATGGGGGCTCTTCTATCAACCGCCCTTCGTGGAGGCGTTCAATAACATGTCCGACAGCGCTCCGTTCAGTCCGCAATACAGCCTGTTCCGGGTGCCGTTCATGAATCCGTACGCCGGGACGACAAATCCTTTCCCGGCTCAGTTCGGACCACAGATTCCGCCATCTTCGGCGCCGTTCGATATTCCCTTGAGCCTCGCTGTTTCCTATGAACAAAACTGGACGCCCTCGCAGGTGATGAATTGGAATTTAACTGTCGAGCACCAGTTGGTCAACAACGTTTTGGTTAAGGCCGGATACGTCGGATCAGTCGGCCGGCACTTGGCGTACAACACGGATGTGAATGCTCCGCTGCCGAGCCCAACAGCGACTGCCGATAACGAAGACGATCGGCGTCCCTATCAGGACTTTCGGCAAGTCACACAAGATACCGCAGGCGCAAATTCCAGCTACAACGCCTTGCAACTCGTGGTGGAAAAGCGGTTTTCGAAAGGCGTCACTGTAAGCGCCAATTACACCTGGAGCAGAACCATCGACCAGGTTTCCTATCAGACTGACCTCTGCGGAATCAACATCGTCAATCCGTACAACCTGAACGCCTATCGCGGCCTTTCGGATTTCAACGTTCCACACCGGTTTGTCCTGAACTATTTGTGGCAGCTTCCCTCGCCCAAAGAAGGCGTCGCAAAAGCCCTTCTCGGCGGCTGGGAAACATCGGCCATTTTGAATTTACAGAGCGGCTTCCCGCTGAATATCACTTCGGGCGGCGACTATTCCTTCAGCCTTCCAGAAGTGGGCAACGATCAAGCTCAAGTGACTTCAGCGCCCCATTACACTTCAGGGAGCCGCAACGACAGAATTAACCAATGGTTCACGACGAGTTCTTTCACGACGCCCGAATTGAATACGTTCGGCAATGCCGGACGCAACATCTTAATCGGGCCGGGAACGTTTAATATCGATTTTTCGGTTCACAAGGATTTTCTTTTCTCTGAGCACTTTCGATTGCAATACCGGGCCGAATTCTTCAATTTCCTCAATCACACGCAA
>JAICIH010000089.1 GCA_025924475.1 Bryobacteraceae bacterium
CACGGAGCGGAAAACGATTTTCTGCTGACTTGGGCGGACGATGCGAGCGGCAATCTACCGGAGATCGCACAGCGTATTTGTGCACGCAACACCGGTATCGGCGGCGACGGCTGGATGCTGGTGTGGCGCGACGGCGTGGGACTACGAACCCGGCTTTTTAATTCCGACGGCAGTGAGGCGGAGATTTCGGGAAATGGAACGCGCTGCGCCGCGGCTTTCGGCCTTTTGAACGGCCTCACCGGTCCTGAGATCGCCGTCACGACCGGAGCGGGACGAAAAACATTGCGGGTTATTTCACAAAAAGGGCGCGAGTTTCTATTCGAAATGGACATGGGGGCGCCGCACGAAGAGGAACGTTACGCCACGCTCGAACTGGCCGGCCGAACTTGGCAGGCGACTATTTTGAATGTCGGAAACCCGCAATGTGCGCTTTTCGTCGATGAGATACCCGAGGACTGGCTCCAGGTAGCGCGCGAAGCCGAGGGACATTCCCGTTTTCCAAGACGGACGAATGTTTCGATTGTGAAATCCGTATCCCTTCACGCGGTACAAACCCTGTTTTTTGAACGTGGTGCAGGGGAAACTAGAAGTTCCGGTACAGGTTCTACCGGAGCGGCGGTGGCGGCCATTCTGAGGGGTAAGGCGGAAAGCCCGGTGGAGATAAGAACTCCCGCCGGGACACTCCATCTACGGTGGGATGATAGCGTCTATCTGACGGGACCGGCAGAACTCGTCGGCGAGGGTACTTACTTTGTTGATTTCTGAAAATATCGATACCGCGGCGGCGGCCGCCGAACTCAAAAAACGAATTCGCGACAAGACGGCGCGAGTAGGCGTCCTTGGATTGGGATATGTCGGGTTGCCGCTGGCCGTCGAATTCGCACGCGCCGGTTTCGACGTCACCGGCTTTGACGTGCAGCAATCGAAAGTCGACTGCTTCAATAGCGGGCATTCCTATATCAAGGATGTAAAAGACGGAGTGTTTGAGCCGTTGGTGCGGAGCGGAAAGCTGCGCGCAACTACGGATTTTTCGGCAATCCGGGATCTGGACACGATCGACATCTGCGTGCCGACCCCGCTACGCAAAACAAAAGACCCGGATATGAGTTATGTCGTCTCGGCTACTGACGCTATTGCCGAATACATTCATCCGGGCTTACTCGTCATGCTCGAATCGACAACCTATCCAGGCACGACGGATGAATTGCTGCTGCCCAAGTTGGCCGGCAAGGGGCTGGAGGTCGGCAAGGATTTCTTCCTTTGCTTCTCGCCGGAGCGCGTCGACCCGGGTAACCCGAAATATCAAACATCTAATATTCCCAAGGTGGTCGGCGGAATCACACCCACTTGCACGGAGATCGGCGCGCTGTTTTACAGCCAAGCCCTCGAAAAAGTGGTCCCGGTCAGTTCCACGCGTGTCGCCGAAATGGTCAAGCTGCTCGAAAATACATTTCGCATGATCAACATCGGCCTCGTCAACGAACTGGCGTTGATGTGCTCGCGAATGAACATCGATGTTTGGGAGGTCATTGACGCCGCCGCTACCAAGCCTTTTGGCTTCATGCCGTTTTATCCGGGGCCGGGGCTGGGTGGCCATTGTATTCCGATCGATCCTTTCTATTTGTCCTGGAAGAGCAAGGAAGCGGGCATTGAAGCGCGCTTCATTGAACTCGCCGGCTACATCAATGGCCGCATGCCTGAGTTTGTCGTCGAAAAAATTCAGAACGCTCTGAATGATGCCACTAAAGCCGTGCGCGGCTCCCATATCCACGTGCTCGGGGTTGCTTACAAAAAAGATATCGATGATGTACGCGAATCGCCCGCTCTAGATATCATGCTGCTGCTCGAGCGATTGGGTGCAGTGGTCACGTTTTCCGATCCTTATGTCCGCCGCATTCAAACCAGCGCTGGATATCTCGAAGCGCAGGATATGTACTCATCTGTTGCCGAGGCGGACTGCGTGGTGGTAGTAACGGATCACAGCGCCGTCGACTATACGTCCGTTGTGGAGCGAAGCAAGCTGATTCTCGATACGCGTAACGCGCTCAAAGGATTTCGCTCACCCAATATCGTCCGGTTATGATTCGGCCTCTTCGGGAGCTTCGGTTTCCAGGCCCATTTGCGACAGCCGATATCGCAAAGCGTTCCGGGTAAGTCCCAGCGAACGCGCGGCTTGGCTTTTGTTGCCGTTGGCCCTGCGCAGCGCCTCCCGGATCATCATCTGCTCCCAATGTTCGAGCGTTTCGCCTTCTGGCAGAAGCGGCGTCTGTTGAGCGGCGCTTGCGGCTGCCGACGTGCGCGGCGCTTCAATCCGAATATCCGATGCTTCGAGCGTTGCGCCTCCGGCGAGGACCAGGCTGCGCTCAATCGTGTTTTCCAATTCGCGAACGTTGCCCGGCCACGAGTGCTCCAGTAACCGGTCGATGGCAGCGGGGGAGATTTCTTTGGCCGCGCTACCCAGTTCTTTCGATAGCTTCCTTACGAAGTGAATCGCAAGGAAGGGAATGTCCCCTTTGCGCTCGCGCAGAGAGGGAATATTGATAGGGACCACGTTCAGCCTGTAATAGAGATCTTCGCGAAAACGCCCTTGCTCGAGCGCTTCGCGGAGATCGACGTTGGTCGCTGCGACCACTCGCACGTCGACGTTGCGTGTAACATTCGATCCCAGCCGTTCGAACTGCCGCTCCTGCAGAATGCGCAGCAGCTTCACCTGGATGTTGCCGGGCACATCGCCGATTTCATCGAGAAACACGGTTCCCTGATCGGCCTGCTCGAATTTGCCTGGCTTGCTTGTATTTGCGCCGGTAAACGCTCCCTTCTCGTAGCCGAACAACTCGCTCTCCATCAGGTTTTCGGGAATAGCGGTGCAGTTGATCTTCACAAAAGGATGGTTCTTGCGAGGCGAATGATGATGAATTGCGCGCGCGATCATGTCCTTGCCAACGCCGCTCTCTCCGGCAAGTAAAACGGTGGCGCGTGTGGGAGCGACACGCTCCACGGTATGAAATATTTCGCGCATGGCGGCGCTGCGCCCGACGATATTGTCGAATTGGTAGCGTTCATCCAGCTCTTCGCGCATGCGGCGATTTTCATCGCGCAGCGATTGGACAGCCATGACTTTCTGAACCACGGTCGTCAAATGATCCAGCGAGAACGGCTTTTGGAGGAAATCGGCGGCGCCCAGTTTCATGGCTTCGACCGCCAGGTCTACCGACCCGTGCGCGGTGATGACGATGGAAGCAGCGGAAAGGCCGCGCGATTGCAGTTGCTTGATGAGCTGCAGACCGTCTATGCCGGGCAGGCGCAGGTCGGTAATAATCAGGTTCGCCAGTGAGGCGAGCGGCAGCGCCTGCTCGGCCGACGGTGCTCCATCCACTTCATACCCGGCGGATTCCAGCTCCAACTGGAGGACACGCCGAAGTTTATCTTCGTCTTCTACGACCAGAATTCTTCCGGGAGATGGCACATTTCAACTGTAGTACCTATGCTCGCGGTAACGTAATTTCGAATGTCGTTCCTTTCCCGCGCTCGCTGAATACCTGCAGCCGCCCCTGATGTTCATCGACGATCTTGGAAACAATCGGCAGGCCAAGCCCGACACCTTGCGACTTGGTCGTGAAGAACGGATTGAAGATGCTTTCCAGATGTTGGGACTGAATTCCTTCGCCGTAATCGCTCACGAAAACAATGACGTTCTGGTCGCGCGCCACCGCTCGAATCTCGACTTGCTGGCCCGCGGCGCTGGCTTGAATCGCGTTCTGGACGAGATTCGATAACGCGATTTTCATGAGCCCGGCGTCAAATGGAAACTCCAGCGGGCCGCCTTCCAGCCGCTTCTTGAGGGAAACCTCGTGGCTTTTTGCCAAGTCCGCTTGTTGAGTTATGACGTCGTCAATAACCGAGGCCAAATCCCCGTTGGCTGGATGAATTTGCAACGGCCGTGCAAAATCCAGGAAGCTGGCAATCAGCCCGTTCATTCGATTCACTTCGGCTTCGATATAGCCTGTCATTTCGGCCACCACTTCCGGCCGGCCCTTGGCCAGATTTTTGTTGAGCATCTCGGCCGATGCCTTAATGGTGCCAAGCGGATTCCGCAGCTCATGAGCGAGACCCGCGGTGAGTTGGCCGAGCGCCGCTAGCCGTTCGCTGCGCCGTAGAGATGCTCTCGATTCGGCCAGGCTCGCGGCGGCTTCCTGCGTGCGTTTCATTTCGTCGCGCTTCGCTTTCGCCTGATCATAGACCAGGAAGGCCACAATGGCAAAAAAAGCAGACCGCAACGACATCACATTGACTTGATCGGGTGGCAGCAGATCATAATTCACGATGAATACCGGCAGCAGAAAAGAAAAATAGGCAAGGATCGCGATCAATGTGACGAGAATCACCGCTCCTAATTCGAACGTGGTTGCAGCTGAGACCACTGGGATAAGAAAGATCGACGCATAGTAGCTATCGATGCTGTGGCTCCAGCCAACAAGCAGATAGCTAAAAATCATTTTGAGTGCGACTGACACGACTTGCCCACGCTGAGAGGCAAAGATTTTCAGGCGAGGTTCAATAATCTGGAATGCACCAATCAGAGAGAGCAAAATCAATGCCTGATAGTTTGTCTCCGGTCCAGTGACGATCAAAATTACGACGAATATGATCCAAGCCAAGTCCTGCACGCGGAACCAGCGCTTCACGTCGATCATTTTTGGGCTCTTATGACAGAATAAGGTGATCCCTCCCGCCGTCATGAGTACTTTCCAGTCAGAAGAAAACGCCGAATTTGCTGAATTGCTCTCCAATTTCGAGCGCCAGCCGGAAGGCGGCACCATTATTTCGATCGGTCCGGAAGCCATTGTGGTCGATATTGGCCGTAAAATCGAAGGCATTCTTCCGCTCTCCGAATGGAGAGATGCGCGCGACGGCTCGCCCTCTATCGGCGACACGATTAGCGTGTCGGTGGGTCCCAGGACAGAGGAAGGATATTACGAGCTCTCGATCCGAAAAGTCGAACGGCCGAAGGATTGGAGCGGGCTCGAAGCAGCTTTCGAAGCGAAACGCAACATCAGGGGAATGATCGCCGAGCAGGTGAAAGGCGGCTTCCGCGTGGACATCGGTGTGCGCGCGTTCCTGCCCGCCTCGCGGAGTGGCGTTCGCGATGCCGCGGACATGCCCAAGCTGGTAGGCCAGGAGATCGAGTGCCGCATCACCAAGCTCGATCGCGAGAAGGAAGACGTGGTGGTCGACCGGCGCATTGTCCTCGAAGAGGAACAGGGCGCCCGGCGCGAGCGAGCCTTCGCGGAATTGAAAGAAGGCGACGTCGTACGCGGTACCGTGCGGACGGTCATGGACTTCGGCGCGTTTCTCGAACTATCACCCGGCGTGGATGGGCTGTTGCATGTTGCCGACATGGCCTATACGCGCGTTGGCAAAGCGAGCGATGTCGTCAAGCCGGGCGATGAGCTCGAGACCAAGATTTTGAAGATCGATCCAGCGACAAAGAAGATCTCGCTCGGCCTGAAACAGTTGCAGGAAGATCCGTGGTCGATTGCCGCTCGCACCTTCCATGTGGGAGACCGCGTCAGCGGGACCATTTCCCGGTTGGCGGATTTTGGCGCTTTTGTCGAGCTGGTGCCGGGGGTGGAAGGATTGATTCATCTTTCCGAGCTTTCCTGGGACAAACGCGTCCGGAAACCCGCCGACGTGCTGAAACCCGGGGACCGGATTGAAGCCGTGATTTTGCAGGTGAACCCGGCCGAGCGGCGTATCGGACTCGGCTACAAGCAGGTGCTGGGCGATCCCTGGGAGACGATTTCCGAAAAGTATCCGATAGGTTCCGTGGTGGAAGGTCCGATCACGAATGTAACTCAATTCGGAGCCTTTGCTGCGTTAAGAGAAGGAATCGAAGGAATGATCCACATTTCCGACATTACCGGCGAAAAGCGGCTGGATCATCCACGCGAGAAATTAGCCAAGGGCCAGACGGTCCGGGCCGTGGTTCTCGAAATCGATCGGGAGCGCCGGCGTCTGCGGCTCGGGATGAAGCAGCTTGAACCGACTACCGTCGATCACTATATTTCCGAACATCGGCCGGGGGAGACAGTAAGCGGCCGCCTGATCGAGGTGAGCGGCGATTCCGCCAAGGTCGAGCTGGGCGAAGGCGTTATGGCCGTCTGCCAGATCAAGAAGCGAGCGGAGACTACCCCACAGGGTGAGTCTGCGCGGCCGGCCGATATCTCCTCCTTGGGGGCCATGCTGGAAGCCCGCTGGAAGAAAGGCGGCACAGGCGGGGAGGGGAAGGAAACCGCTCGGGCGGGCCAGGTGCGAAGTTTTCGAATCGCCCGGCTGGATTCCTCTAAAAAGCTGATAGAGCTAGAGTTAGCGAGCTAAAGCAGAGCGAAAGCGGGGGTGTGGCTTAAGGGGCGTGACCAAACCGGATTTCATACGTCCACTCAGTTGGTGGATACCCACGCGGAAACAATCGGGAATGTAGCGGTGCAAGGCGCCAGTGAGCGTTCAACCGAAGTTGATTTGATTCGCGCCGCCCAGCGCGGCGACTCCGAAGCGTTCGAGCAACTGGTGCGGTCTTACGATCACAACGTGCTTCGCATGGCGTTTAACCTTCTCCATTCGGAAGAAGATGCTCGCGACGTCTATCAGGAAGCATTCTTGCGGGTCTACCGCAACCTGCCGAAGTTTCGCTTCGATTGCGCCTTTAGCACCTGGCTGTATCGAATCGTTGCGAATCTATGCCTGGACCAGATCCGGAAGCGCAAAGTCCGCAAAGAAGAAGCTGTTGCCGTACAGACCGGGAGCGGTGAAGTGGACCGGCTGCAATTCGTGGCAGAGCAACGCGCCGATGTGGACCCGCAGCGGCAGTTTCTGAGCGGCGAGGTCAATTCGCGGATTCGTAAAATTCTCGATCAGCTCACTCCGCGCGAGCGGGTAGTTTTCGAGATGCGGCACTTTCAAGGCATGCGGCTTCGTTCCATTGGCGCTGCCCTTGGAGTAACAGAAGAGGCCGCCAAGAATTGCCTGTTCCGCGCGACCCAGAAGATGCGAGCCGCGTTAGGAGATTTTGTGTGAACTGCCACGTCGCCCAAGCCAATCTCTCGGCATATCTTTACGGAGAACTGGATTTCGCCGCGGAAGAGGATCTCGAGCAGCATCTGAACGGCTGCGCGTTTTGCCAGCGCGCATTGGACTCTGAAAAAGCCTGGCACACGGCGCTGAACGCGGAAAGGCGCGATGTGCCGCTCGATCTGCTGGCGCACTGCCGCCAGGAGCTGCGGTCGGCGTTATCCAGTGAAATGAAGTGGTCCGCCGTGCGGCCGTGGTGGAAGCGCTGGTTCGACGGGCTCGATTTCGCAACCCATCGCTGGTCATGGCAGATTGCGATGGCATCCTTCCTGGTGTTTGTCGGGTTTGCTTTTGCGCGCTGGGTGGACCGCAACGGCTTATCGGGGGGCCTAAAGCCCGAAGGCGTTTCGTTCATGAGCATGCTGAACCCGGGTTCGCACATCCGCGATATTCAGCCCGACGACGCGGGCAATGTCCGGATTACGCTCGAACAGGTACGCCAGGGCGAGGTGACGGGAAGCGTGACCGACGAGAACGTGCGCCGGCTGCTGCTGGCAGCGACCAGAGAATCGGCCGATCCGGGAATTCGCGTTTACTCGGTCGAAATTCTAACCAATCAGGGCGGCAGCGACGTGCGGGATGCGCTTCTGAACAGCGTGTTGCACGATCCCAATGCGGCTGTGCGGTTGAAGGCTATTGAAGGTTTGCAGCGGTTTGCCGCTGATTCTGCGTCCCGCAGCGCATTACGGTACGTTCTTGAACATGACAGTAATCCTGGCGTGCGCTCTCAGGCGATCGAAATTCTCGCTCCGCGCCAGGGTCCTGTAACGCTGACTCCTGAACTGGCCAACACGCTCCAGGATGTGGTACGTTCGGCCGATAGCGACGACTACGTGCGCACGCGCTGTCTCGAACTGCTGCGGGAAGTCAACGCGCCTGTGGACGTGTATTAACCGTATAGTAGGGTTGGAATCGAGATTTGCGGCCAACGAGTTGCGTGCCGGCTCGTCCATAACTATGTGGAACCTGGATAAAGCGGGTTCCCCTAAGAGGCTCTTCTGCATGCGTTTGCTATCGATGGTGCTGGCCGTTCTCGCCGGGGTTCTGCTCCTGGCGCAGGATCTCGTCGCCCAGCGCGGCGCCCCGAATTCTCTCGATATTGCCATGCAATATCGCGGAGCTGCGAGTCATCTGGGGGTCAAGCTGACCGATGTCGATAGCGACCGGGCTAAGGTATTACGGCTGGGCGAGGCCCGTGGGGCCGAAGTAGTGAGCGTGGAGGAAAACGGACCGGCCGAGCAAGCCGGAATCCGTGCCGGAGACATTCTGCTTTCCTACAATGGGGAAAATATTGTCGGCGCGCAGCAACTCGGCAGGCTGGTTGCCGAGACCCCGCAGGGCCGTAAGGTGGTTGTTACCTACTCGCGCGACGGTAAAGTCGAATCCACTACCGTGACGACCGGCGCCCCGCGTGCAGCGCGCTTCAACTTTCCGGCCGGCGCCGGCTTCGATGTCCCGGAGTTCCCCAACCTGACCGTCGTCGACATTCCGAATCCGATGTTGATTTGGAAGAATTCCGCGCTCGGCATCGAGGGCGAATCCGTCGATTCACAACTGGCGCACTATTTCGGCGTTAAGCGAGGCGTTTTGATTCGTTCGGTGGAAAAAGATTCGCCTGCGGAGAAGGCGGGAGTAAAGGCGGGTGATGTGCTGACGGCCATCGGCAATCATGAAGTGGCTTCGCCGCGCGATATAGGTTCCTTCATGCGTTCGGGCCGCTACGGGCGCAAGATCGTTACAGTGGCGCTGACGCGAGACCGCAAGCCGATGACGATCTCCATTCCTCTTCCCGAAAATCGGGAGTAGTCAGCTCCGCTCTTGCGGCCAACGCTTCTGCATATAGGAACGCAGGCGCAGAATCGCTTGCGACTTCAGTTGCGAGATGCGCGATTCATGCAACTCCACAATCTTGGCGATTTCGCGTAGCGTCATTTCCTCGTAGTAATAGAGGCTCAAAACGGTGCGCTCGAGCTGCGGCATTTTTTCGATCGCCTCCGCCAGCAGACGTTCGAGCGCTGCTCGTTCGACAATCTGCGACGGCCACTGGTCGTCCGTATCGGCGAGATAGCGGAGCAAATCGCAGCCGTCTTCTTCCGTGCCGGCGTTTTCCAGGCTGCCTAGCGTAAGGCCGCGGATCTCGGTCAGCCAGTCCTGATACTCGGAGACCGCGAGTCCTAAGTATGCCGCGATCTCTTCCTCGGTAGGAGTGCGTTGGTGCTCCTGCTCGAGAGCGGCTATGGCCGCCTCGATTTGCTTGGAGCGTTTGCGCTGCTGCCTGGGCGCCCAATCCAGGCCACGCAAGCTATCGAGTATCGCTCCGCGAATTTTGTATTCCGCATAGGTCTTGAGCTTGACGTCGTGACTGGCGTCATAGCGGTCAATGGCCGCTATTAGCCCAAGAACTCCTGTGGAAATAAGGTCGTCCAGGCTGACCGATACCGGCAAGCGCTCATGGATCCGCCGGGCGATTAATTTTACTTGTGGCAGATGCTCGAGGATAAGCTGCTCCCTCATCTGCGGTGACAGCGGCTGCGTGTCTCGGGTCGCTAGATCTTGAGCGGTCATTTGCAAAGTTTGAGTAACGCGAATCGCGGGCGTTTGCCTCTATAGTTTGTTCGTCACTTCTCAGGGCAAACTTCAGGTAATAATGTGCCTGGCGCCCGATTTCGTTATCAAATTGATTTTCGTTAGCGCACCTTATTCCGGTCGACCTAAGTGGCGCTAAATCGGCTAAAGTGGAGGAGTAATGCAAGAGGACGAAAAGGCTTCGGCTGAATTTATGGAAACGTTGCGGACTGCCGCCGCGGCAGTGGGTAGCCCGGCCGGGGCGCTCAATCGGCAACAATCCGGTTCCGCCGTCGAGCCGGACCCGGAGCGCGAGGCTCGCATCACTGCTCTAAAACGTCAATATGCCGAAGGCGCCTACCACGTCGATGCCGCTGACGTGGCCGCCAGGATCGTCGACGATCACTTGACATAGTTAGGCTGGTCTTGGCGAGAAGCTTGGTCGGCGTTTCCAATTGCCTTGCTCAGCCTTGCCAATTGCTCTCGAGTGGAATCGATCATCCAGGCAGCGGGCTGGGGAGTGACTGCCGCCGCTTGGGCCAAATAAGCATCCGATTTCTGCTTGTCCCCCAAACCAAGCCATGCTTCCGCCATGGTGGCAAACAGCCAATATCTCTCGTGCGGCGCGCCGCCTGCGGCATTGCCGGTGAGCGCGGCCTCGCAGATGGTCAGGACCTGTCGTCGCGTTCGTTCAGCAAGCACCTGATCGGCAATCGCCTCGCGGCCTGTTGAGTTGGCCGCACGGACGTTGTATAGAAACGCCAGGTTGATCCCGTTCCAGTAATCGTTTTTCAACGAAAAGCCTTTTTCATAACCGAAAATGGCTCCATCAAGGTTAGGCCGCTGCCCCGTTAAGTCCCAGACGCGCTTGTGCACCGCACCCCACAGACCGAGCGTTTCGGTATCGGTGGAAGTTTCTGGCTTGAGCTCGGAAAGGATGCCGGCCGCCTCCTGGAGCGCTGCGATCGGCGTAGGAATCCCGCTTTTATACGTGGCCAACGCCAATTTTTGCGCAATGAATGGGTCTTTCGGCGCAATGCCGCGCACCACTTTCAACAATGACTTTGCCGTGAGGAAATCGCTCGCGCCCATGGCTGCGTCGGCCTGTTTGAGCAGTTCGCTCACGGTTTGCGTAGAACCATCGCTCGCCGGCGCCGGCGCTACCGGACCCGCGAATGCTGCTGACGGAGCGGCGCGCGCCACAGCCTGTGCGATGACCTTGCGCATGGGCGGCTCGAGATCCGTAAAAAACGTGTACACCGGGCTATCGTTCTTCGGATTGTCCAGAATCGTGAGGATCGCCGATTTCAGCACGCCCTTCATGCGCACCGCTTCACCGTAGCCGATGTCTTCTCCCAGATGGTGATACTTTTGGATCGCGATGTGGCTGATGTCGAATGGGAACACCATCTTGTCTTCCGCCATAGTGATAGTTGTGTAAGGTCGTAGGGCATGCCGCACACCCAATTCGTAAAATGCGTTCGGATTCGAGGTGGAGACATCGGCGATCACCACGTCGGCGGTCAGCAACTGCTCATACATCGGCACGTCGATGGTGCCCGAATGCACGATCTCATCAGCGCGTTTGCAGACCAAGCCGGCTTCTTCCGCCGCCGGTTTGATGATGTACTCGTATGACTTGTCCAGATCAAGAACACGGCCCGTAGCATAGTCCGTCTTCTTGCCGAAGCCCATCACGACAAAACAACTCTTCTGTGGCACGCGGGTCCCTCCCGTTGAAGGGTCATTCTACCGTGATTTAATAAATCCACCAGGGCTGGTATTCTGAGGCGATTCGCATCATTTTGGTGCATACTGGTGGCATGAAGGCAGCATCGAGCAAAACTGTACGCCAGAGTATCACCCTTCCTGGCAAACTTGCGGCACAAGTACGGATTATGGCGAAAAGCCGGAGGCTGAGCGCAAATCGCATGCTGCTGGAGCTAATCGAGGACGGAATGGAAGCAAAGAAGAGCAAAGAGCAGGAGTTCTTCGCGCTAGCCAAGCGCTTCCGCAGCGAGAGCGATCCGGAAGCAGCCAAGCGTCTCGGCGAGCAACTCGGCAGAATGGTTTTCGGCGGCTGATGGCGAAAATCGCGCGATGGGAGAATTTGCCCGAAGGCATCCGGCAGCATCTGATCGACCGAATGCGACACCGGGAAATCAGCATCGCCGATCTCAATCAGCTCCGTCTATGGATTGAAACAGAGCCCGAAGTACCGGAAGAGGAATGGTACAAGGACTTCGGCTCGTTTAAGATTTGCGGTTGCGGATCGCACCCCAAAACTTTTCTGCTTCGCGGTCAAGCGGCTAAAGGAATAGCCCTGTAACAAATCTAGAATCGGTTAGGAAGGGAACCGTGCTTCGGCGAGGCGCAGGTTCCCTCCTTTGAACCGCCGGACCTTACGTAGTCGCCCGATGCGCGTCGAACGTCCGCTCCCGCCCGCCGCCGTTGCCGCCTTCCGTCTTCACCGTGAAATGAATCGTGTCGCCGTCCAGCTTGCCTTTGTAATTCTGCTTGATCTGATTGCCGTTGAATTCCCGGACAATGCTAAACGACACATTGTCTCCATCCACCGTGCCATCGCTGATCTCGGTATCGCCATTCCGCCCGCTTACCGTTCCCGTCAGCTTTGCGCCGTCGGCTTTCAAGTTCATGTTCACCGTCATGGTGTTGCCACCCCGGCCCTGCATCTCCGCAGTCCATTTCCCGCTCACATCGGCCGCCCAGAGCGCCACTAGCGCCACCGAACCAGCCAAAATCAGTCTGGAAATACTTTTCATCTGTTTCCGTCTCCCTTTCAGAGAGGTCTTAAATCGACCTGCCAGTCTAGACTGTGTGGTAGTATCCTCACGTTACCCGTATCCGTGTAAAGAGGTGTAAAGGCTTCCAATTGTGAATTGCTTTACGGAAAATTGGGTTGACAGGACGGAAGAGTAGGGGATAGCCTGAAAATTCGTTCAGAATCAGAGTAATCCTGAGGGAGTAGAGGACCTTAGCGGCGACTACTTAATTAGTGAAAGCCCAACTTGGAATTGCTGAATTGAAATTGCTGATTTTGAATTAATGGATAACCAGTACTTCGTTCTCGAGCTCGCGCACTCCAACAGCGGCCGCGTCAAGCGGATTCAGGTCAGCTATAAGGCCCTCGCTTATATTCTGGGCGCCTGCCTCCTCCTGTCCGCGATCGTATTCGGGGCCTGTTCGAGCTATCTGCGGATGTTCTGGAAAGTCTCGAATTACAACCAGCTCCGCGCGGATTTCGATCACCTTCGCGGGCGTTACCAGAAACTCCAGCAGGTTTCCCGCCAGCACACCCAGCAGATGGCGTCTCTCGAAACGTTGGCGTCCGAGGTATCGGTGGCGTACGGCATCAGCCCGCCGGCTTCTCCCGACCTGGCGCCGATGGACGACGACAACGTCACCGCCTGGAACACCCAGGAGTCCATTGAAGAGTACAATTTCCTCAAAGCCGCCAGCTTCTCCCGCATTTTTCACAATTACGCGCATCAGTGGCAATCGCACTCGCAACCGAATCTCTGGCCGGTAGTCGGCTTGCTCCGCAGCTCCTTCGGCCGCCGTTCGGACCCGTTCTCCGGTGAAGGCGCGTTCCACACCGGCATCGATATCGCGGTGCCTTCGGGCACGCCCGTACATGTAACCGCGGATGGCGTGGTCGAATCCGCCGGCTGGCGAGGCGGCTACGGCAAGCTTGTGATTGTCGACCATGGCAATGGACTGGAGACCTGCTACGCGCATCTTTCCCAGTTGCTCGTCGTACCCGGCGAAGAAGTGCGCCGCAATGAGATCATCGCTTTGACCGGCACCACCGGCCACACAACCGGCCCCCATATTCACTACGAAGTCCGCGTTGCGGGTACGGCTGTAAATCCCTACCGTTACCTCCGCACGAGCGCCCCCAAGACCGAAGTCGCCTCCACCGGCAAAACCACCCACAACGATCTGGGCCTTTAGAGCGTTATTACGCGTTGTGCAGTTTAAGCTGGAAGTGTGAGCACGCGCATTACCCGGCGCGCCATGCTGGTCCTGCTGCCTGCTTCGCTGGCGGCGCAGACCAGGGGCCGTTCGGCCAAACCCAAATCTCGAGCGAAGCCACTCCCCAGCGTTGGAGAATTTGTCCGCTTTGCCGATCCAGACACCGAAACTCCCGTCGTGCGCCTTACCAGCACCGCCAGTTCCAGCCTTCTTCCTGCGCCATCCAATCGCTTCGTTTCGGTGAAAGAGCGCTTTCTGGTTTTTTCCTCCAATCGCACCGGCAAATTTGCCCCATTCCGAGTGGATTTGCGCAACGGCCAGCTGCGCCAGATCGCCATCACCTCCAACCTTTCGCCTCTTTCGCTCTGCCTTGCGCCGCACGAACGATCTGTGTACTTCCTCGATAGCGGCGAATTGAAGGAAGCGGAACCGGGCAAAGCGAAAATGCAAACGCTCATCGATAACGTCACCGCCTTCAGCCCGTGCGCAGCTGGTTCCGGTGTGTTTGTGGTTCGCGGCGGCAAGCTCCAACACATAAACGGCACTGCGGAAACTACGCTGGCCGAAGGAATCTCGGATGAATGCCTCGCGCAGCCGGGTGAGGCGGCAGGCTGTTTATTCACGCGCCGCCAAGGCGTCGATGCACGCGAATTCTGGTTTGCTTCCGCCGGAAAATCGCCGGTGCTCCTTGCCAGTGGCCGTATTTCGAATCCCTACTGGGCCCCGGACGGTCAATCCATTATTTTTCTGCGCGATGTGCCGCGCGGCGCTGCACTCTTCTCGGAAATCCACCAAGCCCCAGTCTCAGGTGGCACAGAAACTCTGGTCACTGCCACAAGTCAATTCGCCGCCTTCTCTCCCAACGGCGACGGCTCCGTTTTTGTGGGAGCGAGCCGCAGCAAAGCGCAGCCCGATGTCATGCTGTTGCTGCGTTCCGGCCATGCTGAAATGACTCTTTGCGAACACGGCGCGAGTCAGCCTGCCCAGGTCTGCCCGGTTTTCTCGCCCGACGCACGCAGAGTGTATTTCCAGAGCGATCGCCAGGGGAAACCGGCGATCTATTCGGTGAATGTGGAGCAGTTGGTCGAGCCGATCGCTTCCTAGTTCAACCAAGCATATTGAAAATCTTGGACGGGAAGCTTTTAGCGATCAGCGATCAGCGGGCTGCGCGCCGGGTCGCGTTCCGGGTGGGTGAAACTGCGGATCGTGCTTAGTGCAGCGAAGCGTTTGGTGCACAGTAAGAGAAGGCCAGGCGCGGCAAGCTATGGTCGTTATTACTTTGGCGCCTTTTGTGCCCGCCTTCTATCGCAGCGGTTCTGGGTTTGGTGGCAGGCGTTCGGAATTCGCCGAGGGCCTGGTCTCCGATGGAGAGTTTGTGAATTGACCGCGGATGGAGCCGAGCGTCTGGCCGAGTTCATCTTTCGAAAGAGCATGCATGGCCAAACGCAAGCAACAATCCACCTTTGAGCGCTGAAAGCTCTAGCCCAGCAGTTCTGAGAAGAAAATTCTCGGAATTGCCGGGCTAGAATCTAACTCGTAATCCGTATCTCGCCGATGCCGCCACTGACCTCCACACGCACGTTAACTTTAGCCTTATCGTAGAGATCGTTTTCCCAATGATCGCCGCGCTTCCCGAGGCCGGTTACGCTAATGCTGCCGATACCGCCATGCGCCTCGGCCCAAATGCCGACATCCCGGGGTAACTGCACATTCGCCTGCCCGACGCCGCCCGAGATCTTTACGTCATAGTCGCGGGAAGGCTTGCCGCGCAAATCCAGATTCACTTGCCCGGCGCCCATATGTACCTCAATGTGGCGTAGAGACAGAGATCCTAAGTTAAGCTTCGCTTCTCCAGCGCCGCAATTCAGGGCCAGATCGAGTAACTGATTGTCGTTCAGTTGCAAGTCCCAGACATAGCGCCGATTTCCGCCGAGCCGCAAATGCTCGGGCTCCTTTATAGTTATCGTGGCATGGGTGCCGTTGATCGAGCTCTTCACCAGCGGCTTGGCGCCTTCCACGTTATATTCGAAGTGTCCTTCCAGGATCTTTGTGGCTCCGCCGCGAAGCCTTAACTCACCGGCGCCCATGTCCAGCTCTACGTTGGCGCGCTCTACATGGTCCCCACCGATTGCAACCGGCTCGTCCCGCATCGGCCCGGTGTTCCGGTCGTCAAAATCAACATTGCAGGCCGCCAGCAGAAACGCTCCGGCCGCCATTATCACAATTGGCAAATGAGGCACTTTCATCTTGACCTCTCTCTCACCGTACGCAGCACCCGGTGCATTTGTTCCGCATTATCATACACGCTAACCCTTCCCACCGCGCGTGTGCTGCCTATCCTGCTGATTGCCGCCGGCTCTCTCCGGCCTGCGGCCCTTCCCAGCGCCTCCTGCGCGCAGCATGCGCCCCTCACTCTGCGTCTGGGGCAGGGCATTCCACTGCCGCGCTCTTGAGGAACACGCGCAAAACGGGCGCGGTATCAAGCGTGCCGCCCGAAGAGCCAGTGAGTTCCTTCGTTGTCTGGCGGCGTGCATCCGCGCCCTTTGCGCTCCTTCAGCAATCCCACGTCTTCCGCCGTCACGTTCAGTTTTCGGATGCAAGCGAATCCGCTCTTCGGCCCTGCCCACACCATCGGTGATTCCGTACGCGTGGCCGCGCACAACGGCCTCACGCTTTCCGAAGCGCCCGTCCATCCCACGCGCTTGCGCACACCGCTGGGCGGCGCTCATGTCGTGATTTCGGTTTTGACCGATCGCGCCGGCAATACGGTTGTGGGAACCTGCGATTACAACCTCAGCATGGTTGCGCCGCCAGGAAACAAATCGGCATCAGCATTTTCCAGGTGCGTTGGCTCGTGCAGATACCGGTCCGCTTGTGCGCCATCGAAGGCAGCCCGGCCGCCACTGCTCCCAGCACGTTGCTCAAGCTGCTGGACCAGGTGAACGACACCATCTGGTATCCCGGCGCGCAGATTGCATTTTCCAGCGCCATTGAAACCGGAATTCCCGTCATCCCCGATCCGTCCCCAAATGATGGAAGCGCCAAAGGCGATCTGACCGTGGCTTTTCTTTCCGGTGAACCGGCTGCCGCCGCTTCGGCATGCGAAGCCGCCTGGGCGTCGAAGTTTCCTGGCCAGCCCGGCATCGCCGTCGTCGTCGCGCGCAAATTCATCAATTCCGGATTAACACTGGGCGTTACGCCCGGCTCCGATACCGGATTGATGGTCGCCAGCGCCAAAGCCGGCAGCGGCAAGCGCGGCGACGATCTCTGCGGCTTTCCGCTGCATGTCCGCGCCGATGAGGTAGTGAACATGAATCGCAGGCCCTTCAGCGTCGTCGTGGATGCAAGTTTTATACCCGGCTCATCCGACCCGGCCAGAAATCTCGCACATGAGCTCGGCCACAATCTGTTCCTGGGTCACGGTAACGGACTGGACGACAATCACGACGGAAAGCCGACCGGCACACGCGGCCCTCTTCGCTGTGGCGAATACTGCGATCCAGGCTGGATGCTGCCGCCCAATTTCGAAGAACTGGCTGAAGATAAAAACACCGTGTTTGTCAGTTGCACACAAAACGGCAGCCTTATGTTCCCATCGGCATCCTGTCCCAATTTGCAGCCTCTACAGGTGGAAACGGCGCGCGGCATGGCTCTAGTGATGCCCGGCGCAAAAGATGGCACCCCGCAGCGCGTCAGCTCCCAGCAGGAACGATGACCCTCGCACCTAGAATGGGACCATGTCCAATTCTTGGCTCTCCATTCCGCTGGCGGATTATGAAGGACACATGGCTTCCATCGGCGTGGGACAATTGTCGGTCCTAGCGGAGCTCTTTCAGCGGGTCCTTGACCGATATCGTCCGGAGAGCGCCGCCGTGCTGGGCGTGGCCGGTGGCAATGGCTTGGACCAAATCGACCGCACAATCACAAAGAGAATCCTTGGACTGGATATCAACCAGCAGTATCTCGATGAAGTCCAGCAGCGGTTCGGTACGCTTCCAGGGCTGGAA
>JAICIH010000090.1 GCA_025924475.1 Bryobacteraceae bacterium
TGCTGCTTGCGACGATTTCATACTCGGCTGACGATCCGGGTTCCGAGCAAAAAGAACCGCGCGCGTTAGCAAGCGGCGTTGAATCTACATGCTGCGTTTGGTTGCGGCTAGCCTGCGTTGTGGGGCAGGTTGCCAACCTGCGGCGGGTTGGCAACCCACCCGTTAAAACACAAACTTCAAACCCGCCTGCATCGATCGATTCCCATTGGCATTATTCACCACCCCAAACAGCGTCGTATTTGACAAATCCAGGCTCTGCGGATTCGCCCACGTCTTCGCATTGAACAAGTCGTAAATCTCCCAACGGAAATCCAGATGCGCCCGTTCTTTAATGGGGAATGAGCGGGCGATCGTAATATTCGTTCTCACCGTATATGGCGATCGCGTCGCGCCATTGAAACGCGGTGCACTACCGAACGGATTCTGCGCCGGATTGGTAATACGCTGAAATGCCGACGCGGTCAAATAAGGCTCGTTATTCGGATCGAATCCATCGCCAGTGACCGGCGCGCGCCAGTCCGTCGTAAGTACATTCGGCCGGTTCTGACCACCGAAAAGATAATTATTATACCCGGTATCGATAACTCCTACCGGATATCCGCTTTGATAAAACGTGTAAGTAGCCAGATTCCAGTTACCCACTAAGTGACCGGCAAATCCGGATGTTATGAAACGGCGGTTGGGTCCAAAAGGTAAGTCATAGCTGGCCGTTAGTTTGAACACCTCCGGCATGTCCAGCACACTATAAGATTTTTCCAGCCGGCGATTATAGTTGTCCTGCGCGGCGCTGCCGCCGACTCCGCCGCCTATTCCCACAACCCCCGCAATCCAGGGCTCCGCCGAATCCGCATCCGTTAACAGCTTCGACCAGGTAAAATCCGCCACCAGGCTAAGTCCGTTCGAATAGCGCTTGGTTGCTTTGAGAATCAAAGCATTGTAAGTGGAGTTACCGTTATGCATTGTCATTCCGGGTTGGCCGATGCTGTTGTACTGCGGCCAGCGGCGCAGCGCCTGTCCCAACGTTGCATGCGCGCCCAGCAGTTGCGTAAAATTTGCAAACGGAGCCGTGAATCCCAGCGCCTGCACCGCCGGGTCGGTGATCGGCGCGGTGAGCAAACTGCCGAGCGAAGCGTACTTCGGATCGATCTGCATGTCGTTTTCGCGATTGGACGGCAGAAACGTTCCTTTGCTGCCTGTATAGGTGATATCGGCGACGAAATGACCGGGAAGCGCTCGCGAAATGGCGACATTCCAACTGTACGTGCGCGGAGTTTTTTCCAGGTCGCTGGGCATCCAGAACGTTACACCGTTCGGAGTATTGAATCCAGGATTGATGAACGGTGGCGGCTGCCACGCCGGAAAGCCCTGGTCCCACTGAAACGCCGGCGTCACACCCGTGTTCGGTGAAGTGAAATTCGGCGAGGACGTGAAGCCGTCGTTTGCGCCGCCCAAGCCGGGCGATTTCTCCGGTGCAAAGAAAATCCCGAATCCGGCGCGAATCACGGTATCTTTGGCAAATTGATACGCCAGGCCCGCGCGTGGACCCCAACCGTGCGAGTTCGGCCACAAGCCGCGCCTTCCAAGCCGCCCGGCGCCGCTGCCGAGAAACGTCAATGCCCCTGGACACCCTCCACAAGCCGGGTTGGGAACGTCTGGATTGAAAAGCGAAAACTGATCGTGCCTTTCCGTCACGCCTTCGTTGAACTCGAAGCGGAGCCCGAGGTTCGCCGTCAGCTTAGGCGTGATCTTCCAGTCGTCTTGCACAAACATCGCGTGGGAGCGGAAGAGCAATTCTTGCGCATTAGGCACGGTAAACGTTCCTTTGTCCACCGCGCCCAGCATAAAGCTGGCGAACGAGCTGCCCGTTGCGCCAGTATTGTCTAAAGGTGTTGCCGTCTCGAGCCGGTTGAAAGTATACGTACCAGTGGCATTGTTGCGGTTATTGACATCCATGTGCAGCAAAGCAAGACTGTAACCGAATTTGAAGTTATGGTTGCGCTTCACCCAATTGACGCTCTCGTCCAAAGCCTCCTCGGTGTGATATTCGTCCCATAACTTGGAGCTATCCCAACTGTAGTAGTTATCGTTGGCGAAACTTACTGATGGGAATCCATTGTTGAAATAAGGATTATTGGCGACTCCGCCCAGCTTTGTGCCCCAATTCTGTCCTCCCGGAACTTGCGTCACATCATGCTCCGGATGGGTAAGCCGATGCACTCCCACGGTCAGCGTATTGACAACGCTGGCAGTAATGATTTGCGTATCGTTCACCCGAAAGACATTCCCGTAGTATTGGTCGCCATGAAAATATTGGCGGCCAGCTAATGGATACGGCAGCGATCCGCCCCAGTTGTTCGGATTGGTCGGGTCTGAATCATAAGCGTTGTTGAAATAGGAGCTGCTCTTCGTCCAGGTGAACGAGAGCTTGTTTCTGCTCCCGAAGTTCTGATCGAACTTAATCAGGAACGCATTATTAATCAGGTTCTTTGCGCCTGCGCCGGTTTCTAAGTAATTATTGACGAGGCCAGGCAGATTCGGCGCCGGATAATACTGGGCGATATTCTGCGCAAGCGGGCTCAACCGGCTGATGGGAATCCGGTTCCCGGTGAACATTTGGCGCGTATAGCCGCCGTTACCGTCCGGAACCGTCGAGTCTGGGTCGTAAATCGGTACCAGCTTGCCTTTCGGTGTCCAGCCCGAAAAATCTCCGCCGATCATCGCCTGCGTCGGAATCGTGGTCGTTCCCACGCCGTGCGTCTGCGGGAATCGATACCCTTCGTAGGCGAAATAAAAGTAAGTCTTGTCCTTGCCGTTATAGATCTTAGGTAAATATACTGGTCCACCTGCATTGATGCCGAAATCATTCCGATGGTAGACCGATTTCGGACGGCCGAACAAATTGTTGCGCCAGGTATTAGCGTCAAGTACCTGGCTCTGATAGTAGTCAAAAGCCGAGCCGTGCAGCTGGTTCGTGCCCGACTTCGTCGTCAAACTAATGTTGCCGCCGCTCGCCCGGCTGTCTTCGGCCTTGAACGAAGCGGTTTCAATGCGATACTCCTGCACCGCATCCACCGGCGGCGTGAGCCGGTTCATATAGCCCACGTGGTTGCGCCATCCCATTTCCACGGAAAGACCATCCACACTCACGTTCCAGGCGTGCTGCTGGCCGCCGCCCACGTTGAAATCGTCCCAGGAACTTTGGCCGTCACCGGTTCGCACCTGTGGCAGCATGATCATCAGGCTGAAAGCGTTGCGCATCCCGCCTCCAATGCCGGCAATCGGCAAGGGCAAAGTTTCCACCAGTTTCTGCTCCATTGTGGTGGACACTTCCGTCGATTCGGTCTTCAGCGCAGCCGCTTCGCCCGTGACTTCGACGGTTTCCGACGTCTGCCCCAGTTGGAGAACGGCATCCGCTCGCACGGTATCCGCGCTCGAGAGAATAATGTCCGCCCGCGACCAGGCCTTGAATCCCGGCTGGGACACGTCCACCCGATAGTGGCCCACACGCAAGCCCGGCAGCGAGTAGTTTCCCGTCGCCGACGTCGTCGTCTTGCTCTCTCCGCCTGTGTCCAGATTCCGGGCCTCGACCGTTGCCCCGGGAACCACAGCGCCGCTGCTGTCCGTCACCAGGCCTGTGATTGTTCCCATGGTTGTTTGCAGAAATGCGAGTTGCGGGCTGGCCAATAAAATCAGCAGCGAAGCACCCCATAAACGAGACATATTCTCCTCCTCGACCCGAAATCCAGTCCAGTGTGCCTCGCCCTAGTGGAATTGGAAACGTTAAGAGCGTTCTCTAACGGCTGCGCCCTCACACGGACCTGAAAGGATTGATGGAATGAAGCCTCACGCCACCGGCGTTAGGCCGCATCTTTAACGTTACTTATCGCGTCCGCACCTCATCTCATCCAGACTGAGCTTGTAACGCGTGCAGTTGGCCAACAAAAAGGCTCCCGCCGAAGCGGAAAACACGGAGTAATCGAGCGGCGCCTTCACCCCGAGTGCAAAGGTCATTGCTATCGCAAACAACAAAAGCAAGGCGCCGCTGAGGAGCGCCGCAACTCGCGTAAATATTCCTATTAACAGGGCGAGCGCAAGAACAGTTTCCGCTATAGTTGCTGTCCACGCCAGCGCTGGGCCCCAGTATGTTGGGAGCATGAAGGTCAGGCGTTCCGTATACGCGGTGAAGTGTATAAAATCACCCCACCCGACGTGCGGCTCGCCAGGACGGCCCCACAACCCGAACCGGTCGGCAACCGCCGAAAGAAACGACGCTGCCAGCGCCAGCCTGAGAAATAGAGCGCTGTAATCTCCCGCTCGCCATCGCCCTTGCATGCGGATTTTAGGGTTGCAGCGTCAGCGTAGCTTTCCCGGCGGCCGAAGCGTAAACCAACTCGACCGACCGGATATTTTCTCTCTTGCCGCGATGTTGAAAGTAAAGCAATCCGGCCTGCGGAAGAGCATGTTCTCCCTGCGGCATCGAAGTCCTTTGTAGATGCTGCGCCATCGCGCGCCGCATTTCGAACGGCATGTGGACCGGAGCCGGCGGCGGTTCATTCTGACTACCCGAACCAAAGCTCGACTTGGATTTCTCGGGCGGAGCCGGCGGCGACCACTGCGGATCTTTTACGGACTTAGCTACTAATTCATAAGGCGCGCTCGGCAGAGGCTGCTTCTTGCCATTGATGCGCAGCGAAAAATCGCCGATCGACAACGTGATCTGCTTCCCCGGAGGCCCGAATAGTCCTGCTTCGACGACAACATAATCTTCCGTCATGAGCGGCCCTTCCATCCTCGGAATGGCATGGCCCAGGAAATCGGCCGCGATCGTCACATCGCCGGCCTTGGCTTGTGCCTGATAATCGGTCGCCGCTGCGCGCGGCGGCACGCCCTTTACCTGGCTGCCCGGCGGCTCTTTCGGTTCCGCTGTCTGCCCTTGCCCAAACAGCCCGGCGGCCCCAACAAAAACACCAAGCACGGTCGATACAGGGAAAAGACGCATTTCTTGCCCAACGTAACATAGCGATTCCTGGTGGCGCACGCACTTCTGCGTGCCGCGCCGAGACTCGTCTCGACGCTCGAATCCGAGCCGCGCACGTAGTAAGCGGTTTCTACATGCTAACGCGCCTTACCGCGACACGACACTAGCCCGGCCGCTTCGCCCACGGGCCGATTCCTTCCGGCCAGTCGCTGGAACGAGTTTGCCCGCGCGGCCGAGTCCAGTGCGAGGCATCCCGCTATAGATCGCCTCGTATTCTCCAGCCCGGACCATATAGGTCTCGTGCCAAATCCCCACATCGCCCCGGCTCCGCCCCATACGCCGATTGAAGGCAACCCAGGCCGGCCAATGCAAATGATCTTGGCCTCGAGCGTAGCGCTCCAGATCATCGAACGATCGCCAGTATTGCACCACCAGCAATCCACCGGAAATCGAACCCAGAAACCCGCTCTCGGGTTGCCCCTTCAGTTCTTTCAGCATGCGCGGCATAGCAAAAAACATCGGAATCCACTTGTGCAATTTCCACGGCTTGTTAATGCGCATGCCAATGACGAATACAACGAAATCGCCCTCGATTTCAGCGGCCATCCTGGCTGGAATGATCGGATCCATAACGCACCCTCGCCGGAAAGATATCACTGAAAGCTCTAGCCCGGCAATTCTGAGAATTTCCATCACAGAATCGCCGGGCGAAAATCTACCGATCCCTGCGCAGATATTCAGGCGATGGCATGGTCCCCTGGCGCTGATTCTGCGGAGTTTCCGGCATGGGCCAAGGTTGCACACCAACCTGTTTCGCCCAGTCCGCATACGCAGCCGCCATCCGCTTCACTCTTTCGGGATATTGATCGGTAAGGTTGTGCATCTCGGTCCGATCCTCTTCCATGTCGTAGAGCTCCCAATTGTTGGGAAATTGCGAGACCAATTTCCACTTGCCGTCGCGCATGGCGCTGTTTCCCTCATGCTCCCAAAAAATGGGCCCGCGCTCGCGTGTTTGTCCATGGAAAGTCGGCAGCAGACTCTTTCCCGCCAATGGAGGAGGCGTTGCTCCCGATTTCGATTTTGCGGGATATGGGATGCCGGCAATATCGAGGCATGTCGCCATGATGTCGGTCTCATGACCGATCTGATGAGTAAGCGAATTCTTCCGCCGGATCACCGCAGGCCAATAGGCGACCAGCGGCGTGCTGATACCCCCTTCGTGAGCATAGTGCTTGTAAAGCCGGAAAGGAGTGTTGCTGCAGTTGCCCCAAGGAATTCCGTAACTCTGATATGTATTTTCCGGCCCCGGCATTACGGATGGCTTGTTTCCTCGCTCAACCGGACGGCCATCCAGCGTTTTGTACGGTAGGTAGATAGGCCGCGTCGCTTCAGGGCCGGGATCGCCCAACTCCTCGTAGTTACCGCCGTTGTCGGCCATAAATAAAATCAGCGTGTTCTCCGCGATACCAAGCTGCTCGACCTTGGCCAGTATCTTTCCGATTCCGCGATCGAGCCGTTCCACCTGGGCGGCATACACCGCCATGCGGCGCATTTCCCAATCTTTATAGGACGCCATCTCCCAGAGCGGAACCCGCGGGTCCCGCGGAGTGATTCCCCACTTCTCTTGCACGATCCCCATCTCGATTTGCCGCCGATGACGTTCGCGCCGCGACTCATCCCAACCGCTGCGATAGCGGTCTTTGTATTTTTCTATGTCTTCTTCCAGCGCTTGTAACGGCCAATGGGGAGCGGTGAAGGCAACGTAAAGAAAGAACGGAGATGCCTGGCGCGCAAAGTTTTCGACATACTGCGCGGCATTCTGCGCGATCGCGTCGGTATAGTAGAACCCTTTCTCCGCGCGGATCGGCGTGTTATCCCGAGTCAGCGTTGCCGGATCAAAATAGCTGCTTGCGCCGGCAATCGTTCCAAAATATTTATCGAACCCGCGCTGCAAGGGCCAGTTGTGATTCGTCACGCCCTCGGGCGGAGTCAAATGCCACTTGCCGGCCATAGCGGTGTGATAGCCGCCGGTTTTTAACGCCTCCGCGATCGTGACACAACTGTTACTCAGATCGCCGGCATACGCCGGATACGGATATCTGCGGTAATCGGCATCCACCATCATGCCGACTCCCACTTGATGCGGATAAAGTCCGGTCAGCAGCGAAGCCCGCGAGGGACAGCAGCGAGGATTGTTGTAAAACTGCGTGAAACGCAAACCTCCCGCCGCCAGCTTATTCAGATTCGGCGTGGCAATCTCCGATCCATAACAGCCGATATCGGAGAATCCCATGTCATCGGCCAAAATCAGAATGATGTTGGGACGATCAGCGGAATTCGCGCTTGCTGGTAGAAACAGCCCTGCTGTAGCAGCGGCACTCTCACGAATAAATCTACGCCGGTTCATCACGCCTCACCGCTTTCCACTGTACAAGTCGATGATCTTGAAACCGAGCCGCGACCACGAGGGAGCGGTGACGTTCGCTCTGTTTGGTTCCGGCTCGTCCGGGTTAAGGAGTCGGTTGGCAATTTTTTGCCATCCGGTAGCGGCACTGAATTCGCACGGCGTATTTAGTTGCGGCTAGCCTGCTATGTGGGGCAGGCCGGCAGCCCAATGTCACTTAGTTAGTTTTCCCGAATGCGGACGGCAAAGTGGGGCGGCTCTCCTGAGCCGCGCCGGACGTCCCCGTCCGGCTTGCTCTGTTTGCAACACAATCGAAGGAGGCCGACAGGACGTCGGCCGCGGACCAGGAGGTCCGCCCCACAAAACTATGTGGCTTTAGACTGGCCGGGGCGCCCTCTGGGCCGGGCGGGTTGTTTACCCGCCAAAAGACTGCCGCTAGAAAATCTGAAATCTTGTTGTGGCCCGCTGCCGGTAAACATCGCTGAAACGGCGCTCCTTATTTTCCGCGCTGTGCCGCGTCAGGAAGTCCATTCTCCGTCTCAGCGGATCGAATCGCCGCTCGAAGATCCTCCACCGAACGAATGCTCACCCTCCGGCCGTTTAGAAAAATCGTCGGAGTCGCCGTGATACCGAGGTCCATCGCAAGTTGCTCGTCCCTCTGCAAGGATTCCTGATAGCCTTTCTCAGTGAGACAAGATCTGGCTTTGTTCGCGTCGACCGAGGTCTCCCGGCCTAAGAACTCCAGCGACTTATCGACAAGAGTCTCTTTCGAAAAATCCTGCTGCCGGGTGAAATAGAAATCGTGAAGCTTCCAGAACGCGCCCTTGTCCTGTAAAGCGGCGCAAGCGCTGACTGCAGCCGCATCCTGTGCCCACGCATGGATATTTAATGGGAGCTGCCGATAGGTAACCTGCAGCTTAGCGCGCTCTTCGGCGCTAAGCCTATTCATGAACTCCGCAAATCGCTTGCAGTACGGGCACTGAAAATCCGAAAACACGACCAGTCTGGCCGGAACACTGCTGTTGGTGGATGTCAGCAGCGCTCCGGCAGTGAGCAATTCTTCAAACTCCTTCTGCTTCTGGCGTTCCGCGACTACCGGATCGATCGAGAGATCCATGACGTTGCTGACCAAATGTTTTCCGTCCGGTGTTAGATAAAGCGTGAGTAGCGGTGCGGGAAGGCTGGCGCGAAATACGAGCTTTCGATAGCACGCCCCATCTATTATGCCGCCATCTACAAGTGTGACAGTTTGTTTCTCAGGGAGCTTGTACCATGCCTTGATATAAGTTTCTATCTTGATGCGGTCTTTATCAGAAATCGTGTCGCATGCCGCTGCTGGTGTGAGTATGCCGAGCAACACCATAACTGCTAAGCACGTCAATACATAACTAAACATCGCCTGTCAGCCTCCTAAAAAATTACACGTAATTCACATAAACATTTCGGACCGTGATACCAATGATCGCCGTTTTCGAAACTGTACCGAGACACTCACTGTGGGCAGGGCATGCATTTGTGCCGGAAATCCATTCCGCAACCTACCTTGCCGGACTCGTCCGTACAGAACTGACGAGTTCCATCTCCATATGCCCTAGCTGGGCGGGCGTTAACAAGATAACCTCCCTTTTCATTTTCATGACAGTGGACCATGAAAACATAGCCGTCCTGCTTCACGTAATTTCCAGTAATACGCCGCCAATCCGTTTGGCTAAATGGCGGCCCAGCATAATGGTGGCCCAAAGTTGGACCATCACAGATTTTGCTCGATCCGTTAGGCTCGGCCCGCGTGCTTTCTACAGCCTTCTTCAATGACGCAAACCTCTCGGCAGCCAGCCGATTATTGCTCTCTAATCTGTGTCGGACCATCGATGGTGCTAACGCGAGTGTCACTGGCCCAAATGCCACACAGGCGAATATTACGGCCCAGACTACGCGACGCGAACTTTCATTCGAAATGGATCGCTTTCTCATGACGAAACCCACAGCACCCGCCACGAGCATCATCGCAACAGCAATAGCAGACGCAATATACAACATGCCGCCCCCGACAGGAGGACCGCTCGATGGCCATATCATGCACGCAGAAAGGCCCACAAATGTGCTCAATCCAGAGGCAAGCAAGACCGACGGCCATCTTTTAGGAGCCAAAATTGTCGATAGGGCGGTGCAGAGTCCCACGCACACTAACGGTACCCAGAAAGATAAATCAAGACTCGGCTGAATGCATCCTGGCCACCAGGATACTGCTGAAACGAATGCCGTAAGTGAGATGAGCACGACGGAGCTACGCATACAGCTATCAGTGAACCTCTTCTTTTCCCGTCTCTCGCGCTGCAAAAAGGGTCCGTGCATGCATGTGAACTACAGGATGGCGCACTATAGAACTACTCCGAATCCGAAGGCAGCCAATATCTGATAAAGTGCACTGACTGTGGTTGGCTCTTGTGCTAGTCTCAGGTTGGCCTGCCAAATGCCTGCGGCGACGTGCTGGTAATGACATAGCTTAGATGCAGGGAGTCCGTCCGGCGTGTTGTTCATGGTTGTATCTGTAAGATATACCAAGACACTGGATTCTCTCTTATTAACGTCGGCAAAGAACGTGAGCGCCGGTCCTCTTGTCCTATCGCCGCCTCTGATGCGTGAATTTGGAATTTGACTAAGCGACCGATAAAGCCAGTAGTCATGTGGGCTGACCGCCTCCCATCCAGGAATGCTGATTGATACATCCGTGGTGGATCTTAGTGCACTTAGGACATCACTAAAAATACCTTGGTCATTAGCCAATAATAGATATGAGTCAGTCACTTGAGCAGCATAGAATGTGGTCGTTCTAGGTTGTCCTTCATAAGGAGGTGCGGACCAAACCCAAACAGGCATCCCGTCGAGGAACTTGGCTTTTGCTGAGCTAAAAATAGAGTCCAGATTTGGATGCGGGCCGCCATTCATGACACCGATATAACAATTATGAGAACTGAACATGCCTAATCCCTCCGGTGGTCTGAAGTCCGTTGCGCCAACCGCAAACGCAGCGTAGCTCTGACTTAGAGTACGTAGCGCATTAGGTCCCAAAATCCGGAGTCCTCCGACTAAATATACAAATGGTAGCCGTAAAGAGAGTGGTAAATCGGTAGCTACATGTCTTTTACTTAGATCTAGCTCGCGGATATCATAATCGACTAGCAGATCAGCGTGTGTATAGGCGACTGTCTCGAAACGGTGGGAAAGCACCGCTTCCGCTCGCATTTCCTGCACGGTGGCCGCGCAGTTCAGAGTGCCTAGCGGACAGAAAATAAACATGATCCCTATCAAAAACCACTGCTTGGTCATATAACATCTCCGACGACAATTAAGGTAGAGCCGTATCCCAACCATATGTATCTGGCGGGGCTGAGGGATTAAATCCAGCGTTCCAACCCGCATAATGAGCAAACGTATTGCTGTTTGGGCCGAATACATAATATTGATATCGATTGTCGTTCCACGCGTCAGCGTAAAAATAGAGTTGATTAACTGGTCCACAGACATCGGTACGGAGCCCAGTGTCATACCATGTGCCTGCGTTCGGATTGTCATCTTGGTAATGACCTATATCCCCCCAGGTAACCCAGTCCGCCAATGTCCCGCAATCTGGACACGTCCCAGACGGGCCACCATCTATTACAAAGTGCTCCCAGTCCGTTCCGGTGGTACTTTGAATCCACCAGAACGAGTGATTTCCCACAGAAACGCCGAAGACTGCTCCTACAGAGCGATACTTCAATTGTGCAAAACACGGGGTTGGTATTACATAAACTGCTCCAGAGCCTGTGCCCCAACAGTTGTTGAAGTCAGCAGCGCTCACGCTCATAAATGTCCAACCGACACTGTTGCCTTGCCAAGTTCCCCACTGATCTACGGGGCTGGCGATGTCGGGATGGTCGCTAGTCCATAACTCTTGACTTATGCCGCCAGGACCGCCACGCGTACATTCGTCAATACAGCCGCAACTATAGCTGAAAGGATCGCTCGGGCATCCGTCAGTCATAATGTATATGGTTCCTTGTTGGCCCACTTGGATATATGTGTCGGAGAACTCCACCCCGCACATTATCTGGCCATAGCTGCAAGCATAATTGCGCGGAATCCCGGCAACTTCGTCGAGCTGAACCAGTTTCCCGAATATACGCGGATTTTTCAATGTGTACCAGGTGACAATCCCTTCGGAACTATTTAATGGCAGCTTTCGCCCGCCGGAGTCCGGCTCCTGATTCTTCACAATGTCGTTGAGAGAAATGGCTAAGGTTGCATACGGAGCGATAGAAACCTGTTTAGTCCAGACTGTCTGGCCCGCCCGGATTGTTAGCTGTACGAAATCGTTCGTTAGCGCCGAATCGGGATTAAAGAGCAGCACGGTCGCCGCGTTAGAGTTTCCGATAATCCAAGGATGCTCGCCGGCGTTATCAAATTGCTGCTGATCTTTCCAAGGGAGAGAGAAATCAGCTCGCGCACCTTGGGATTCCGTAATGGCCTGAACGTTAGTAAGCACCTCGCCCGGGTTGCCGTCAGTTTGAATGACAATAGAATTAGTAACTCCGCCGTTGGTTAGCTCCGGCAGATCCACGGTCGAAACGCTCCGACCTGGAACGGTCATCGCTGCAATCGTTTTTTGGGTACTGTCCTTTCCACTTCCTGTACTGAGCAACACAGTCGCTTTTCGAGGAGTCGTGCTGAAGTTTGCCACAGATGCCCTCAACTGAAACAATTGTCCCCCAAACGCAAGATCTTGTGGAGACGGCACGCCGGGGTAGATGGCCGTGGCAGATTTGAGCATGTCCACAGCCCAAAACGGAATTCCAGAAAGGAGCCGTTCTACTCCTTCACCGCGAACGGCAATTCCAAAGACTGCCAGATTCATGGCGGGAGCAGATGAAGACACTGCAAGCCCTTGCGCTTTCTTTGAATCGCCCTTTAAATTCGGACTGTAAGAAGAATTATCATCTAGATCAGCGATAATCGAATGCCCATTCGCACGGCAGCCACGAACGAGAAGAGTCTGATTTGGCCTAATCTTCAAATTGCTGCCATCTAACCGCCCGCTTTGGCTCAGACAGGTAACAGAAAGTGTTTGATTTGTTGTACTTGTGCTTCGGATCGCCACGATTGGCGCTGTGGACAAATTGCCTGTCACTGCACGATAGTTTGCGGGTGCCGATCCCATCATCATCACGAACTCTTCTTCCACATCGTTTTGTTGCCGTTCGTTGACAATGGATAACTGTGCCGCTAATGGCGATGCTATGTGAGGATCCAATAGAACTGAGCCGTAGCCGGAATCGGCAACCCAAGGCGCATTGCGCAGGATATTGGCGAGTTCAACCTTCCTCTGGCTGTAGGCAGCCATCGTAATCGTTGATTTGGCGATCTGGTCTCCTTCTAAGCCAGACAGGACTACATCGACATCCAGAGGCTTGGAAAAGTTGCTTACCAATGTGATTGTGCTGTGAGTCGTGCCATTTTCAATGAACAACGGCGCAACGAGCGGCATCGGCATGGGCGGCTGCTTCCGCGAACTGAGAAGCTGCGTCTTTTTCATGGTGCCGGCTGAATCTGGCTGCTGCGTAGTATTAGTGGATTCCTGCTGCGGCGAAGCGCTGAGCAACATCACGGCAGCGGCGGCTGATAGACAAACAAAAATTACTTTACGCATGATCGTTCTTCCTGATATTCGTCATTCGCTCGGCGCTTTCAACGTTTTCAAAAACTCGATGATTGCGCCCTGTTGATATGAGCTAAGCTCCCGGAACGTCCGTTGCGTTCCTAGCGCTTCGCCAAAATGCGCAAGAATTGCCTCATGAATCGTAGTGAACTGCCCATGATGAAAAAAATTCGGCTTGCTCCCGACCGCCCACAACCGTCGCGTCAGAAATTTCGTATTTCCCGCGAAAAATGCCTCCGACCCGGCAGCTTGATTCGCATCCAAAAGCTCCCGGTTCGGATCGTTCGGCCCATCGCAGATGTCATGCACTTTGAAATCGGTATAGAGCGGCACCGTCACCACTCCGTGTGCCGGCTTTAGCCGCGGTTGCGGTAACTCGTCGCTCGTTAAGTCCACCGCAAGTCCAGGCGCCTCGCCCACCCGCAAATTGCCCGCCGGATTGTAAGGATTCGGCTCCGTATAAATCCATCCACGTTGATCGAGCGGCAGCGCCGGGATATGGCATCCCACGCAGCCGATCCGCGCGAAAATCTCTTCTCCTTCCAAAGCCGCTTTCCGCAGTGCCGGATCGCGCGGCAAAACTCTCGTTGGCACGGGCAGCGTAGCCTGAAACAACGTGCAGGCCGTAATATCCGCGCGTGTCAATTCATCGGTAACTCCATCCCCATCCGCGTCCGTGCCAATCCCAAAACGCTCGGTCGATTGCATGCCGTGGTGGTGATTAAACGCGTCGTTTGTGAACACGCGCAGCGAAACCGTCGCCCCAGCCTGATGGAACGGCAGGATCAAAAGGCTGGGCGGATGCCCCGCATCCGAAGATGCCACCGACTCCGGGCAAAGCCCCTCTACGCCTGCCGTCTCCCAACTGCCGTCCGCCTTTCGGGCCAGAAGGCCAAACGAAATTCCTTTCGAATGCAGCCTCGCCTGCTGCCCCGGCTGCAGCCGGTCCCGAATCGCCTGTAAATCACCGGTGATCTGCCGCGCCAGCATTTCGTAATATCCGGCCCCGAACATGTCCACCGTAGAGCGGCTGTTCGCAACGGATTGCAGCGTCGCTGGCCTGCCGCTTTCGTCCATTGCTCCGCGCCCGGCAACCACGTCATTGCCATCGAACGTAATGAAATCGAAGCGCTGCCCCAGCACAAACACGTTCGTCGATAAATCGCCCGCGCCGCCCGAGATCGGCTGATTGTGGCAGCCCGCGCACGAGTTCGATTCCGGACCGGAAAGACGATTGTTATTTCTGGGAAAAGCGAGAGGGCTCGCCGGATCGGAAAGCGGCGCGCCGGTGCCCTTCGTCAATGGCCGCCCGAAGCCCTCTTGCACCGTAAAGCGCGCTTCGAAAAGCTGCTTTCCATAGCGGATTAGAGCCGCGATCGGCATCTCACACTCTTCGCCGTCCTGAAGATGTCGTGGGATCGCCTTTTCGCTGCCTATCTCCCTCGGAGTATCCGAGTAAGCAGCTAAAAAACATACATAAAGCAAGCTAAGAATCGCTAAGCGCACAAATGCCTCACGAGCAATAGCCGTCACAGGATAGTTACAGCGAAGTAACTATTTCCAGCTACCTTGTTTCAGGTAGGATCTCAGTGTAAATAGGTATTTAGAAATTAGAAAGAAAAATCGCTAGCAAAAATCGGACTTTTAATAGTAAAAATCGGACATTGAAACAGAACCCCGACCGTAAGGGAGGGCATCAGACCATCGCGCGAAGCGCGCACCGAATTTAAGCTAACCGCTAATAGCTGATAGCTGGCGGCCTTTTGACCCATTCCGGAGCGTTCCCACCTTCGCTCGAAACTCGGCCGGCGTGCAACCCATCCGGTCTCGAAAATCCCGGCTGAAGTAACTGGGGTCGCTGTACCCGACCATTCCCGCAATCGTTTTCATGTCGTGCGCTGATTCCAATAGCAGCTTGATCGCTTTGTCGATCCGGAACTCGCGAAGATACTGCCGGAAATTTTGACCGGTGCATTTCTTAAACAGCCTGCCCAAATGCCTCTCCGACATCCCGATCTCTTTCCCCAGGCTGTAGAGCGACAGCGCCGGTTCCGCATACCTCGCTCGAAGCAATTGAAGACTTTGTCCCAAAATGGAACGCTCGTCCGCGGAAAACGTCAGCGGGCGATGCATGCAATACTGATTTCGCAGCAGCGCCAGCAAAACAGATAGGTTGCTCGTAAATAACGTTCTTTGCTCTGTTGTAGCCGAATCCGGAATAAAGGAGGGAAACGGCGGTAAACTGCTCCAGGCGTTTAATACAGCCTCGGTGTCCTCCTCGAAATCCTGAATGTGTAGGAATAAGTCTGCCTGTTGCTGCTCGAGCGATCCGCTCAACCACTCTTCCCACACAAACTCATGTACGACGCGCAATGCACGGTCCGCGGATTGCATCCCTAAGATCCGCGCTACACCTGTATGATGGTACTGGCCCGTCTCGGTCCGGCGGCAGTTAGCCAACGCTCGCAGCCGGCCTAAGGTCGAGAAAATACCTTTTAGTGTTTCCCGCCAGATGACACCTACGAAATCGCTATCTTCGAGCTCCTCGCGACCCACAAGTTACACCACCCCACCACTCATAACGTGATTCCGTTAAATTGGGTTACTTTCTTCGAATTAAGGAACCTCAATCCCTTCCCGCTCCAGCTTCTCCCGAATCCCCACACAAACCTCACAATCACATCCGCCCCGCGACTTCGGCCGCGGCAGCGGCTGCGAACACGGCCCCACATGTCCGTTCCCCAGCCGCTCCTCCTGCGCGATCGTCTCCAGCCACGTCTCTACCGACATCCGCTGAATCCCGTGCCCGCCATTCCGCCGCCGCGCCGCATCGTCCGTCGTCCAGTGATATTCAATCGGAACGCCATCCGCAAAATTCAGCCGCCGGTACACCATCTCCGGCGCCGGGTCCATCTTCTGCGCCCGCTCGCGCAACACATCATTCGCCGGATACAGCGTCGTCACCGTCTTCCCATCCCGCACCCGCACCGCAACCCACTGTTCGAGCGTCACAATCTTCCGTCCCGCCTTCTTCGCCATCAGCCTGCCTCCTCCGAATTCAAAAACACTCCATCCCCGCGCGCCTCTTCGAGCGCGATCAGCTTCCGCCACATCCCCACATTCATCCGGAAACTGGCATGCACGCCGCTCGGATATTCGAATATGCGTTCGAACTTCACCTCCGGCGCCAGGCTATTCGTCAGCTCCTGCAGTTGCTCGGTAGTCGGATACACCTGCACCGAAGTCTTGCCCTCCACCTCCGTCAGCACGATCCGCTGATACAGCGGCGGCGGCCCCGCCTTCGGCAGCGCGAGAGGTTTTTCCGCCGGCGCCGGTTTCTTCTTCTCTTCCTTGGGCTTTACCTCTGCTCCTGCTTCCGCAAATTTGCCCCACCCGCCTCGTATATGAGCAAGATTCTTTAGCGCCCTCGTACACCCGCGCTCCGCCGTTGTCCGGTACCGCGTCCGCAAATCCAGTTGATGCCACTGTTCCGCGGTCCACTTTGTCGAATCCGGCTCCTGTTTGTACAGCGCCTGCTCGTACTCGTCATAACGCCGGTTATTGCGCTTCAAAACCCAAATCGCGCGCGCCGCATCAATCACGAATTGGACGTGGAGCGCCGTCTCGGGCCGGTATTGCTCGTGCAACCCTTCCAATAATTCATCCAACTCGGCCGGTTTTTCATCCGGCAGCAGCAGCTGACTCGACGTGCAGGCGTGCTTGAGGGCATTCAATCTGGACTCAGACATCTCTCGAGCGTTCTCGCTCGAGTATTCCCACAAGCCCCGTTCGCTGAGCCGCCCAAAATTGAGCTAACTATATGAAACCAAACAACATATAAGTAAAGCCCCATTCGTGACCGCATATATATTCGTGTCTATTCGTGTTCATTCGTGGCTATTTAACTCGTGGCCCGTTTCGCAAAATGCGCCGTTCTTTCGCCTTTTCCGAATTTCCACAAGAAGAAAGTGAGAAGGTACTTGCAAGAATGTCTAGTCCCTGATATTCTGAACGAGTCGCCATAAGCCGGTAAGGCTTAGCGGCAGAAGTTGTTTAGGTAGGGAGCCAGGGAATCGGCGGTTTTAATAACGTGATTCCGGCTGGTTCGGACTCCATAGCAGTTCTCAAGCAGTCCTGAGTTATTTTCCCACTACCGAAATCTAGGGTTTGTTTTTCGAGTGCATCGCCCCCCGGCGATGCGATCTCAAGCGGCTTTCGAGGCCGGCAGTTTTTCCTGGTTTTACGAAGCAATTCGCTATCGCCCGGATAATTGCGCAGTTGTTTGACAATCTGGTTGGACGCAATGAAGTAAATTCGTCAGACTTTTTTGAGTAATAAACCGGAGCGATGTAATAAGGTTCTGGCCTTCGGGTCAGGATTGTTCACACAAGATCAAACGAGAGTTTGATCCCGGCTCAGAATCAACGCTGGCGGCGCGCTTAACACATGCAAGTCGAGCGAGAAAGGGGAGCAATCCCTGAGTACAGCGGCGTACGGGTGAGTAACA
>JAICIH010000091.1 GCA_025924475.1 Bryobacteraceae bacterium
AAGACCAGCAAAATCGTGGGTCCGAATTGAAGGAGGGGCTTCATCTCAGGCTTGCCACTTATAGAAGTAGAACAGCAACGGTTTGGCGCCGGTGTTCTTCACGCCGTGCAGTTGATTGGCTTCGCAGTACATCATGGAGCCGGGTCCCACCTGGACTTTCTTGCCGTTCACCAGAATCTCACCGTTGCCTTCCGTGACCACCATGAATTCCTCTTCGGGATGTTGATGCGGCGGATGCGGCTGCTGTCCAGGGTTTAGGAGAAGGCTGCCGCCGGTCATCGATTTCAGTTGGTCAGTCGGCCCTTCGAAGAAGATCCGGAGCACGCCAAACGATTCGTGGCTGGCCTTTGCCTGGTTCGCATTTACTACTGCGTTCGGCAGGTGCGACCCGCCCGCCGCTGCCCGAAGCGGCAGTCCGCCAGCAGCCAACATCATGAGTATGTCTCGTCGATTCTCCATGGCGAACATCGTAGCGCAGGACAGGTTTTAGCTATTAGCTTTCAGCCTTCAGCTATTAGCTCTTAGCGGCTGCCAACCGACGTGCAAACAATTTCAGATCGGCGTACTGATCAAACCAATCTGCCAGCCGGTTATAAATTTCGGCCTTATCCGGCGCATCCCGGAGCCGATAGCCGAGATATTCCTCGATCACGGCGGGATCTTCCAAGGCGCCGTGCAAGTATGTCCCTAAACATCGATTCCACTCAATGCCCTCGGGCGAACCGTTGACGTAAGCGAAACAAGGCGCCTCAACGGGACTCGTTTCGCCCATATGGATTTCATAGGCGTGAAACGATTGGCCGCCGCGGGTTCGCCCATTCACGGTTCGCGTTGTTTTTTGAGCGAGTAACGTAGTTGTCACCGGCAGCAGCCCTAAGCCGTTGGCCGAAGCGCAGTCCGATTCCACGTGGTCCGGGTCGTCAATGCGTTCGCCCAGCATTTGATAACCACCGCAAATTCCGACAATGCGTGCGCCCGCGGCATGTTGATCGAGGAGCCACTGGTCCAGCCGCTGCGCTCGCATCCAGGTAAGATCGCCAATCGTATTCTTGGTGCCCGGCAGAAACACTACTTCGAATTTTCGGTCAATGGGCCTCTCGGCCCACATCACGGGCAGGAGGCGAAAATCCGTAAAGTTCGAAATACGCGGGAAGCGAATGGCAGCCATCGGCGCCGTGCTGCTCCGCCGCTCTTCGAGGGAAACGCTGTCCTCTTCATCCAGCCGGACCGCATCGAGGAACGGGAACACGCCTAAGCAGGGCTTCGCCGTCTTCTCTTCCAGCAGCTTTACGCCGGAGGCGAACAGGGATGGATCGCCGCGAAATCGATTGATCGCGAAAGCGCGCACGAGATCGCGTTCGGCGGGTGAGAGCAGCGCAATTGTGCCGAATACGGAAGCGAATACACCGCCGCGATCGATATCGGCCACCAGCAGCACCGGCATGCGATGCCGCGCCGCAAAGCCGAGATTGACGAGATCGGTCGGGCGCAAGTTCAATTCGGCGATACTGCCGGCTCCTTCGGCAACGATGAAATCATAAGTAGCCGCCAACCGCGCATAGGATTCTTCCACTTTCTCGCGCAAATACTCGTGCTGCTCGTACAACTCCCGCGCGCTTAAATTGCGCCACACCTTGCCTTGCACGACCACCTGGCTTCCCTTATCCGATGTCGGCTTCAGTAACAAGGGGTTCATGTCTACGCTCGGCGGAAGGCCGCAAGCTTCGGCTTGCGCCACCTGCGCGCGGCCAATCTCGCCTCCGCCCGGACATGGGTAGGAATTGTTCGACATGTTCTGCGCCTTGAATGGCGCTACACGAACGTGTTGCCGGCGCAACCAGGCGCAAATCGCCGTTGCCATCCAGCTCTTGCCAACGTGCGAAGCGGTTCCGCCTACTAATAATGATTGGGTCAGAAGGCGTATTCTATTCCGGCGGCAAATGTCGCCTGAGGCGCTAAGGCGCCGGCAAAATAATAGCGCTGGTTGAAAAGATTTTCGATTTTTCCATAGAACCGCGCGGATTTACGCTCGTTGTCCCAGAAGCGATAGCTTGCAACGAGGTTTGTCTTCGTAAAGCCGGGAAATGCGTACGCCTGCAAAAATCCGACGTAGGCGTCGTAATAACTCGAATAGTGGAACAAATCGACAGTCGTATCGAGCCGCCTGGTCCATTGCTTGGTCGCTACAAATGAGATGACGTGGCGTGGCGTATCGAAGACTTTGAAAAATCCGGGCACCTGGCTGTCGGTATCCGTGTTCGCGTTGGCGTAGGTGTAGGAAGCGCTGAGGGAGAGGCTGCGCGTGGGCCGAGCTTCCACGCTCAGTTCCACGCCGCGCGAAATACCGCCCGAGGTGTTGATATATCCCGAACTGCGCCCGAAAGGATCGGTATCGGGCTGGATTGCGCCATTCGAATTGAACCCAATGATCCGGACCACGCGCGTATAGAAGACTGTGGCCGAAACACGTACGCGGTTCCCGAATACATATTGATCCACACCGGCATCTACCGAGTTATAGCGATCAGGCGCCAGGCGCGGATCGCCGTACGGCGAGAAGATCACCTTGCCGGTAAAGAAGTCGTTGAAAAAGCCAGCACCGAAGCGCTCGAAAATCGATGGCGCCCGATAGGAGTTCCCCACATGCGCGCGCAGTTTCGTATTCGACTTGGGCAGCAGATACGCGATCGACGCGTCGCCGGTGAGCGCGCCGGGCACGCTGGCCGGAATATTCAAATAAGGATTCACTACGCCCGCGTAGTCGAAATCGGGCCGCGCCAGTTGGAAGCTCTGCGCGCGGCCGGACAGGGAAACCTGCAACCGGCGATCGAACAGGCCTATTTGCGTGGCGAAAAAACCGGCATTCGAATTTTGAAACGCGCGCGTACGCTCGCTGATGCGCTGGAACGATGGCAGATTGTTGTCCTGATGATCGAAATAATTTTCCCGTTCGAACTCGTATCCGCCCGTCACGCCGATCCAGGAAGCAAGCTGCGCGGTCGCGCGCAGGCCCGCCGTGTGAATCGTGCCATCGTATTCGCCGTAATTCAGCGCGGTGGGTTGAAAACCGATACCAAGCGGACCGTTTTCATAGACGCGTCCGGTGTGCACGATTTGATAGCTGGCCTGCCAGTTCACATTGGGCGTAAGCAAATCGCGAAAAATAATGGCCGCATTTTCGAAACGAGAGGACCGGCGCGCGTCCGGATCGTTCACGCCGGGAATATAGGTGGCGTTGCCGTAGGCGGGGATTCCGCCTGCTAGTAACGTCTGGACACCGGTGGGCGAGAGTGGAATCGCCGGAACGATGGTGGAGAGTGGAATATTGGCGAAGGGAATGCCGCTCGAAGTGGCTGTATTGTTGGTTTGGCCGAAACCATCGGCTCCCCAAAAGCGGCCAGTCAAGCTCATCTTCGACGTTAAATCGTAGCGTGTGAACGCCTGCAGCCCGGTGTTTCGGTATGCATCTTGCCCGTCCACACCGCTCATGACATTGATGTGGCTCATGCCCGCTGTGAATTTGAGGCGATCTTGAAAGGCTCCGCCGCCGATTGTCCCGCGCGCACGAAAAAGCCCGAGATTTCCGCCTTCGGTTTGTATCTGCCCGTGAAGCGGTTTCCCGCCTTGGTCGGTGACGACATTTACCGCGCCGCCCACGGCGTTCGTCCCATATAAGGAGGAACCAGAGCCACGCAGCACCTCGATACGATCCGCATCAATGAAATCGAGAACGGGAAGGAACGAATTCGCATCGCCCTGCGTGGTCGAAGCGTCGCGAAAGCGCAAGCCATCCACCAGAATCGCTCCGGCCGACGACGGCAAGCCGCGGATCGACATGCTCGTCACCTGTCCGGGACCACCTTGATTGCGAATCAAAATGCCGGGAACGGTAGTCAGAATATCGCTCAGCGAGCGGCTATCGCGATTCACGATCTCTTCGTGCGAGACCACACTGGTCGCCTTCGAAACTTCATCTAACGTTTGTGCTTCGCCCGCGGCCGTGACCACTACGGTCTGATTCACGCCTTCGATCTGGAGAGTTACATCGGCGGTAGTGCTTTCGCGACGAACGCCCACGGATAAAACCGCGGTGCGAAAGCCGTCCTTTCTCACTTGCAATGCAAAACTGCCCGGCTCGACGCGCTCGAAGCGATACTCGCCCGAGGCGGATGTGGCGGTATTGCGGAAGGAGCCGGTCTCCTGGCGGAAGAGTCGTACTTCGGCGCCTTCCACGGAAGCGCCCTGGGCATCCTGAATATGCCCGGAGAGCGCGCGCGGCGCCTGCGAAAACAGAGTTGCGCTGCACAGCGCTGCAATAGACAGAAATCGAATCATAATCGGTGAAAAACGTATACTGGCTGTCCGTCGCCGCCGGCTACGGCATCGGCGCGGACACGAAACACCTGTTCGAGCGACTGTTGGCTCAGCACTTCGTCGCGGGAGCCGGTAGCAACAATCTCGCCCTGGTGGATCAGCACGACTTTCGAGGCGTAGCGCGCAACAGCGTTCAAATCGTGCGTTGCCAGCACGACAACATGCCCGGACGCTGCGAGAGAGCGGCACAAATCGAGCACCTCGAGCGAATGTTCGACATCGAGGCTGGCGGTGGGCTCATCGAGCAAAACAAATTCGGGCTCCACGGCAAGACTGCGCGCAATCAGCACGCGCTGGCGCTCGCCGCCGGAAAGGGTATTCGCGGCGCGCGACGCCAGATGTTCGATATCGCAGCGGGCAATCGCCAGGCGAACCGCTTCCCGGTCCGCTCCGCCCTCACGAGCAAAACGGCCGCGATGCGGATAGCGGCCCATGCGCACAATTTCCTCTACGGTGAAGGCGAAGTGAATGGTTGCGTCCTGCGAAACAAAGGCGATGCGGCGCGCGATTTCGCGACGATCGATATCGGCGATGGGTCTGCCATCAAGCATCACGGCTTCGCGCGGTGTGGTGGACCATAAGCCAGCGAGCGCGCGCAGCAGCGTACTTTTTCCGCTGCCGTTCGGCCCTACCAGCGCCACCAGCTCGCCGTGCGTGAGCGACAGCGAAGCGCGCTTCAGAATAAGACGCTGCCCACGGGAAACCGAAGCTTCCCGCGCTTCGAGTATGCTCATCCGGTTGTTACTTCCCGGTAACGGCGAATCAGCAGCGCGATGAAGACCGGCCCGCCGCACAGCGCGGTAACAATGCCGAGCCGGATTTCGGTGGGCTGATGCAATGTGCGGGCAGCCAGATCGCAAAGGATCAGAAACGCCGCGCCCGCCACCGCACTGGCGGGCAGCAGTGTTTTGTTTGACGGGCCGAGCACCAGCCGGACCGCATGCGGGACCACTAAACCGACAAATCCCACCAAGCCGGCGACCGCCACGGCGGCGCCCGTCAAAACAGCCGTCGTCAACGTCAACATGCGTTTAGCGGATTCCACGTCTACGCCAAACGAAGCGGCGGTTTCCTCGCCCTGCTGCAACAGATCCAGATCGCGCGATTGCACCATCGCCGCAACAAGACCGAGCAAAACAAACGGCGCGCACAGCCAGAAATGCGTCCAGGTGCGGGCATCGAGCCCACCCATCATCCAGAACACGATGTCCTGCGCCATTTGCCAGTTGACGATATTCACGGAAAGCAGCAAGCTCGAAACGGCTGTCAGCAGCGACCCCGCGGCCACGCCGGCAAGCAGCAGAGTCGTCACGGGAGTTACACCACCGCGCGTTGCCATGGCATAGACCAAAGCCAATGCGATTAGCGCACCCGTCATGGCGGCGAGCGGCAGCGAGATTACCGACGTGACGCTCCAGCCGGCAACAAAGGCGATGACGCCGCCGAGAACGGCGCCGGCGCCGGCGCCTACCCGGCTCGGCTCAGCGAGCGGGTTGCGAAACAGCGCCTGCATGATCACGCCCGAAGCGGCGAGCCCGGCGCCTACGCACGCCGCAACCAAAACTCGCGGAATCCGGATCAGCCAAACGATCACGGATTCGGCGTGCGTGACGTGCGCCGTGTCCACCCAACCCGCCGGCAGCAGTTTACCCGCCACAACGCGAAGTACCGTTCCCCAACCGAGCGACGTGCTGCCGATAGCCATCGCGAGCACCGCGCTCGCGAGCAAGACCGGCAGCAGTAAGGCGTAGAACAGCGGAATGCGCGTTTTCATCCGGCCGCTCCATAGAGTGCATTCGCGAGCGTGGTGACGAAGCGCGCGCTAAAAGGCGACATCGGTTGCACGATCTCGTTTTCGAGCACGAGAATATGCCCGTTGTGGGCTGCCTTCGTGACAGCAATCGCCGGATCGGAGGAAAGCTGAGCCAGCACAGCCTTGGCTTGTCCACGATCCGCGCCCGCCACGATCCAATCCGGATCCCATACTGCGATTTGCTCGAAATTGACGGGCTGGTAGCCTTCCAGACCATGTTCGGCCGCCAGGTTAATGGCGCCCACCGTCTTCAGCACGTCATCAAAGACGGTGTTCGCGCCGTAGCCATGCCGGCCCGCGAGGCCGAGAATGCGCGGCGGCCTCATGCCGTGTACGCGCGCTTCCTGTGCTCGCGCGCGGCCTTCTTCAATGGACGATTGGAATTGCGCGGCCACGTTTCGCGCGGCCGCATCGCGGCCCGTAAGATAGCCGGTGAGGAGAATTGTCTTCTCTATTTGCGCGAGTGTATGAAACGTGGTCTGCATCCGGTAGACCGGAACGCCGGTGCCGCGCACGAGGCTGGTATAGTCTGCCCGCCCGTCGCTCGAAACGAGTATGAGATCGGGATTCAGATTGAGCACGCGCTCCGGATCGGTTGCGATGGCGGGACGAAATTTCTCGGCCAGCAGATAGACATTGCTGTACTCGCGCGCGTAGGCGCTTTGGCTCACAGCCACGATCGATTCCGGCGGAACGACGGAATAGACATAGTCGTCGATCGACCAGTATTGCGACACGATGCGGCGTGCCGGGCGCGGAATGCGCACCCGCATGTTGTCGCTATCGATCGCTTCGCGTGGCCAGGCGAGACTTCCGGTGCGGATCGCAGCGCTGCCCTCGCCCGTGGGAGGAACGGGCAACTGCAGCCCGCCCGGCGGAGACGCGTAGCGCTCCACCGCCGCCGCAAGCATCGCAACCACGGCGATAAAGAGAATCGGCTTCAGGACCATCGCCAGGCGGCCTACCAGGCCCGCGACCAGCGCGGTCCTGTTTTTTCGTTGATCATGCGGAGTGAGCTGTTCACGCCGGCCGAAGTCTCAAGCTTGCGAGCAAACAGCCACAACAGATCGGAAAGTCGATTCAGGTAAGCGAGCGCATTGGCGTCCACCGCGACACCCGATTCGCGCAGGCGCACCAAAGCGCGCTCGGCACGCCGGCAGACCGTGCGCGCTACATCATAGGCCGCGGCCGCGGTGTCTTCTCCCGGCAGCGACCAATCGGTCAAAATTCCTTCGATGCTCTCGATTTCGTGTACCTGGCTCGTCAGCGCCTCCACCATTTCGGTGGTGACCGGCACTTGCGGCTTTTTACTTTCCGGCGGCGTGGCTAAAGCCGAGCCCACCTGGAACAGCTCCCGCTGAATTCGTTTCGTGCGAGCGCGCAGATCTTCATCCGGACACAGCGAGCGCGCCAGGCCCAGCGAAGAATTCAGCTCATCGATGGTTCCGTACGTTTCGACGCGCAGATCCGCTTTCGAAACGCGGATGCCGCCGGCCAGGGCGGTTTCGCCGCGGTCACCACGCTTGGTTGCAATGCTCATGGGTTCTGTCCTCCTCGAATGGACGGCAGACACCCGGTCGTAACGAAATAAAACGAGAGTGAGTGAGAAATGTATGCATTCTTCCTGTTCTCCGCAGGGAAGTCAGCCGTCGTTTGTCCTCGGCAGGTCTTCTGGCTTGGAGGCGGCAGCGGAAACTGCCGGCCATTTCACCTTCCCCAACCAAAGCCGGTTGAGTGGTCTAACGAAACAGCCTTCCTCGCTCACAGTGGCGGGACCGCGCCGGTGTTGCACCGGACTTCCCTATTAAGCCCAAAACGGGCGCCTGAGAACATTGTGAAGGTAGCACGGAAGCGGCGAAGCGTCAATAGCGCGAGGTGGCGCGACGGATTCGGAACTGTCTATTGCGTGCTACGCTCGCCGTATGAGCAATCGGCAATTTGCCTTGAAAAGCAAAATCGGTGAGCTGATCGCGCTTCTTGACACGATTCAAAGCAAGGGCATCGAAAGCGTGCCTGTCAAGATCGATACGAACGAGACTCGTACCTATACGGTGGGCGGCCTGAAGGATGCGCTGAATGGCTTAATGGCCGAGTTAATTTCCTCTCCCGAGTCGATTGTTCCCAGTTTGGAGGAAAGGTACGAGCACGACCGGATGGATGTTTTCCGGATGGTAGGGACGCTTGCCGAGATTGTGGCTTCCACAGCAACGGGAGTGGAGTACAGGATCGTGACGAGGCAGGTGTCGACGTTTTGAAGCCTCTCAGTTCTGCTTCAGCACGCTCGCAATGTCCGTGTGATCACTTTATTCGCGGCTTCTTAAAAGAGCAGCTATCAGACGCGGATTTCGGCTACCCTGGATGACGGCAACTACCCACAGTGGCCGCTCGTCAGGCGCATAGGCAACCAAATAGTCATAGACGGTGATAAACCGCAAAGGACGCGACGTGAGGTCAGGGCGGCGGTGGCCTCGATGAGGAAACGGCACTACTTTGGAAATAGCGTCGAAAATTTCATTTACAATGCGCTTGGCGGCATCAGGACTGTCCAACGCTATATATTCAGCAATTTCATCAAGGTCGGTATAAGCCTCGGGATGAAGCTCGTACTCTCTCATGCCTTGCTGCGGCGGGCTTCGATGCTCTCCATCAGCCGTGCATAGGCAATGTCCCCAGGGATGGGTTTGACCTTGCCGCTTTTCATTTCGTCATAGCGGCTGTCGAGGGTTTTTCGCACTTGCGCAATTTCATCGAAGTAACCTGCCATGACATTTTCCACCAATTCGCCGGCCGGGCGTCCCGTTTCATTTGACCACTGTTCAATTTTGGCTTGAAGCTCGGGGTTGTTGAAATGCACATTCATGCCCATAACACTAGACTCACATAATTGCGCCGTCAACGGAAGCGGAGCGGTAGCGATCTCACCAGTGGCGCTTCGTTTTATTCCTGTTATTCCTGCCGCAGAACGCCGGCGATATCCATCGTAATCAGGCGGGTGGTCGGGTCGATCATCGCCAGCAGGGCGACGACAAACAGGGCGACGGCCGCGACGGCATAAGTAATCGGATCGAGATTGCCGACGCCGAACAACAACGCCTGCAAGAATCGGGTCAGGCCGAATGCACTGACGAGGCCAAGCACAATCCCGGCCGTGATCGATCTAACCGCCTTGCCCCAAAGCGTGCGCGTGAGCGACAGCGGGCCCGCGCCGAGGGCGGCGCGAATGGCCGCCTCGCGTCTCCTCTGCGCCGCCAGATAAGAACAGACCGCGTAAATGCCGGCTGCGGCGAGCGCTCCCGCCAATCCCGCGAACACGCCCAGCAGCCACATGGCTCGCTTAGGCACAGCAGTTAAAAAGGCAGTGCGCTTTTCCATCGACCAGACTTCATCGAGCGGTGTGAGTGGAGATTCCGCCGCGACCGCGCGCCGTAGCGCGGAAGCAAACAGCATGGGATCGCCATTGGTGCGCAGCAGAATGTAAGTAAACCGAACGGGGCTCTGCGCCTCCGGCAGGTAAACGTGTTCCGCATTGGTTTGCCCCGCGGATGTCACGGCTACGCTGTCGACCACTCCCACAACTTCCGCCCACACATCCGTGGCGTCGGTCAACGCGAAATTCAGGGCAGGAACGCGCAAATGCCGGCCGACGGCATTGCCGTCAAAATACTTTCGCGCAATCGAGGCGCTCACGATCGCCACCGGCGCGCTACCGCTCCGGTCCGCTTCCTTGAACGAACGCCCGACGCGAAGATGGATGCCCATGGTGCGGAAATATTCGTCACTGACGATATTCACCGTGGCGGTCGCGGCGCGGGTCTTTGCAACCCGGCCATCAGGCTCCACTTCCATCGACATGTCTACGCCACCAGTGGGAACGCTCGTCGCTGTGGCGACAGAGCGCACACCTGGAACGGCCTGGAGACGCTCCCGAATGCGTGTATAGATTGATTCCGCCGAACTGCGGTTCGATTGCTCCGGCATGGCGAGAAAGCCGGTGAGAGTGTTCGACGGATCGTAGCCGAGCGGGGCGCTTCGCAGATTGGCAAACGTTCTGATCAACAGCCCGGCGCCCACGAACAGAACAAGCGCCAAGGCGACTTCCAGGGTCAGTAACGAAGTCTGCCATTTCATCGTCGCGCGCGATCGCATACCGGCCACATCGCTCGTCTTCGCCGAGCGAAGCGCGGGCAATACGCCGGAGGCGAAAGTGGCGATCCATCCCAAAACCAGCGCCCAGATGAAAACTCTTCCGTCGATAGCGATCTCGTCGGCGCGCGGAAGGTACGCCAATTGCGGCCGCAGAATCGACAGACCGAGATACGCAATTCCCACCGCGACGACGCTGGCAATCGAGCAGAGAATGAGGACTTCCGCCAACAGCAGCCAGACGATGCGCGCGGGAAGATGCACCCAGCGCGGTCCGGATGTTCATTTCGACTTCTCTGGCTTTGGATCGCGCCAATAGTAGATTCGCCACGTTCACACATGCGATCAACAGCACGAAACACACGGCTCCCATCAGCAGCCACAGGAGCGGCCGCTGGGCGCCTGTCAATTGCTCGAGTACGGGCGTAAGCGACAAATGCGTTCCTTTCCATGTCGCGGACTCGGACTGTACCAAGCGATCGCCGATCGCTTTCAATTCGGCTTGCGCTTCGGTCTGACTGACCGATGGCCTCAACCGCGCCGTGACGATTAAACCGGCCGGATTATCGGGAATGACATTGGGTGTAAACAGCAGGGCGTCGGACACATTTAGCGGCCTGAACTCTCGCGGCATGACGCCGATGATCGTCCAGGGCGCTCCGTTGAGCGAGATAACTCGCCCGACGATCTTTGGATCGCCGGCAAATTTGTCCCTCCAGAACGCATGGCTGAGTACAGCCACGCGCGAATGGCCACGGCGGTCCTCATCGGGAGCAAACGTCCGGCCGAGAAAGGCACGCGCATGCTGCATCGCAAACCAATTGGCTGACGTGCAGATTGCCGTGATCTGCTCTGCTTCTCTAACGCCGATCAGGTTGAACGGACAAAACTGCTGCCCTGCTATCTCCTCGAAACTTTGACTGCGCTTCACTAGCTCGAGATACAGGTTCGGCGGAATGAACCCGGCGCGGTAGCGTGGGTCGCTATCGTTGATCCGAACCAGCCGGTTTGTTTCGTAACCGGCGAGCGGCCGCAACAGAACGGAATTCACGACGGAGAACATCGTCGTGTTGGCGCCGATGCCAAGCGCCAGCGTGAATATCGCAACGGCCGTGAATAGCCTGTCTTTCAACAGCACGCGCAGGCCGAAGCGAAGGTCCTGGATCATGTATGGCCCTTTCCGAGTCTATTCGAACCCGGTCGTCTGGCAAACTGGTAGCTTCCCCGCATGGAGTCTGTCTCTCTTGCTCCAACTCTGTCTCCGCATGGCCGCCTCGCGTTAGTCGAAGCGCCCGACGCGCCGCCCCTTGATCCCGAGCTGGCTCAGCGTCTGGGGAGCGCCTTCGCGCGAGGTTCAGGCCACGGTCTTCTGCAACTGGGAGCGGCGGAAGCCGGAGCCACGCTTCCGCCTATCCTCTCCTACTGGAGAGAATTCGGCACATGGTATGTGACCGCCCTTTGCGCGCACCCGGATACCGATGCCACGCGGCAGAAAATCCATGTTGCGGCGCCGCCCACGGACGCGTTCGACCGGCTGGTTCTGGCGGCGCCTCTCATGACCGGTGCGGAATATCTGAACGTGGAGGTCCTTGGCTCCCTCTGGCAAGAACTGGACACCGCATTCGGCGTCGAACTGGCAGAGTCGAAGTGCGGGATACAGGAATTCCTGAAGCGCCGGAACCCTGCATGGAATCTGGTCGGCCGGGTACATTTCAATCTTGCCGAGAACCGCAGAGATCCAGACGCTCCTTTCGCCTTTCTCGCCACTTACACCACGCGATTGACAACCAATGCGAAGGCGCAACATCTTCCACTGGGGAAGGCTCTTGGCGAATATGCCGGAGCGGCCAACAAGAACCGTTTGCTGTCTTTACTGCTTCCGGTGCAGCGAGCCTCGGAGACCTGTCCCTGGCTGAAGGCCCTGGTCGATGAGGGTGAAATCTTTCATCCGCTCCGCTGGACACCGGCGGAAGCGGTTCAGCTACTGAGAGACGTCCCACAACTGGAAAGCGCCGGGGTGGTGGTTCGAATGCCGGCGGCTTGGCGGGCCAATCGGCCGCCGCGCCCGCAGGTATCCGCGAAGGTCGGCGGCAAAACGCCAGCGGGACTTGGCCAGGACGCGCTGCTCGATTTCCAGATGGAAGTCACTCTCGAAGGCGAACGCTTAACCGCCGCCGAGATCCGGGAGCTATTGGAGAAATCCGATGGGCTGGCGTTGATCCGCGGCCGTTGGGTCGAAGTGGACCGAGAGCGGCTAAGCCGCATGCTGGAACACTTTCATGAAGTCGAGCGCACGGCGGCGAACAATGGGCTCAGCTTTCGCGATGCTGTTCGTTTGCTCGCCGGCGCCGATAGCGTAGCCGGAGATCCCTCCTCCGATGGCCGCGCCGAGTGGTCGCAGGTGGTGGCAGGCCCGTGGCTCGCCGAGACGCTGAAAGGGCTCCGCAGCCCCGAGGGATTGGCCCGAATCGATCCCGGCGCCGACCTGAACGCGACGCTGCGCCCGTATCAGCAAGTGGGCGTGCAGTGGCTTTATCTGCTCGCGAAACTCGGCCTCGGAGCATGCCTGGCGGACGACATGGGACTGGGCAAGACCATTCAGGTTCTCTCCTTGCTCCTCATCCTGAAGCGCCAAACGGACGGCCATAAGCAGCCGAGCCTGCTGGTGGCCCCGGCTTCGCTGCTAGCGAACTGGGCAACGGAGATCGAACGCTTTGCGCCTGGTTTGAAGGTCCTGATTGCACATCCGTCCGCGCTTCCGGCGGGCGAGCTCAAGAGCGTTTCGCCCGGACGGCTGAGCGGCGTAGATTTGGTAATCACCAGCTACGGCTCGCTTCTCCGCCTGCCCTGGATTGCGGAAACCGCCTGGCGCCTAGTCGTGGTGGACGAAGCGCAAGCTATCAAGAATCCCGATGCCAAGCAAACGCGGATTGTTAAAGCGCTGAAGGCGCAGGCACGGTTCGCGCTGACCGGCACTCCTATTGAGAACCGGCTCGGCGATCTGTGGTCTATTTTCGATTTCGTCAATCCAGGGTTGCTGGGATCGTCGAAGGAGTTTACTAACTTTGTCAAAGGGCTTGCGAACCGGCCGCATAATCCTTATGGCCCGTTGCGCGAACTCGTGCGGCCCTACATTCTGCGGCGATTGAAGACCGATAAAGCGGTGATCGCCGATCTGCCGGATAAGACCGAATTGAAGGCGTTTTGCCAACTCAGCCGGAAGCAGGCGGCACTCTACGAGCAGTCGGTCAAGGAGCTGGCCAAGCAACTTCAGGAGGCCGAGGGGATTCAGCGCAAAGGCCTGGTGTTATCGTTTCTCATGCGGTTCAAGCAGATCTGCAATCACCCGTCGCATTGGCTAGGAGACGGCAGTTGGGAGGAAAACGACAGCGGCAAATGGGCTCGATTGCGGGAAATCGCGGAGGTCATTGCAGCCAAGCAGGAGAAGATGCTGGTCTTCACGCAGTTCCGAGAGGTGATCGCTCCGCTGGCCGCGTTCCTCAGATCCGTTTTCGGGCGCCCCGGCCTGGTTCTTCACGGCGAGACCGAAGTAAAGCAGCGGAAGGAAATCGTGCGCCGCTTTCAAGAGGACGAAGGCGTGGGATTTTTCGTTCTTTCGCTCAAGGCTGGCGGCGCGGGCCTGAACCTGACCGCCGCTTCGCATGTGGTGCACTTCGATCGCTGGTGGAATCCGGCGGTGGAGAACCAGGCCACCGACCGCGCGTTTCGCATCGGCCAAACCAAAAATGTTTTGGTGCATAAGTTTGTGTGCCGCGGTACGGTAGAAGATAAAATTGACCAGCTGATTGAATCGAAGCGGCAGCTCTCGACGGATTTGCTGGAAGGCGGCGCCGACCTGTTGCTGACGGAAATGAAAGACGAGGAGTTGCTCAAGCTGGTAGCGCTCGACCTCAATCAAGCGTTAAAGGATACGTGAGTCGATGGCATTCTACAACGAATGGAGACCATACGTTTCCGCGGCGCAGCGGCGCCAGCAAGCGGCACGCGAGACGGCCAAACTCAAGAAAAAAGGCCAATCACTCTCGCCTGTGATGGTGGAAAGCCGCAACATTGTCAAGACCTTCTGGGGCAAGGCGTGGTGCGAGAATCTCGAACGCTATAGCGATTTTGAAAACCGCTTGCCGCGTGGGCGAACCTATGTGCGCAACGGTTCGGTGATCGACCTTCAGATTGCACCGGGTGAAATCAAGGCGCTGGTCAGTGGCTCGGCCATCTACAAGGTTAAGGTGAAGGTCGCGCCGGTGGCGAAGGCGCGTTGGGAGTCTATCTGCAAGGATTGCGCGGGAGCGATCGATTCGCTCGTGGAACTTCTGCAAGGCCGGTTCTCCAAGGGCGTCATGGAACGGGTTTGCCGGCAGAAGACTGGCCTTTTCCCGTCGCCCAATGAGATCCAGCTCTCGTGCAGTTGTCCGGATTGGGCCGATATGTGCAAGCATGTCGCCGCCGTACTGTACGGCATCGGCACACGGCTGGACCAGCAGCCCGAACTCATTTTCCGGTTGCACAACGTGGACGAAAAGGAGCTCATCGCGGGGGCTGGGACAACTCTTCCGCAGGCCAAGAAGGCTCCGGGCGCGAGCAGGGTCCTTGAGGATGAAGACCTTTCTGCTCTCTTTGGATTGGACATAGCGCAAGGTGCTGGCGACGATGGCGGCACTGGAAAACGCCGGGAATCGGCAACTGGCGCCCGGAAGTCCCGTGGCTCGAAAAAGAAATGATGCTGGCTAAACAGTTACTACATCAGAGCAAGCACCACAACTGTTGCCGCAAGCACTCCGGTCGCGCCAATTAGCAAAGAAGCTCTCCTCACGTCACCGGTTTGACCAGCTGCCTGGTCTTCGCTATCTCCCAGCCATACATCGGTCACTAACACTCCGTTCCGCCAAATCGGTCCGATAAGCTTACGCTGGATGGCGCCCGCCGTGGCCGCTTCGCTCCAACCCGCATTCGGCCCCGGCAGTATGGCATGCTGGCGCCAGCCTATTGCTAACGCTTTCTTCGCCGAGCAGCCTGGCAGGAAGAGCGCAATCATCGCCAGCAGGAGCCAGGTGATTCGCGCCGGAACGAAATTCATGACATCGTCCAGGCGCGCGCCGCACCAGCCGAATTGGAGATAGCGCGGCGTTTTGTATCCCACCATCGAATCCATGGTGCTGGCGATTTTGAAAAGCACGATTCCCGGCAGGCCGGCGATTCCATACCAAAACAGCGGGCTTATGAAGCCGTCGCTGAGATTCTCGCTCAAGCTTTCGATTGCGGCGCGCCGGCACGCCGCCAGATCGAGCTGTCCGGTATCCCGGCCAACCAACTGTCCAATCGCCGCGCGGGCGGATTCTACATCACCGCGCCGGGCAGCGCGCTCCACGGCCCAAACGTGCCGGAACAAATCGTGCAGCGCGAGAAACGAATAGACAAAGAACACGTGAATAGCGATTGCGGCGGGATGGCTCACGCGGTCGATTAGTAGTTCGAGCCCAGAAATACCGCCTGCCCAGGTGCACGCCAGCAACACAAACAGAAGGATTCCGCCACCGTAGCCATCCGCATGCATCGCGCGCAGGCGCTTCTCAAAGAACGTTAGCGTGCGGCCCATCAAGCGGATCGGATGGGCGGAATAAACTGGATCGCCGATTGCGAAATCGAGCAACACGGCGGCGCCTAAAAACCAGGCGTTCGGCTGGAGAATACTTATTTCCACTTGGAAGACCAGCCGAGCGCGATGGCCTGAAGCACCAGGGGCGCCGGCCGCTCCGGATCGGCATCCTTGAGCCGCGCGAGAAAGTCCGGCCAGCGCTCCGGCCGGGCTGAAAGATTCGCGGCGAGCAGCGCGGCCTGCTGTCGAAGCGCCTCACGCGCCGTGCCTGGGGGCAGAGTGCCATAGCGCACCCGATCGAGGATGCTTGCGATCGCATACGCGGCGGCGGCAGCCTGCGGTTCGTAAAAAACCGATTTGGCATTCTTTCGCAAGAGATCGAGATCCGCCGGCGGCAACAGTGGGGCGATGTCTTCGAAGAATGTGCTCTCGTGCAATCCATACGCGCCCAGCGCATGGAACAAGCTGCGTGTGTAGCTCGGCTCCAGACCGTTTTGCCAGCGCAGCGCCTCGCTGGTGGCATCGCGCACTGCGATGCCGATCATTTCACCGAGTTTCACGTGCGGACTTGTGGATGTAAGCGGTTTGCCGCCGGCAAGCGGCGCAGCGATCGCGTATTGGTCCGTGCCGGTTCCCGTTGCCGCGTCTTTTGAATAGCGGCTCCGGATCGCCAGGCGCATGAGAGCGGCGCTTTTCGCTTCCGTCATGGTGATGACGGCACGCGCCAGCGCGCCCCGGCTGAGCGGATGGCTTACGAACAGCATCGTGTTGATGGTGCCCGCAGGCGAAGGAATTTTTTCCCAGCCGCGCTCGGTCTCGCGCCAGCCGGCGGCATCCCCGGCACAAGCCGCATTGCCCTGTACTCCCGCCGTGACGATCGCAGCCACGTGCACATCGCCGTCCTGCTGCTCGCAGACTGCGGCGTAATTCATATTTGCCGCGGTTCCCATAGTTGCGGTAATGCGCGGATCGAGACCGATCTCGCGGCATACGGCATCGTGATAGCCTTCGAGTCCCAGTCCGGTGATATACGCTTCGCGTTCTCGATGTCCCGCGCCTTCGCAGCTCTGATGATTGACGATGTATTCGAGCGATTCGCTCTCGCCGGACGATGTAGTCAGGGCGCGATGCGGAACGAGCAATTCGGCGATTAGAAAACGGCCCGCGCGCGATAGCCGGAATTCCGCCGTCACGCGCAGCTCTTCGGTTCTCATGGACACGGTTTGCGGCACAAGCGAGTGTACCGTAGGACGGCGTCGATTCCGTCGCGCTAGCGGACGATCGCGGGCTGGGGCGCCAGCGTAATGGCGGCCCGATTGGTGCAGAAACTCCTCTACTACGAAGTGAACGCTACAGATTGGCCGGTCGCCACGGTCGGTTGCGGTTCTGTTTCTGATCTGCACAGGCGGCGGCATTTGTCCCAGCGCGCCATGAGCGGCTGCAATCGATCCTATGCAAGCGCAGTGGGCGGAATATAGACTCCTCACCATTTGCTAACCATGGCAAGTATCGTTTGTAAGTGCTACTCTGGGTTCAC
>JAICIH010000092.1 GCA_025924475.1 Bryobacteraceae bacterium
ATCAAAGAAGGCGCTCTTGACACAGCCAATCGGCCCGTTCTGTATTTCCCGTTCAACCAGACCCCGGCGAGTTATTTCATTCTGGTCGTACGTACTTCGCAAGCCGGGGAGTCGCTTCTACCGTCTATCAGCTCCGCCGTTCATCGCATCAACCCCGCCGTCGTGACCGCCGGCGGCGCTACGATGAACGAGCGAATTAACGACTCGCAATCGGCTTATCTTCACCGCTCCTCGGCCTGGCTCGTCGGCAGCTTTGCCGTGTTCGCTTTGCTCCTCGGCGCCATCGGACTCTATGGCGTGGTTGCGTACTCGGTCAGCCAACGCACTCGTGAAATCGGCATTCGCATGGCGCTCGGCGCCGAACGCGCGTCCGTCTATCGCTTGATCCTGAGAGAGGCCGGCCGGCTGACTGCGCTCGGCGTTGCTACAGGCCTGATCGCCTCACTCGCTGCCGGCACCCTTCTACGCGGGCTACTGTTTTCGGTTCGCTCCTGGGATATTCCAACGCTGGCTGCTGTCGCCGCAGTACTCGCGATTGCGGCGCTATTCGCCAGTTTTCTTCCCGCGCGCCGCGCCGCCGCCGTCAATCCTGTGGAAGCCCTCCGCGCGGAATAGACCCCTCGGGCGCTGCCTGCCTTACGGAACCGCTTCCAGGAGCATCACCCAATCCTCGGCCGAGCGCGGCGTGAACTGCCAGGAATCGCGAATTTCAACCTCCGGCAGTTCCCGGAATTCACCCGTTCGGGGATTGAATTCGCGCACATGAAAACGATTGGCGCGCGCGCCCAGTTCGAGGCGCACGGGCGCGGTGATGCCGCGGACGTACGCGACGTAGGTGCGGCCGGGATCGGTCAATGCCCAATAGGTCGCCTTCGGCGGATGCAACTCACGTCCACGCCGGCCGGGCGCACCCGTGTAAATGTCATCGCCTCGCGGAGTCTCGCTCGATATCAGCTCGTCCGCCGGAATCAGACGGTGAAAATCGGCCGCCTCGAAGAAACGCTTCAGCGCTCCGATTTGCTGCTCCCAAATGCGATTTTTCGGCGCCGCCCAATCGAAGTTGCCCGGATCGCGGTGTCCTCCAAAATATGTGGTGCCGAAGCCGGTAACCAGATACCCTCCGGCCATTGCGATATCCCAGCTTGCAAACCGCATGTCGTCTGCCGAGTAGCTGTTGTCTTTATCCGGTTTTCCGTCGTCGTTCTGATCGCGCAGAAAATAACCGTACTCGGAATTGACAACCGGCCGCCCCAAACCGCGTGAAGCGAGAATTTTTCCGTGCAGATGACTATAGTTCTGTTGATAATCGCCGAAGGACATCCATGGAGTGGAAGCAAATTCGCGGGAACTGCCCTCGCTGCCCATCGGATGAATGCCGATCATCCGATGGTGCGGCTCCGCCGCCGCGAACTCATTACCTAGCTCCACGAACTCGTTGAATACTTGTTGCGCGCTCATGTTGCCGCGCGTCCGGATCTCGCCATGCCACTCGCCTGAAATCAGAAAATAAACGTCATAGGCGCTAAACCGCGCGGCCACATAGCGGGCGTATCGCCGCCTTGCTTCCAGATTGGGCATGCGCCGCCACGGATAGCGTTCGGTCTTCTGCTTGTCTCCCCATGCCAGCGCGATACCCACCGTGACGCCCTGCTGGTTCGCATACGCGATCCGCCGCTCCACCTCCCGGAAGTAGGCCGGATTGATTTGCTCGTCCGCAATCGATTGCCACGGAGGTCCGCCGGAATTACCATCGCCGCCCTCACTGAGAAGCATGGAATGAATTACTGTGAAGCCCTGCCCTGCGCGTGCTTTGAGATAGGCTTCCGCCTGCGCGCGATCGTGCTTCTCTTCGGGAATATCGGTGAAGTAGGCCCACGCCGTATCTCCCAAGAAGAAAAACGGTGCGCCATTCTGCCTTTCAAAATGTCCCGGCCAACGAGTCGAAGCCACAATGCCGCCGGCTCGGCCGGATTCGGTGCAGATGAACTCTCCGGTTCGCCCATCCAGCCCTGCGTCGGTCGACGTAATGCCGTAACTCCACTCGCCGACCATCTCCGGGCTGATCCTTACTTTCCAGTTGCTCTCGCCATCCCAGAACAGCGGGATCCGCCACATACTATGGTCCGGACGCTCGAAAGTGGCTTCGGCCCGGATTGCCGTGTATGGATTCGCATACTTGCCGGAAGTTTGGAAAGCGGATTCGAATATGCCGTACCGGCCGACGGAGATTTGCGCCCGCGCCGGAGCCAGCGCGAACGTGAGTGCAAGCAGGATAGTGAGTTTTATAGCTGTCATTTTGTAAGCGGCGCAATGCGCCGTGCGTCTGCCGGGGAATGCCGAGGTTCATCATTTCGGCCTGGCTAATCGGTTAGATTATCACGCGACCCAGCGCGCCTCGCTTTTTTCCGGATGTCTGGCAACCCGATCACGGACAATAAGGATGCTAAGTAACCACAGATCTCGAAAGTCGAAAGTGTGGAGCGACGATGAGAACGAAATTGCTGCGATTCAACGGCGCTGTCGAGCGGGATCCCGCCATCGATGTATGGATGAAAGAGCATACAGGTGAATTGGGAGCCATCGCGCATCAGTGGTTTGAGGTCATGCGAAAGTGCGGCGACGAAGTCCGGGAGCTTCTGCATGACGGCTGTCCGGTTGCTTGTTTAGGAGATGCACCCTTCGGTTACGTCAATGCATTCACTTCGCACGTAAACGTGGGGTTCTTTCACGGCGTAGTGCTACCGGATCCTGCCCGCTTGTTGCAAGGAACCGGCAGGTTCATGCGCCATGTGAAGGTGAGACCGGGAGCGGCTATTAATGGCGCAGCGCTAAGAAGGCTCATTGATATGGCGTACTCGGATATAAAGAGTCGCGTCGAAAACGGCTAGCCTTGAGAGGCGGACGTGAACCACCAGATCGGGTAACGAAATCTCGCCAGTCGAGCGACCGACTTTTCCATGCTAAAGAGAAGACAACAGAAAATGACCGAGCAAGCATACGAACAAAGCGTCGCAATTGTGACCGGCGCAGGGCGAGGCCTTGGACGCGCCATGGTACTTGGATTGGCGCGCGCCGGAGTCCACGTGATCGCAACCGCTGCCCGCGAGCGCAACGAGATCGAAGCCGTGGCCCGCGAATCCGCAGAGAGCAAGGCTGCAGGAACTGTGGTTCCCGTGCTTGCCGATGTGATGAGGGCAAGTGACTGCGAGAAGGTCGTCGATGCGGCAGTCACGCGATTTGGCCGCCTCGACGTTCTGGTGAACAACGCCGGCGGGGTATGAAGTATGTCAGCGATTCTTTTCGAACCGAGCCAACTCGCTTCTGGGAGATATCGCCCGAGACATGGCGGCTGATTGTTGACACCAACGTCAACGGTCCCTTCTTCATGGCAAGATGTGCGGCGCCGCTAATGATTCGCGCTCGTTGGGGACGGATCATCAACATCTCGGTGAGCCGGGAAACCATGCGCCGTCGCGGATTCTCGCCTTATGGTCCCTCCAAGGCGGCATTGGAATCCGAGACGATCGTCTGGTCGCAAGAGCTGGCCGGTACCGGAGTTACCGTCAACGCGCTTCTTCCTGGTGGAGCGACTCGCACCGGAATGGTCCCGGATGGTGTATCGGATGAGGTCCGATCGAGGCTGCTCGATCCGGAGGTTGTGGTGCCACCGCTCCTCTGGTTGATTTCGAAGGACGCGGATCCAATAACCGGAATGCGAATTGTGGCAAATCAATGGAGAGCTGATCTGAGTGCCCGGGAAGCGGCGCAGGCTGCCGCCGAACCAGCTGGATGCTGAAAAGAAATTGCGGCGTGTCCCAGCGTGCATCGGCTAGAATACTACATAGCCGATGAGAGCAGCCTATTTAGGCGTGGTGGCAACCGTCGTTCTCAGCCATGCCGTGCTAGCTGAAGACAAGTCGTCCTACGCTTTGCCTAAACCTACTGGACAGTTCTTCGTTGGACGAACCGTCGAGTGGTGGACAGACCACGCTCGGCGCGAGCAGGCCACATTGGAAGGCAATGAGCGCGAGCTCCAGGCGATCATATATTACCCGGCAAATGGAGCCGGCAAACACGCAGCGTATTATCCGGGGCTGACCGGCTTGGGCGGGATGTCGGAAACCAAGCTACTCGCGCGACATTTCGGATCTGCCTGGGCAGCGGTCGAGGGCGGGCTAGTTCAGAGTAATGCATATGCCGACGCTCCTTTCTCAAAGAATCTCGGGAAGTGTCCCGTCTTGGTGTTCTCACCAGGGGGAAGTGCTCCGGTGCTGGCATATTCAGCGCAACTCGAAGAGCTGGCCAGTCACGGATATGTCGCCGTTGGACTTAATCATCCGCATGACACCGCTCTGATCATTCGGCCCGATCATCGATTGATCCCGTTCGTCGATCAATCGCCTCAACAATCTGGGCCACCGAGCGTAGCCGGTCTGCAAGCAGATCTCGAAGTGGTACGTCGCTGGACCGCCGACACTAAGTTTGCCTTGGATCAGCTCGAAATAGCGTCCCGAAAGAAGCACGGCATCCTCTTTAAACATTTGAATCTGTCCCGCATCGGTGTATTGGGGCACTCGCTCGGAGGCAAGGCAGCAGCACGCCTCTGCCAAATTGATCATCGCGTTAAGGCATGTTTGAACGAGGATGGTGAGCTGTTCGGTATTCCCTTCGGAAGCAATCAGCCAGTTCCGTCCGTAATTCCCGGGCGTCGCATGCGGGCGCCTTTTGTGGACATCTATGTCGCTGAACGACTCGTGAGCGACGCTCAGCTCGCTGCGGTTCATGTCACACGAGAACAGTTTGAGGGCTGGAGGCGCTCGAAGACGGAAGCGTTGCGCGCATTTCTTAGAAGCAATGTGCGAGACAGCTACTTAGTCGTGATCAGGCGGCCCGGATTCACCCATGGTGGTTTCATGGATATCGCGGAGCTCGGCGCAGTCGTCGCCAGGACCAGTAAATCGACAGCTCAGTCAAACCTGGAGTTAGCCAACGACCTTACGCTCGCATTCTTTGATGCAATGCTGAAGCACGATAACGGCAATTGGCGGCAACTGGTTATGAATCCCCCGGAAGCTGTTAGCATCGAATCCTTCGGCAAGCGACATATTCAATGAATATTCCACTAGCCGTGTCGCCGAGCTGGAGCTGTTAGGCTGTTACGGGTTCATGTGCTTGGCGCTCGGGTGTGATTAATCAGTCGAATCGTCACGTTTATCCTTGGAGGCTATTTAAATGATGGAAAGGACCGCAGAAATGTCTCCGCGTTTCAAGGCTAGGATAGCGGGTGTCCTTTATGTGCTCACCGGGATGACCTCAGTAATAGGTGAGATGTTGATCCCCGGCAGGCTTGTTGTCCGCGGCGACGCCGCCGCTACAGCACACGCCATAATGGCGCACGAGCTTCTATTTGGGCTCGGTTTCTCAGCGCTGCTCGTCGCGGTTGCGTGTTCCATCGCTCTGACAGCTATTTCCTACGACTTGTTTAAACCTGTGAACAAGAATCTATCTTTAACTGCAGCCTTCTTTCACCTCGTGGGACTGGCCATCTTGAGCTTTGCCAGCCTCCTTCAACTTGCTCCCTTGGTTATCTTGGGAGGCGGGCAGTATTTAAGCGTCTTTAACTTGGAACAGTTACAGGCGTTAGCGTACGTGTTCCTGCAACTGAATACTCAGGCATGGAACGCCTTTTTAGCATTTTTTGGATTCTATTGCTTCCTGATTGGCTATCTCATTTTCAGGTCGACATTCCTGCCTCAAATTATAGGTGTGTTGATGGCGTTTGCTGGTTTGGGCTATCTGACGTTTCTGTCGCCGCCGTTCGCGGAGTATCTATCCCCCTACAATCTAACTCCTGCTGCCTTCGGGGAGGGATCGCTGATGCTGTGGCTCATCGTGATGGGCGTGAACGCGCAGCGATGGAAGGATCAGGCCAACGCAGCGGTCTGACACGGCGACTAAGACCCCTATTCGTATCTCAGGGCTTCGATAGGGTCTGAATTCGCGCCCCGTCGAGCCGGAAGAAACATCGCCGCAATTGCCGCGGCGGCCATTAGCAAAACAGCCCCAAGATATAGAAGCGGGTCCCCGCTGTCAATGCGCAGGGGACCGGTGTCGAGCGTTTTGCTAAGAGCTGCGGCCATTGCAACTGACAGCCACAAACCAACTGCCAGCCCGTGGAACACCGGTTTGCCTCCCGAGAAGCAGACGGAGCGGATAATATCGAGCGGCCGAGCGCCCAGCGCCGCACGAATGCCGAATTCGTGCGTACTCTGGTTCACGGCGAAGGAAACAGCTCCGTAGATACCAGCCGCTGACAGGATCGTTGCCAGAATGCCGAGTAGCAGAATCAGCGAAACAAAATTCCAGATTTCGGCGGTCACGTCATCGATCAAGTTTTGCATGAGGCGGATCGTCAGGGGCAAATCCGGTTCGATCTGGCGAATCGCGGCGTGGATCGAATGTGCTGGCCGCTGTAGCCGCGCGTCGAAGCGGATTGCAAGCGAATTCCCGGTCTCGTTAGCTGCAAGCGATCGATAGAGCGGCGGATTATCTGTGCCTCCGAAGCGCAGGGGGTCAATGTCTTTTGCGATGCCAACGACGGTGAGTGCGGTTCCATCGGGCAATTTGAGTTGCCGGCCGAGCGGGCTCTTGCCGTGCCAAAACAGCCAGGCGAGGGTCCGCGACACGATCGCCGCGTTGACCTCTGCTGGACGAAGCTCGCGGCCACTCAGCAGCGGGATGCCCATCGTAGCGAAAAATTGCGGCGAGGCGGTGAGGACGGCAACGGGCTGCACGGCATCCGGCCTTTCGGGTGGGCTGATCTCGACCGTGTCGGGGCCCAAGAGGGGGACGCCCCACGACAACGCAACGGAACGCACTCCGGGAATGCTTAAAATGCGGTCTTTGATCACCTGGAGAGGCGCGGCCCTCCGGAAAATCACGACCGCGATGTGGCGTGAATCGTAACCGGGGTCAGCGTGGAGATTGCGGTTCTCTGCCTGGCCGAGCAAGCCGGCTTCGACAATAAGGACCATGCTGAGTGCAACCTGCGCGCTGACCAGATAACCGAGCGCGCGCTTCGTTCCGGCAATCCCTCCAAGGAGACCGCCAAAGCCTTTCAGTGAGTTGATGAGGTCAACCTTGAGGGCTTCCGTCGCCGGCGCGATACCGGCGAGAATGCCAGTGCCTAGCACGAGAACGGAGATCCAGGTGAGCACCCGCCAATCGGGCGCCAGTGAAAAATCGGGCGCACGCAGGATGATGTAGTGGGCGAGCGGCTCGGGCAACCTGTTCACGACAATCCAACTGAGCGCGCCCGCAGCAACAGCAAGCACCAGGCTTTCCGTTATGAGCATGCGGCCTAAGCGATTACGCGATGCGCCGAACGAGAGCCGAACGGCGATTTCACGGTTCCTTGTCGCCGCGCGCGAAAGTAGCAAGGTGGCTACATTGGCGCAAGCGATCAGAAGGACCAGGTTGAACGCGCCGAAAAAGAATGTAGAGAGCACGACGAATCGGGTAGTCTTAACTAGCTCAATCCATTCCATCCAGGACCCATCTGTTATTTCTATGCGCGTGAAGCGGCCGGGGTTCATTCTGTCTTGCGCCCGCGCCAGCCTGCTGAGTTCGGCGCGCACCCCGGCGCGATTATAGTCGGAAGCGATTCGTCCGGCGAATTCGAGCCAAAATTGCTGATCCTCCTTAAAGAGGTTCCGTATGTGGTCAAAGTAGGGCTGGGCTGTGTAGGGGAGCCAAACGCTTACCGAGGGGCCGACGATCCAGCCGGAAGTGGTTGCGGGGACAACGCCAACGACTGGTACGGAGCGGTTATTTATCCGGATGACGCGGCCGATGATCCCGGGATCGGAGGCGAAGCGGCTGCGCCAGGTGGCTTCACTTAGGATGGCGACGGGAGCCTGGCCCGGCGCGCGGCAGTCGTCCTCGACAAAAAGCCGGCCAAGCTCGGGACGCGCCATGCCCTCCACCGCAAAAAAGTTGCAGGAAACGCCGAGGCCCCGAATTTCCTCTCTGTTGGAAACATCCTCTTCGTCAAAAGCAACGGCGAATTTGTAAAAGGCGGCGAGCAGGCGCAACGAGCGAGCGCCGTTTCGAAAAGCTTGGTATTCAGCGTAAGAGGCTCCCCGTGGAGTTCCGGTCGATGCTGTAGTGGGTATGATTTGGACGAAGCTCGCGGGGTCGCTCGTAATGTGTGGCCGAAGGAAGTACCCATTGACGACGGTTAAAATGCTGGCGTTGATGCCGATGGCGGCGGTGAGAGTCGCGATGATGACGAGTGAAAGAATCGGGTCGCGGCGAATGAGGCGGAGACCGTGCCGGAGGTCATCCAGCACGCTGCTGAAAAAAGTTCGGCTATGGATGGATTCGGCGATTTCGCTGGTCAGGGCTTCGGGAATGGAAGAGCGCGAGGTGGTGAGATGGAAGCCGAATTCTGCTGCAGGGCCGGCCGCGCCCGGTGCTACCGCCGGCGCATGCGGCTCGAAATGGTCGAGTTCGAGCGGGTTCACTTCCAGCTCTTCGAAATCCTGGTATAGGATGCGCGAGTTGGACCATGCGGCGCGGCGTTTTCGGCGCATTCGCCAGACGCTCCAGAGCAGAAGTGTGAATACGGATAACAGAGCAGCGGGTTCCAAAGAGCAATAGAGAAACAGAGTCGCGATGAGGGCGAGCAGCCCGCTGGCGATGCCGTAGCACACAAGCGTAACGGCGAAGGGGCGCCGCCGAGCCTGATAGCTGCATGTGAAGGGCAGCTTGCGCCACTTCCTGAAAAGCATTTCGAACCACAGCGCTGCCGTGAGAAATACCAGCGCCATGACGATAAGTGCGCGCTGCCATCCAAGTACCGCAATAGATGCGGGAAGTCCGGCGAGGCAGACCGGCGCGATGCCACAACAGATAACGAAGCGATCGACGGCCGAGAGCCAGCGAGAGGCACCGGCGTGCTCTTCAATTTCGAAGATCCATTTCGCATCGTGAGTGACGGGAAGCGAGAAGAGATGGCGCAGGGCGACTACGGCGAGAACCGCGAGAGCCAGCGGCGAAGCGGTAATGATCATCCCGTAGACGCCTTCATTTTTCAGAGAAGGGGTCGGCATATCGAGGATGCCGTAGACAACCCAACCGGCCGCGAGTCCGGCCCAGGCCAGCAGGAGAAGACGATGGCTGCGGCTTCGTACGAGCGTTTTCCAAATAAAGGCGAACGCGGCTTGTTCCTGCGGGCGGCGAATCCACGCTTCCAGCAGACGCGAGCCCAGCTTGGCAAATCTGTCGGACTTGCTGCTAGCGCCTCGTTGCGTCGATCCCTCGATCAGGATGCGCTGATGGCGCCGATAGCCTGTGAGATATGCGCCGATAGCGACGACTGCAGGGATTGCGATGCTCAGGAGCGCTGCTTGCGCGCGTTTGGAATCCCCGAGGACTATAGACTCCCAGAGGTGGAAAAACCAGTTGCCTGGCCACCATTCAGCGTGAGGTTGCCGGCCCACGAGCGGGACCGTTCCGAGCATCGAGATAAAGAGAACGCCCTGTATCCAGAGGGAGACAGGGCCGAAGATGCGGGCGGGTAGGAGATTCAGGAGAAGTCCCTGGAGGGCGAGGAGAATCGAAAAGGCGAAGCAGCAAGCAGCGGCCATGGCAACGAACGTGGCCGCGATGAGGACCAATGTGCTCGGGTTTTCTTGCCAGGCGCCTGACATGGCGTAGGTGAAAAGGACCGCCCAGGGAAGATTTATCGAGAGGACGTATCCGGTGAACAGAAGCATCAGCGCGCCGGATTTCGTCAGGAAGATGTCCGGGGCGCTAATAGGAAGACCGGCAAACGCGAGGCAATCGCGGCGATTGGGAAATAAGGATTGCCAGTGAAGCAGCGTAAGCACGGCTGTCAGCGCGAAAGCAAGGCCAATGAATGAGAGAAGGTCGGATTGTAGCTCGGATCGATAGACCGCAAAGCTGGAGTGGGCGGGCGAATTGAGAATCGCGTATCGTCTGCAGTACATGTTGAACGCAACGATGCCGACGGAAAGGAGAGCAGCGAGGACGCCAATGGCCGTCTTCTTCCATTCACCGGAGACCGCAATGGCCTCGCTGTCGAAGAACGTCTCGAGGAAGTGGCGCAGCAGTTCGCGGCGCGCAGACGGGCTCTTTGCACTCATGCCGCGACCACTTCGAGCATGCGTCTGGCGATCCAATCCGCATCTTCGGTTTGCGTTAGCTCGGCGAAGACGCCCTCGAGCGACGATTTATCGTTCAGTTCGCGAAGATGGGCAACGGAATCGTGCGCGACGACGCGGCCTTTGCTAAGGATAAGGACTCTGTCGCAGACCTTTTCGACTACTTCGAGGACATGCGAGCTGTAGAGGACCATCTTGCCGCGCTCGGCGAAGGCGCGAAGAAGACTGCGAAGAATCATCGCAGCGTTCACATCCAGGCCCGAGAACGGTTCGTCGAGAATGAGGACCTCGGGGTCGTGGAACAACGCAGCGATGAGAAGAATCTTCTGGCGCATCCCCTTCGAATAGCTGGCCAGGGAGGAGTGCCGGTCTTCCCAGAGACCGACGAGCCGGAGCAGCTCGTCGACTTTTGGTTCGAGGATGTGCCGGGATAGTCCGCGCAGACGCCCGACAAGTTGGAGATGTTCGCGTCCGCTGAGGTGCGGGTAGAGGTGCGGCTCTTCTGGCACGTAGCCGATGCGCCGCTGAAAGGCTTTGCGGGCTTCGGGATCGTTGTGGATGTTTTGGCCATCCAGCGTGATTTCGCCGGAGGTAGGCTCAAGCAGGCCGATGATCATTTTGACCGTGGTGCTCTTGCCGGCGCCATTTGGACCGAGGTAGCCGAGCGTTTCGCCGCGATGAATCTGGAAGCTGACATGTTCGACGACAGGGATGCCAGCGTAACGTTTGGTCAGGTCGCGAATTTCGAGCATGAGCTAAGATAGTATACTACATACTAAAGGCCATTGATTTAAGACTGAAATAACCGGAGTTTGAGAGCTCTGCCAATCGGCCTCCTCGACTCGTCTTCTATACCGCTAAATCAACGGCGCAGCGCGAAAGCAAAGAGGCAATGTCCCGCTGCGATCGCGACGTACTGCTCATTATCAACCTGATAGGTCATTGGACTGGCTGCCCCTGTGCCTCCTACGGTGAACCTCCAGAGCAATGCTCCGGTGCGTGCATCGAGCGCATAAAAATACCCTTCGCGACCGCCTGTGAACAGCAGATCCGACGCAGTAGTCAAAATTCCACTGTCGCTGACATCATGCGTTTTGAATTCCCAAAGTGTTTTTCCAGTGTGCGGGTCGAGCGCCAGTATTCCACCGTATCCACCTTGTTCGGTCCAAGTATTAATGGGTCCGCGGCGAATACCCGGCAGCGGCGATTTGAACGATCCTCCCATGAATCGCCGGCCCGGCTCATACTTTCCCGGTGCACGCAAGTATGTCGCGAAGGTATCGAGCCAGGCCGTAACGTAGAAAAGCCCCGTGCGAGGACTGTAGGAGGGAGAGTACCAATTCGTGCCGCCCTGATTACCCGGGTTCACCTGAGCGCCTTCCGCCACGGGAACCCGAATCGGACGGCCATTGACATCTAACCCGGAATTCCAGTTCTGCTTGACGAATGGACACCCGAATAGAAAACCGCCTGTCTCGCGGTCCAATACATAGAAAAAGCCGTTGCGATTCGCCCAAAGCATTGCTTTCCGTCGAGCGCCTTTCCAATCCAAATCCACGAGCACAGGCACCTGGGTTGAATCCCAATCCGAGCCATCGTGAGGTGTGAACTGAAAAAACCACTTCAGCTTGCCGGTATCCGCGTCGAGGGCGATAGCGCAATCCGTATAGAGGTTGTCGCCGAGGCGCTGGCTCGGATTCCAATCGGGTCCGGGATTACCCGTGCCCCAATACGTCAAATTTGTAGTTGGATCGTATGAACCTGTAACCCAGAACGAGCCGCCGCCGTGCTCCCACGAATCGCCTTGCCATGTTTCGTGACCGGGCATTCCAGGGCCGGGAATGGCATCAAAGCGCCACACTTGCTCGCCTGAATTTGCGTCGTACGCCGCTAGAAAGGAGCGAATGCCATATTCGCCTCCGGCTGTTCCGACAATAACCTTGTCTTTAACGACCAAAGGAGCATGGGTTATGGCATAACCGAGATTGCAAGCTGCAACCTCCGTGTTCCACAGAACGTGACCATTTTGGGCATCAATGGCTACAAGGTGCGCGTCAACGGTTCCCATGAATAGCGTATTGCCGAGAATGGCAAGGCCGCGGTTCACCTGGCCGCAGCACAAGCGCACTCCGAACGAGGCGTGATACTGATAGGCCCAGAACAGCCGGCCGGTTTTTGCATCCAGGGCGACGATGTCATTCGGCGGCTGCGTGACATACATAATGCCGTTGACAACGATAGGAGTTGCCTCGAACTTCTCCAGCGATTGAGCTTGAAAGATCCAACGGAGATCGAGTTGCTTAACATTCGCCGGGGTGATCTGATTGAGAGCGCTGTACCGCTGGCTCGAATAACTTCCGGAATAAGTCAGCCAGTTCTGCGGCTCCTGAGATACATGAAGGAGACGCTCATACGATACCTGGCCGAACAGGCCGACGCCGGCCAAAAAACAGAGAAATAGTCTCGCGCACTTCATTTTGATGCTGCGCCTTTCAGAGAATACAAATAGTGAACCAGATCGTCGCGTTCCTCCGGAGAAAGCCGGCTTTGGTAAGACGGCATCGTAGAACCCTTCACGACTTCGTAGGTCTTCAACTTAGGTTTGAGAAGTGAAATGAGATTTCCTTGGTTGTCGATAATCTGAACTGTGAACGTATCCTCGTTCAAACGCCGCCCGCTAATAACCGCGCCGTCCTGCGTTGTCGCTCGAATCCGCCTATGCTCCGGTACATCGGAGACAGCGGGATCGACAAGCGACTTCTTGAGGTAATCGATGGAGCGGATCATTCCTATATCGCTTAGATCCGTTGCCGCGTACGAGCCTTTGCCGTTCGCCCGATGACAATGCATACAGCCTCCGCGGCCTTCGAAGATCATTTGGCCGCGGTGAGCGTCGCCAGGCAGCGCTGCCAAGTTGGAGCCCTGCAAGGATCGTATGTAGCCAACAATCGCTCTCAATTCGGAACTGCCGAAGTTATTCGGCGGCATGGCAGTGCCGGGGATCCCGCGCAGCACGATCAACATCAGATCGTCGTCCGAAGAGGCTCTCCGAAACCTGCCACTTCGGAAATCTACGCCAGGGACTGCATTTCCCTCTGAGCCATGGCAGGCTGAACAATAAGCAAAGTAGAGGCGCGCTCCGGCCTCTCCCGTTATGATGCTGTCGGAATGTGTTTGGCCCGGGAGTTGTTCTGCTCCGCCGAGAAGGATCGCCAAACTTATGAGGATTGTTGGGCGTAGCATCCTATTTCGATATCAATTCGCCATCTTGATCGCCCTGAAGTAAATCGGCCAGGACTTACCTTCATCCATGTTTTGCAGTGGCGGCGCAAGCCGGAAGTGCTGTCCGCGCAAGCCATGAAAAACATTATGCCGTAAGTCACAATTTTCTGAGCGACGCATTGGCGCTCAGGAAGGTGTGCCGCCGATGTGCAACCGGCGATTTCCAAAAAAACGCTCGATGAGTGCTCCTAATATTACTGTCGCGATGATCGCTGCTCCGTGCGCTCCCAGCGCATGCCATGGGGTCGAAACCGGGCATGCAATGCGCCAACCGGCATTGATCGCGAGACCCGCGCCCGCGCCATACAGGGCGCCCGCTACAATTGGCCGGGTCGCGAGCGAGTTGCGAAACACCCAACTGAAGAACAGGACCAGGATTCCCCCGGCTAGCGTGCTGCCGATTCCGCAGGCGAAGCCCATGATCCATGGCTTGACACGCAGAAGTTCGTTGACTATTGGCGGGACACGCAGGACAGGTTCGCTCGCAGGACTTCTCGAGAAGGTCAATAGGGTGACGAATACAACAACTAAACATGCCGCGAGGGCCGCGGAGTAAACTATCTGCCTCGGCAGCCTGCCAGCCGGTGTACTTTCGTGCGCGGCGATCCAGATGAGCGTGATCGCCAACACGAACTGTGCGGCGGAGGCGCCCCAGGTCAAGAGCGGTCCTAATGTTCCTAAGTCGTGACGAGGTCCGATAGCCAACAGAATGACCAACGAAACCAAGAGAGCGATAGGAACCATTCGCAACGCAAGGTCGCGCGGTTGCGGCGATGGTCTGACGGGTCTGAGATCTCGGGCGATCGCCCGCATCAGCGCTTCCGGTGGTTTCGGTGAACGTTCCATCATGCACGATCTCTCTTTAGTAACTTGTGCACAACAGACTCGCGCGCCGCGGCCAAGTCCGCCGAGTTATTCGTTCCATGTAAGCCGCGCCGCGTGGCTTGTGCGCTCTCAAGACTGTTCAGCGCCATGCGCAGGTCTGCCATTCCCCGGCTGGCGCGTGCACGAGCCGCCGCGGCACTGATGCCCAGCATTCCAGCGATCTCCTCGAAACTGAATCCCCACTCATGGTGCAGCAGTAGCGCTTCGGCCTGATCCGGGCCTAAATTCGCAAGACATCTGCGGATCTCGTCCTGAGAGCCGAGCCTGTCAGCTTCCGGAAGCACGGGGAATTCAGGCAAATCGTCGCGCGACTCATGAACCCTTGCCCATCGCCGCGCCGCACGTCGATTCATCAGAAAAACGTTTCGTGCCAAACCGAACACCCAAGGTCTTACCGCATATGTAGGGTTGTATGCGGCTCTCGACCGGTGCATTTGAAGAAATGTTTCCTGAAGCAGATCATCGGCGATTTCGGAGCCGCTCGCCAAATGCAACAGATACCGGTGCACTCCCGCTGCGAGCTGCGCATAGATCTCCTGAAATGCTTCCAGTGATCCGGCCTGATAACGGATCATCAGGGCGCGAAGTTCCTGATCTCCGTCGCTCACTATTTAAACTCTTTGCCGCTCGAAGCGCGTTTGTGACCGGTTTCATGCCAGAAATCGATCATTCGTAATCGTGTCACAGGCGGGGTGCGGCGGGCAAATATCAGACAGGCGAGCGAGAAGCCGCCAGCAACCAAACCAAGCCGAATCGAAAGGATAAACCGATGAAATCTATGATCCCTTTTCTCATGGCAGCGCTTCCGGTAGCGTCCGTGGCGCAATCACAGTCCGGAGGCGCGCCCAGCGTGGCTATACCTAAAACTACCGAAGTGCTGGTCATCCAGACTGCCAAGCAGGGCATAACCCCTCAACAAATTCAACAAATCGTGGCCCTCATGCCGTCCGAGATTCGGGCAACTGTGAAGCTCTACTTCGACGGAAAAATCCGCCAGTGGTATTCGCGGGGCGATGGCAAAGGCGTTGTCGTCCTGGTCGACGCGAAGACCGAGGACGAAGCACGAACCATTATGGAAACGCTTCCGCTCGCGAAGGAACAGTTGATGGATCACGTGTACATTCCCGTCGGACCCTTGATGCCGCTGAAGGCATTGATGGGCGCGGGTCGGGAATAACAGAGGATCGATCATGCCGTTTCCAGTTTTGTTCGGAATCAGTGTAGCCTTCGGCTTGGCTGTTTGGGGAGCAGTGGCGTGGCAGTATATTTGGCCAGCGCTAAGAGAACGCCCCAGCCCTGAGAACCTGAAGCCCATCCTGCTGCTGCATGGGTTCAGGTTCCTCGGATTGGCATTTATAGTGCCGGGTGTCGTGTCTCCAGAGTTACCTGCCGCATTTGCTCAACCAGTAGCTTACGGTGATTTCATTACTGCCATTCTGGCTTTGCTCGCTCTGGCTGCTCTGGAAACCCGTGGTGGGACAGTGGCGACCTGGGTTTTCAATAGCTTCGGAACGGCGGACCTGCTGTTTGCTTTTTACTTGGGAAGCCGCATATCACTCCCGGATACGCCAGGCTTGTTAGGCGCGAGTTATTTTATCCTGACTGCCTACGTGCCTCTTCTTTTCATAACGCATGGCTTGGCGTTTCGAATACTGCTGCGAACGAAGGTTGTCGCGCCATCCCGCGGCAAATTGAGTACTGCTTGATGTCACGCTGGTTCGGCGTACATGCTCTGCGTTCCTGACAGCTCTTCAATAATGCGCAAACTGGACATTGGCCGCAGCAAGCGATGCATTCGGTCCAATTTCCAGATTGCCGACAATCCTTGAAGTCGGATAATCGTTTGAAAGTTTGGCGGACTCTGCGTTGGGCAGACTGGCTTTCAAGGCCCAGTTGAATGGCGAAGCGAATCCAAAGCCATCTGGATCATTTGGGACCTGGTGAGCAGAGATGGCATCGGGCGGGCGGTCTGCCCGGCACTTACTTTGGCGCTGACGCCGGCGCTCGCTAATATGCTTTCAAACCGCCGCAGATACGCGGAGCCTTTATCGTTCCTGGGCGGGTCAAAAACCGATTGGAAAGCAGCTACAGTGTAGAGCCCCGGCGGCACGCTAAGCTTCGTTTGTTCGAAGAACGTCATGTAGTAACAGGCGGCGCCGCTCATCACCCTCTCGCTAGAAAAGGAGACCCAAATGGGAGGAATTCCATTCACGGAGGTCTCGCATACGCGTCGAAAATCGAGGGCTCCAGTCTGCTCCTGCTGGGACGAATATTTCAATTGCGGAAGGTTATGCAACTGAACTCTGAGTTGCGGCTGCATCGGCGTCGCCGTGACGGTGAAGGTAACCTTCTCGAACTGTTCTGCTGCTGGGCTAAAGGGTGAAAGGCTGAAATACAGGTCGTACGTCCCAGGAGACAAAAAGCTGCAACCAAACGTTCGTACCTCGCCCCAATCGCAATCCTCATGGCCAAGCGCAGTTGAGCTCAGTCCACGATCGGACCGCAGGACGACCAGATCATGTGAGTAGATAACGCCAGGTTTAGGAATCGATCCGTCGCTGAGAGTTACTTCACCTCTGAGAGAATACGTCCTTTCCCGGTGTAGGTGAAAGTCGATCCCAGACAGTCGATCACCAGGAAAGAGAATAACTTCCTTGCCGCTAGCCATGGAAGCGGCTTGCGGATACACCATTGGGCTCCACCGATCGAGACGATCTGCATGCCCATTCGGGGCCTTGCACCGCGCCAAAATATAGTAGCGATCTGCTCCCAGTCGAGTAAACCTGTATGCCCCGGTAGAATCCGTTCGCTCGCTTTCAACGTTTAGAAATGGTTTTCTATCATTTCGCTCCGCTGCAACCCAAGCCTCGCTACCGACTTGTCGGGCCGGCGTGGAAGTGCGCGTGATCGCGGCGACGTGGCATCCGGCGATGGGGCTGCCATCATCTCCAAAAACATGTCCTGACA
>JAICIH010000093.1 GCA_025924475.1 Bryobacteraceae bacterium
ATACCGATCTGAAGCGCCGCTTGGTCGATCAGACGCGTCGCCGTGCTCAGCGCTACTCCTGGCTTCAGGTCAAACTGAAAATTGACCGCCGGTAATTGGCCGATGTGGCTCACCGACAACGGCGCCACCGTTTGCTTCAGATCGCTTACCGCTGAGAGCGGCACCATCTTCCCGGTGCTCGAACGGATATAAAGATCGCGCAGCGCTGCCGGATCGCGCTGATACTGCGGCAGGACTTCGAGGATCACATCGTACTGATCCGAGGCGGCCGTGATCGTGGTAACACGCCGATTCCCATAAGCATCGTAGAGCGTATTCGCAATCGAATCGGGCGAAACACCCAGCGCCAGCGCAAGATTACGATCGATATGCACATCCAGACGCGGGCTGCCCAGGCGCAGATCGCTGTAAATATTCGTCAGCTCGGGAATGGCGTGAAGTTTCGCTTCCAGCACAGGCGCCCATTTATAAAGCTCCTGTAGATCGGCGTCTTGGAGCGCCACCGAGTATTGGCTGCGTCCTTCGTTCTGCCCCAGCGTGATCAATGGAGGCGACTGCAGGAATACCATCAGACCGGGAATCTTGGCGAATTGCATTTGCAGTTGCCCGATGATTTGGTTGATCTTGGGCCGATGCGGATCGTCCTTAACCGCGATAAAAGCGAAGCCCTGATTTTGGCCGGTGAATCCACCCACCCCGGATCCAAAGGTCTCGATCCAGGGATTCTTGGCTAATACGTCGTTGACTTTGCTCTGCAGACGCACCATCTCCTCAAAGGACGTGTCTTGCCCGGCTTCATCGCCGCCGAAAGCAAATCCCTGGTCCACGCTGGGCATGAAGCCCTTAGGCATGACGACAAACATGTAGACCGCAGCGACAGTCAACAGAACGCTCACCCCAAGCGTGATGCGCCGATGATGCAAAACCGTCAGCAGCGTACGCCGGTAGAAATCATTCAGCCAGATGAAGAACTTTTCCGAGATGCGGTAGAAGGCGTTCTTCGGATGGCTCTCATGATGCAGAAAACGGCTGCCGAGCATCGGCGTCAAGGTCAATGAAATGACACCCGAAATCAGAACTGCTACCGCGATCGTGATCGAAAACTCGCGCAGCAGCCGCCCGATGATTCCGCCCAGGAACAGCACCGGAATAAATACGGCCACCAGCGAAATGGTCATCGACACGATCGTGAAGCCGACCTCGCGCGCGCCTTCGAGCGCCGCCTGCATACGCGGCTTGCCCATTTCCATGTGCCGCACGATGTTTTCCAGCATGACGATGGCGTCATCGACCACGAAGCCTACCGAAAGCGTCATGGCCATCATCGACAGCATGTCAATCGTGAATCCCAACAGCTTCATTGCCGCGAACGTGCCTAATAACGACAGCGGCACTGCCAGGCTGGGAATCACAGTCGCCGAAACATTGCGTAAGAAGACGAAGATGACTCCGATTACCAGCGCAATCGTGATGAGCAACGTAAATTTGACATCGGAAATCGACTCGCGAATATTCTGCGACGCGTCGAACGCCCGGCCAATGTCCACGCCTGCCGGAATCGATTGCTTGAGAACCGGCAGCAGCGCCTTCACTGAATCGGCTACTTGCACCGTGTTCGATCCGGGCTGCTTCTGCACTGCAAGTACGATGCTGGGACCGCCGTTGATCCAGAACCTGGACTTGTCGTTCGCAACACTATCGAAAACGTGCGCCACTTCATCCAGATGAACTGGGTTCCCGTTCTTATAAGTGACTATCAACCGTGCAAACTGCGCGGCGTTGGTGAGCTGGCTGTCCGATTGGACTGTGTACGCTTTCGAATATCCATAGAGCGAGCCGGCCGGTAAATTCACGCTTCCGGAAGACATCGCGTTCCGCACCTGCTCGAGATCGATCTGATAGGCCGCCAGCTTGGCGGGATCGGCTTGCGCGCGCACGGCATACTTCGCCGCTCCGAATACCTGAACGCGCGCCACACCGCTCACCATCGAGAGGCGCCGGCCCATCATGGTCTCGGCATACTGATCGAGCTGCGAAAGCGACATCGTTTTCGAAGACACCGCGATGTACATGATCGGCTGCTCGGCCGGATTCACTTTTGAATACGAAGGCGGCGACGGCATATTGGTCGGCAGTCGGCCCAGCGTCCGCGAAATGGCGGCCTGCACATCCTGCGCGGCGGCGTCAATATTGCGGCTCAGGTCGAATTGCAGCGTGATGGCCGTGCTGCCCAGTGAGCTCGAAGAAGACATGCTGTTGATGCCCGCAATCGTGGCGAACTCCGCTTCGAGCGGTGTCGCCACCGAAGCTGCCATCACATCCGGGTTGGCGCCGGGCAGGGCGGCCTGCACCTGAATAGTCGGGTATTCCACCGCCGGCAAATTGCTCACCGGCAGCGAAAAATAGCTGAGCAATCCAAACCCGAGAATGCCCGCCATGATCAGCGTCGTGGTAATGGCACGACGGATGAAGAAATCGGTAAAATGCATGCGAAACCTTCTTTAAAGCGCGCCCGGAGCAGCGGCTCCGCCGGGTTTATTTGCCTCCGGCTCGAGCAGCTTCACTTTGCCGCCCGGAAATAGCCGCATCTGCCCTTCTGAAATCACCATTTCGCCCGCTTGCAGGCCACTGCCGATTACCGACTCCTCAATCGAATCGGCGGGCTTGACAATACGCAGCACATCCACCGGCCGCATCGCCACCGTCTGCTTGGCGGTATCCATCACCCAGACGTACTTTCCTTGCGGACCGGTTTGTACGGTCCGGCTTGGCACGACAATGCGGTTATGTTCGAGGACAAGACGCGCGCGCACGTTGACAAATTGTCCCGGCCAAAGCGAATGCCCGGTGTTGTCGAATTGCGCCTTCAGCTTAATCATTCCGGTGGTCGTATCCACCGAATTGTCGATGAAGCGCAGAACCCCGGCGACCGGCTTCTGATCTTGCGCCCAGGCTTCGATTCGCAACGGATGTTCGGCATTGTATTTCTGCACCTCGCTGAGCAATTGCTGCGGCACGCCGAAAGAAACGTAGATAGGCGCGATCTGCAGAATCGTCACCAGCGCCGTATCGTTCTCTTTAACCAGATTACCGGGCTTCAGGTTGATCGCTCCAGCGCGGCCCGAAATCGGCGCGGTGATTTTCGTGTAGCTCAATTGCAGCTCGGTTTGCGCCAGCCGCGCCCGGTCTGACTTGATCGAAGCCACGGCGCTTTCGACCATAGCTTTGTCGGCCGCGAGCGACGCCTGCGCCGAGGCATTGGTTGCTACTACCTGCTCGGTCTGCTCCTTCGAGAAAATTCCTTCTTGGGAAAGTTGCAGGCCGCGTTCGGCGGCGGCTTGCGTTTGCTTGATCTGCGCTTCGTCCTTAGCTACATTCGCCCGTGCCTGCTGTTCGAGCGCGGCATCTTTCACCAGATCCGCTTGAATCTGCGCAATTTGCTTTTGGAGCGGCTCGGGATCGATCTCGAACAACAACTGGCCTTTGCTCACGTTGTCACCTTCGTGAAACGCCACGCGCAAGACCTGTCCGGCTACACGCGATTTCACATCGACCATCGCCATCGCCTCGACATTTCCCACAGCCGAGACATCCAACGGCACGTCCGAGCGCGTCGCCGCGACCGCACGCACCGGTGCGGCTTGCATCATCATCGCCATCATCGGATTCATCTGCGGTTTCTTGCTACAGGAAACCAGCAGCAGACTGGCGGCGAATGCGGCGATATATCGAAAAAATAATGGGGAGTAAACAGACGACACGAAGGCTAATCCTCGGGGAGCGACGGGTATTCTTTATAGTGACATACCGGCGTTCAAAATAAGAACGGAACTGTCGCTTCGAAAGTTCCGTACTTACTCAACTGGCTTACTTCCAAAGTCGCCGAACGACCCGGATGAGCGCCCATCCGCTTAGTATTGAAACGCTAAAAAGCGCCGCCGTATAACCCCAGCGTTCATACAACAGGTTGCCCACCGTAAACAGCGCCGCCCAGATCAATATGGTGCCCGAAACCCAGCCGGCGAGCGCCAGTGGAATGTTGTCTGTCCGCGCCCACGCCGCCGCTTCCGCTTCCGATACCCCAGCCTGTATCCGCACCCGCTTCCAGCCCGGGCCGAACGGCCGGACTTTCCGGTAAAACGCCACCAGAGTTTCCGGATCGGTTTGCGGACCGATGTAAGCGGTTACGAGCCAACAGATCGTTGTGAGAATTACTGTAATTAGTAACTGCTGGTCCGTGCTAATAACCACTCCTCCCTTGCGCGCCAGGATCAACAATATGACCGAGACCGCGAAGGAAGCGATCATGGCTACGATTTCGCACCACGCCGTAATGCGCCACCAGAACCAGCGCAACAAATAAAGTAATCCAGTTCCCGCACCCACCTGCAAAATCAGGTAAAACGTCTCCTGCGCGGTTTGCAGCACGAACACGAGCGCCGAAGACAGCACGAAGAGCAAAATCGTCGCCAGTCGGCCGGCCAGGACATAATGGCTCTCGCTCTCGGCCGGCCGCAGAAACCGTCGATAAAAATCGTGGACCAAATAGGAAGCGCCCCAGTTCAAGTGGCTCAGGATGGTCGAGGAATTCGCCGCCACCAGCCCGCCCACCATCAATCCGATCCAGCCGGCCGGCAGGAACTTGAGCATCGCTGGAAACGCAATGTCGGGACCGATCAGCGAGGGGTCCACGTGCGGAAACGCGCGCTGGATGTCCTGCAGCGTCGGAAAGACGATCAGCGAGGCGAGGCCGACCAGAATCCAGGGCCAAGGCCGCAGGATATAGTGCGCCAGATTGAAAAACAAAACGCCGCCCAACGAATCCTTTTCCGATTTTGACGCCAGCATGCGTTGCGCGACGTAGCTGCCGCCGCCCGGCTCGGCGCCCGGATACCATACCGCCCACCACTGCACCGCGAGCGGCATGATGAATACCGCCACGGCCAGCTCCCAATTGTTCCGGAAGTCCGGCAAAATGTTTAGGAAATGGAGCCCGCCTGGCCCGGGAAGATGGGAAAGTTTGTCGACCATGCCGCTCAAACCGCCCACCTGCGGCAGCTTCACCGCAAAATACGCCGCGGCAATCACCGCGGCCATTTTGATGAAGAACTGGAACATGTCGATTACCAGCACGCCCCACAAGCCCGAGTGCGCGGCAAAAACCACATTCAGCAGCCCGACCGCGAGCAGCGTCTCCCAACGGCTCAGCCCAAATAGCACGTTGGCGATCTTGCAGGCCGCCAGATCGACGCTCGCCATGATCATGCAGTTAAAAAACAAACCCAAATAGATCGCGCGGAAGCCGCGAACGGCGCTCGCCGATTTACCCGAATAGCGCAGTTCGTAAAACTCGAGATCCGTCAGCGCACCGCTGCGGCGCCATAGCCGGGCATAGAAAAACACTGTGGCCACGCCGGTCAGCGTGAAGGCCCACCACTGCCAATTGCCCGCCACGCCCTGCGTTCGGACAATATTCGCTACCAGATTCGGTGTATCGCTCGAAAATGTGGTCGCAACCAGCGAAATACCGGCCAGCCACCAGGGCACCGACCGGCCCGAGGCAAAGAATTCCGTGGTGTTCTTGCCCGCCCGCTTCCCGAAGGCAAACGCGGGAAGAAAGCATACCACGATGCAGGCCACCGCGATCAGCCAATCGACCGTATGCAGGGTCATGGGAACTGGCTGCCAGCATACCGTACGAACGGCTCAGGATTTTTCTGAGGGGTTCCAGTACGAGAAAAACGGCGGCGAGCCGGGCACAGATTTGTCAGGCAAGCCATGCCACGCGCCTGTTTCGTAATCTGTATTGCTCTTATACTGCCCCTCGTAGCTGTTGTGCCCGCTTCATTCGCCGATCAGCGCGCTACCAATTGGACTGGCAATTTCTCCCGCTGCGACAAGCGGTTCGAGCTGCTCCGGCGTGAATCCATGATCTTGGGCGTGAAGATTTCCACGTCCAATCCGGTGCTGGCGCGGGAATTTCGGGAGGCGATGAATTTTTGGTCCCAGGTCCTCGACATGCGCTGGCATGAAGATCCATCCTCGGCCTGTGCCGTCCAACTCGTGGATGGTACCCCATCCATATTAAAGAAGACCATCGTCGCCCGGGCCCAATTCACCGAATGGGATAACTTTCAGGGCTGGATCGCCTTCAATCCGCGTGCCCCACTGACGGCGGAGGAGATGTTCTTGACTGCGGTACATGAAATCGGTCATATGCTCGGCCTGAAACACAATCCCAGCACTCACTCCGTCATGTACTATTTGGACCTGGAAGGCTCCGAAGTGCTGGATCGGCAGGACCTTGCGGCGCTTGCCAGCCGCCACCGCCTGCGCGTGAGTTCCATCCAAGAACCAATTACCGTCGCTCCCTAACTACAATGGGAGGCGATTGTCCTTTCCTCCTGTTGAACAGCAACTGGCGTACCTTAAAAAAGGTCTCGCCGAACTGATTCGCGAAGACGAATTGCGCGAGCGCCTGAAAGAGAACCGTCCCCTGCGGGTGAAAGCCGGTTTCGACCCCACCGCGCCCGACCTGCATCTGGGCCATACCGTCTTGCTCCGCAAGATGAAGCATTTCCAGGATCTAGGTCATACGGTTATCTTTCTGATCGGCGACATGACCGGCCTGATTGGCGATCCTACCGGCCGCAATATCACCCGACCGCCGATGACACGCGAGGAGATCAATCGCAACGCCGAAACCTATAAAGAGCAGGTATTCAGAATTCTCGATCCGGGCAAGACGGAAGTTCGCTTCAACAGCGATTGGCTGCAGCCACTAACGTTTGAAAAGCTCATCGAGCTTTGCTCGAAATACACCGTCGCGCGGCTGCTGGAGCGCGACGATTTCACCAAGCGCTTCAAAGAAGGCGTCCCGATCTCGGTACACGAATTGTTGTATCCGATCTCCCAAGGTTACGATTCGGTAGCGCTGCACTGCGATGTGGAGTTAGGCGGAACGGACCAGAAATTCAATCTACTGGTGGGCCGGGCTATACAAAAAGATTACGGTCAACCGTCGCAAATCGTCGCGACGGTGCCGATCCTTGAAGGACTCGATGGTGTAGAAAAGATGTCGAAGTCCAAAGGCAACTACATCGGCATAACCGAACCGCCGAAGGTCATGTTTCGCAAGATCATGCAGATCTCGGACGACCTCATGTTCCGCTACTACGAGCTGTTAACAGATCTCAGCGTGGATGAGATTGCCGCTCTGCGCTCGAAAGAGCCAATGCAAATGAAGATGGATTTAGGCCGCCGGATTGTGACCGATTTCCATTCCCCGGCAGCCGCCGATGCCGCAGTAGAAGCCTTCAACCGCGAAGTGCGTCAGGGCCGCGAACCGGCGGATACGGAAACAGTCAATCTCCCGCCGGGGGCGCAAACCGACAAAGGTATTCGCATCGACAAACTGCTGGCACTCACGGGCTTAGCCGACAGCATAACGGACGCCACTCGCAAGCTAAAGGCCGGCGCTGTGGAAATCGACGGCGCAATCCACAAAGACTTGCTGATCCCCGCCGGCGCCGGCACGTTGGTAATCCGCGCCGGCAAAAAATGGAAGCGCATCACCCAAAAATAGGGACAGACGCACATTTAATCCGATGCCCCGGATTTTTCCTAGGCCATCGGATTAAATGTGCGTCTGTCCCTAATTTGGCATATGATGGGGAGCCATGGCTACCGTTGTAACCGAACCCCAAACCAGCAAAATTCCGATTAAGCAAACTAAAATTCTGATCGACAACAAGTGGGTCCCGAGCGTCTCCGGCAAGACGTTTGACACTATCAACCCGGCCACCGGCCAGGTCCTCGCGAGCGTGGCTGAGGCGGATGCCGCCGACGTCGATCTCGCCGTAAAAGCCGCCCGCAAGGCATTTCATTCGAAGGCGCACTGGCGCCGCATGTCCGCCTCCGAGCGCGGCAAGCTCATCAATCGCCTTGCGGATCTGATCGAGAAAAACGCCGACGAGCTGGCGACGCTCGAATCTCTCGATAACGGCAAACCGAAACATGTCGCCGCCGCGGCCGACCTGCCGCTCGTTATCGCCTGTTATCGCTACTACGCCGGCTGGGCCGACAAGATTCAAGGCAAGACGATCCCGATCAGCGGCGACTATTTCTGCTACACGCGCCATGAGCCGGTAGGCGTCGTCGGCCAAATCATTCCCTGGAATTTCCCGCTTCTGATGCAGGCCTGGAAGCTCGCGCCCGCGCTCGCATGCGGCAACACCGTCGTGCTCAAAGTCGCCGAGCAAACTCCGCTGAGCGCTCTTCGCGTCGGCGAGCTGATTCTCGAAGCCGGCTTCCCGGAAGGCGTCGTCAACATTCTGCCCGGCTACGGCCCGACCGCCGGCGGCGCGATCGCCCGCCACATGGACATCGATAAAGTGGCTTTCACCGGGTCCACCGAAGTCGGCCACCTGATCATGAAAGCCGCCGCCGACACGAACCTCAAGCGCGTCACGCTCGAGCTAGGCGGTAAGAGCCCGAACATCGTTTTCGCAGATGCCGACATGAACGAAGCGGTGGAAGGCTCGCACTTCGCGTTGTTCTTCAATCAGGGCCAGTGCTGCTGCGCCGGATCGCGCGTTTTCGTCGAGGAAAAAGTCTACGACGAGTTCGTTTCGCGCAGCACCGAACGGGCCAAACGCCGCGTTGTCGGCAATCCGCTCGATAAGAAAACCGAGCAAGGACCGCAAGTCGACAAAGATCAATTCGATAAGGTCCTTGGCTATGTGGAATCCGGCAAGAAGGAAGGCGCCAAGCTGCAATGCGGCGGCGAGCGCATTGGCGAGCACGGCTATTTCGTCGCGCCCACCGTTTTTGCCGACGTCAAGGACGACATGAAAATCGCCCAGGAAGAAATCTTCGGCCCGGTCATGAGCATCCTGAAATTCAAGGACATGGATGAACTGGTGGACCGCGCCAACAAAACGATCTATGGCCTGGCGGCGGCGGTCTGGACGCGCGACATCGGCAAAGCGCACCACATCGCAAACAACGTCCGCGCCGGAACGGTGTGGGTGAATTGTTTCGATGTCTTTGATGCAGCCGCGCCCTTCGGCGGGTTCAAGCAATCGGGTCTCGGCCGCGAGCTGGGCGAATACGGCCTGCAGCAGTATTCGGAAATCAAGACCGTCACAGTCAAGCTCTAGGCCTTCCTATTCACGATCCGGCTCAGGCCGCCTTGCGCCAATCGATCACCCGATTTTCCGAAAGATCGACGATGGCATACTCAGCGGACTGCGCCGGATTGTTCTTTTCCCGATCGTCGTTCATGATAAGCCGCGCCTCATGGCTCGTCATGGATGGCTCGCCGAAACGGCTCCATCGATTGCTCCGGTCAGTCTTGCAAACTTGAAATCTATATAGTCTCGCCATTGAGCCTCCTTTACGCCGCAAGCGGCAGTTCCACGACGGCATCGGCGGCCATCTTCGTAAGCAACGCATCGGTTGCGATCTTGAGCAGTTCCTCGGCGCGCGGGCTCAAATCGAATTCGTCCGAAAAGCGCCGCAGTTGCGTGTTAAAGGCGCGCCGCAAGAGAACTACGGAATCCTCCAGCCCGAGCTTCGGAAGATCGATGATGGCGAACTTCAAAATGCTGTTCATCAGCACCGTCTCCACGTTGAGCATTTTGTAGATCGCGCGCCGGTTCCTCATCACGTACTTCACAACTTCTTTGCTGCGATACGCGAAGTAATGTTCGCGCGTAAACCACGGGAAGCGCTTCGTATCGAGCGCCTTCAATTCCCGGCCCAGCTTGCTGGCTGCGGAAGCGAACGCCCGCTCCAGCGCATCGGTTTGCTGGATGTCGTAGGTAAACATGTTCGTCGGCTTGCCCGAGAACGGGTGCGTGCATTGGTAAACCAGAATCGGATAGGCGGTGTGCGGCCGCAGCAAAACTTCCGCATTCGCCGCGAACCACTCCCGCACCCAGCCGCGCAGCGCTGCTTGCATCGCTTTCGAGACTGCCGAGTAGGTCGGGAAATACGCCGTCGTCCGCTCTCTCGGAGCCTTTTTCCAAACCGAAAAATCAATTCCATTCGACATGGCCGGCTCAGTCGTCTCGGCTTCGGTATTGCGCATCGGCATCATGATCAGTTCGCCCACGTGTACCCTCCAAAAATCAAAGGCCGGGAACCAGGTCCCGGCCTTCGTGCTATGGCGCTCGCGAGTTCTCTCGCGAGCGTTTCGAACGTACCATGGCGCGCCCAAGAAACCCCGGGGCGTCAGGCTCCGCCGCTCGGCGAAAATCTCTGTAAACTTTAGAAAGCCAAAGAGAAAAATTTTTTGAGATTTTTTTTCAACTTTTGTGACTGAGTTTTCGAGACTCGCGAATAGTCTCTTCTATTCGTCCGGCCTTCGCCTACCCTCGTTCACCCGAATCCCGCAAGTCGTCAGCAATGGTATAATCGAAAGGAATGAGCTACTGGCGTCCGCGCCTGTGGGTTCAACGGAACAACGTACAGTGTTACCCTGCCTGCCGCCGTGTAGCGGTGTCTCCCAGTAAGTATCGAATCGTCGGTTCTACTCCCGTATTTCCTTTTTGATGAAGTCTTCCATTCAGATAGCGCGCGGCATTGAATCCCTGTTTGGCACCCGCGATGAAAATATCCGTCTCCTCGAATCAGAGCTCCGCCTCCAGACTCGCCTGCTCGACAACCAGTTGCTCGAAATTGAGGGCGAGGAGCCCGATGTGCGCCGTGCCGAGCGGATCTTGTCCGATTACGTGGATCTGGTGAGCGAAGGTCACGTCTTCAACAACGGCGACCTGAACAGCTACATGCGGATCGTAGCGGCCGATCCGGGCAGTTCTCTGCGCCGGCTGGTCGAAAGCGGCAAGTCCCGCGCGTTCGGCAAAAAGGTTCTCGCGCCCAAAACGGTCAATCAGCGGCGCTACGTGGACGCCATCGAACATCACGACCTGACCTTTGGCATTGGCCCCGCCGGAACTGGCAAAACCTATCTGGCTGTCGCCATGGCGGTAGCCGCATTGCTCAACAAGCGTGTCAGCCGGATCGTTCTCACACGGCCGGCCGTAGAAGCCGGCGAACATCTCGGCTTTCTGCCCGGTACCCTGCAGCAGAAAATCGACCCCTATCTCAGGCCGCTCTATGACGCCCTGTTCGATATGCTCGATGCTGAAAAAGTGGAGAAGCTGCTCGAACGCAACGTGATCGAGATTGCTCCGCTGGCATTCATGCGCGGGCGCACACTCAATGACTGCTTCATCATCCTCGACGAAGCGCAGAACACCACGAGCGAGCAGATGAAGATGATTCTCACGCGCCAGGGTTTCAATTCGAAAATGGTCGTGACCGGCGATCTGACGCAAATTGACCTTCCCGGCGGCAAAAGAAGCGGTCTTCTGCATGCCGTCGACGTATTGAAAGGCGTCGAAGGCATCGCTTTTATAAGTTTCGATGAGAAGGACGTGGTGCGGCATCATTTGGTGCAGCGCATCGTCAAAGCGTACGACCGCTATAACCAGATGATCGGCGCAGGTAGCCAGTTAGCCCTCCGGCTGAATGGAGAGCCGGCCGCGGAACCCCCCGCCGCTCAGCCGCCAGCAAATACGACCGTGGAGATCCCGGAGTTCCCGCTCGCATAATTTATGTCACCTGGCAGTACTGTGCTCTTCGGAGCCTTCCCCTCGGAATTGCGATTTTCGCGAACGGAAAAGCGTCTTTTGAGCGATTTCGCCCGCGATCTTTCCCGCGCTGTTACTGCCGGCCGCCCTTTCGATTGCCTGATCACCGGCGATGCCGAACTACACCGCCTGAACCGTACATTTCTGGGGAACGATTATCCTACTGACGTGCTCTCCTTTCCGAACGGAGAGGCTCTCGGAGAGATTGCCATTTCCGCCGAGCGCGCCGCTGCCCAGGCACATTCGTTCGGCCATTCGGTCCTGGATGAAATCCGCATCCTGATGTTGCATGGTCTGCTGCATCTTTCCGGAATGGATCATGAGAAGGACCGTGGCGAAATGGCGCGCGCTGAAGCGCATTGGCGCGGCAAGTTCGGTTTGCCGCAAACTTTGATTGCACGGCCGGTCGCATGACATTGCTTTGCCTGGTGATAGCGTGCGCGTTGACGGTGCTGTTGTGCTTCGTCTCTTACGTGCAGCTTCTGTACCTCGAATCGCAGCGCCTGATCCGTCACGAACTACCGTCGCTTGAATTCTTCCGCGATACCTTAGCGCAGAAAATCGGGCTGGATGCCGAGCAAGGCGCGCTCGCGTTCTCACTCATCAAGCATCTGTCGCTATGCCTTACCGGCGTTTTCTTTCTGTGTGCGCTGGTGCGGCCCAACATACCGCATTGGCAGAGCGTGCTCGAAGCCATCGCCTCTTCGTTTGCCGCGATGCTCCTTTCCACTTACTTTGTTCCGCTGTACTTACATCGGCGGACTAGCGGCCGCTGGATGACGAAAACGCTTCCCCTGCTGAAGCTGCTCGGCGCCTGTGCCGTTCCATTAGTTGCATTAATGAAGATGTTTCTTTCGCTCCTCGAACTCGATCGGGATCCGCACCGTGAAGCATCCGCGCAAGACGCTGTCGAGCATGTCGAAGCGCTGATCACGGCCGGCGCCGAAGAAGGTATTCTCGAAGAGGAAGATCGCAAGCTGATTCATTCAGTGGTGGCGTTCGGCGACAAGAGCGTGCGTGAGGTCATGACGCCGCGGCCGAACATTGTCGCCCTCTCCGCTACGAAATCGCTCGAAGACCTGCGGCAGCTCGCCATTCATGAGCAATACTCGCGCGTTCCGGTCTATCAGGACACGATTGACAACATTATTGGCTTCATCCATGTCCGCGATATGTTTGAGCTCGATCCCGAGCAGCGCCAGGCCACCCCGCTCAAGGCGCTGATGCGCCCCATTCCGCTAGTTCCAGAAACCAAACCGGGCAGTGATCTGCTCCGCGAAATGCAGCGCGATGGTACGCACATGGTGATCGTAGTCGATGAATACGGCAATACCGCCGGCCTCGCGACTATGGAAGACCTGGTGGAAGAAATCCTCGGCGAAATTCGCGACGAGCACGAACCGGATCGCGATGTCCGCCAGGAGGGCGATTATATTTTTGTGGCGCCCGGAAGCCTCGATCTCGATCGGCTGCAGGATCTGTTCGGTTTCCGGCCGCAGAACGGCACTGAATCCACTACCATTGGCGGCTTGGTCGCCGAGTGGCTCGGTCATGTGCCTCAGGTCGGCGAAAGCGTCGAGCAAGGCGGCATTCGCATTGAAGTACTTGCGGGCAATGAACGTCGCGTCGAAGAAGTTCGTATTTCCCGTGTTCCCACTCCAGCCCCTGTGGGCGCGGAATCGTGAGCCATCGCGCAGGTTTTGTCTCCATTGCTGGCCGGCCTAACGCCGGCAAATCCACGCTTCTCAATGCACTGGTTGGTGAAAAGCTCGCCATCACCGCGCGTCAGGCGCAAACCACGCGGACGACCATCCAAGGTGTGTTGACGACTCCCGCCGCGCAAATCGTTTTCATCGATACGCCGGGCATTCATAAATCCGATACCTTGTTCAATCAGCGCATGATGTCGGCGGTCCGCGGCGCACTCGAAAACCGGGATCTGGTCTTATATGTGGCCGATGCGGCGAAGGCCGTAACGGAGGAAGATGAGCACGCCGTAAGCGCATTGCGCCAGACGCCGCATGCTTTGCTGGTGCTCAACAAGGTGGATCGCGTGGAGGATAAGCGGCTTCTTCTGCCGCTGATGGAGCGGTACATGCAACTGTTTCCGTTCCTCGAGGCCCTTCCCGTTTCCGCGCGCACCGGCGACGGACTCCCGGCCCTGAAAGAAACCGTTGTCCGCTATCTTCCGGAAGGTCCGGCGCTGTTTCCGGCAGACCACCTGACTGATCAGCCGCTCCGTTTCATGGCGGCGGAGGCAATTCGCGAAGCCATCCTACGGGCCGCCCACGAGGAAGTTCCACATGCCTCGGCGATCCTCATCGATACCTGGGAAGAGCGCCGGCAGCTCGTCAGGATCGGAGCCACCATTTACGTGGAGCGCCCCGGCCAAAAAACGATCCTGATCGGCCGCAAGGGTGAAATGCTGAAAAAAATAGGTACTGCGGCCCGTGAGCAAATCGAGCGCCTGACCGGCCGCAAGGTATTTTTGAGTCTGCTGATCAAGGTGAAACCCAAATGGCGGGAAGACCCGTCTTTTCTGAGTACCGTGGATTGGCGTTCGATGGTAGGCTCGGAAGACGGAGATTCATGAAACGACTGCTCGCCTGCATGCTCATCCTTGGTGGAACCTTCGCCCAAACCGCATTGACGGCCGATCAGAAAGGCGGAAATCCGGACGACCGTATCTCCGACCAGGTCCGTATGCGTCTGGCTACTGACGCGGACGTGAAAGGCGGCGCGCTGGACGTGACCGTTACTGACGGCGTTGTGGTCATCAAAGGCCGCGTCGACACTGAAAAAGGCAAGAACAAGGCGACTAAACTTGCCAAGAAAGTCAAAGGCGTGAAATCGGTCGACAACCAATTAGTGGTGGGTCCGCCGACCACCTGACCGCGCCTTGGCCAAGCTGCTCATCGCCGCTGCGGTAACATCGCTCCTCCCGTATCTCACATTTGCCCAAAACTTACCGTCCGAAAACAGCCGCCTGCTAGCCACCGGCAAGCTGTGGACGACCGTCAAATATTTCCATCCATATCTCGCCTACCGCGACATCGATTGGGATAAAGCTCTCGTGGATGCGCTGCCGAAGATTCGTTCGGCTGCGACACAGGCCGAATATGCAGCGGCTGTCCAGTCGATGCTCGAAGTATTAAAGGATCCCGCTACCCATACCGGACCCGCTGCGGCCAGCACGGAGCCTGGCGCCTCCGCGCAGCGGATATGGATTCACAACGGCTTGCGAAATCCGGCGTTCTTGATTCGAGCCGGCGGCGAAACGGAAACGATCACAATTCCGTTGGGCGGTGGAGTGGAGGCGACAGTACGCCTGTCTGAACCGGCTGCATCGGGGGCTCCTCCCGCCCCGGCTCCGGACCGCCCCCATGCAGAAACCGCCTATCCGTCCACCGAATACCGCATTCTTGCCGCCTACAACATCTGGGCGGTTTTCCATTATTTCTTTGCCTATCGCGATCTGATGGACGAAGACTGGGATGATTTGCTGCCCGTTTATATTCCCAAGTTCATCGCGGCGAAAGATGCGCTCCAATACAACCTCGCCATCAGCGAACTGCTCACGCACGTGGCCGACTCGCACGCCTCCGTTGAAAGCCCGACTCTTTCCGAATATTTTGGCGTTGCGCCGCCCGGATTGCGCCTTCGTCTCATCGAAAAACAACCGGTTGTCACCCAAGTGCTCGATTCTGAGGCCGCCAAGGCCGGCGTTCACCCCGGCGACATCATCAAACGCGTGGATGGCGAAACCGTTTTCGATCGCTTCAAACGCCAGGCGCAGTACGTAGCCGCATCCACGCCGCAGGCGCTTGGCGCCATGTTGATGACACGGATACTCAATGGACCCGAAGGCTCTACCGCGGTGTTGACGCTGGAAGATGCAAGCGGCAATCGAAAAGAAATAAGCGTCAAGCGGAGCGCGTCGTTTTTCAGCCCACCGGTCGCGCAGCGCGGCGGCGAGCCCGTGAAGCTGCTTCCCGGCAACATCGGTTATGTGGACCTCGAGCGTTTAAAGGCCGCGGATGTGGATGGCATGTTCGAAAAATTGCATGCTGCAAAAGCCATCGTCTTCGATGGACGCGGTCCCGCGGGCGATATCGCCGGTGAACTCGCCGCGCGGTTAACGGACGAACGCGATGCGCCGGCGGCCGTCTTCACCGGTCCTTTGACCATGAACCCCGATGTCCCTCGAAGCGGCGTGGCCACCCACACCTCGAGCTACTTCTTCGTCCAGAGCATTCCAAATTCCAGCCAGTGGAAATACAAAAACAAAACTGTGATGCTGGTGGACGAGCGCACCATAGATCAGGCCGAGCACATCGGTTTGTTTCTGGAAGCGGCGAACAAAACCGCCTTTATCGGCTCGCCCAGCGCCGGAGCGGACGGAGATGTGAACGACTTCGTCGTTCCCGGCGGCATCACCATTCATTTCTCCGCGCGCGATGTCCGCCACGCCAACGGCGGCAAGCTGCAGCGCCTGGGTCTCCAGCCGTCTGTTTCCGCTTCGCCTACGATAAAAGGCGTTAGGGACGGCCGCGACGAAGTTTTGGAGAAGGCTCTCGAATACCTCGCTCGTCCGGAATAGCTTATGTCCAATTCGAATATCGATCGGCGCGGCTTCTTACAAAGCACACTCGCCGGCGCCAGCCTGCAGCCCGCTATCCAGATCAAACGCCGCCGCGGCGCGAAACCCCGCAACATGATCTTTATCCTCACGGACGATCATCGCTACGACGCGCTAGGTTTTCTCGGCGGACAGAAATGGCTCGATACGCCCGTTCTCGATTCGTTTGCGCACGATGGAGTGCATTTCAAGAACGCTTTCGTCACGACATCTCTTTGCAGTCCGAGCCGCGCCTCTATTTTGACCGGCCGCTACGCCCACGCACACGGCATTATCGACAACAACACTGCGATTCCGGCGGGCGCCCGCTTCTTCCCGCAATACCTGCAAAAGGCCGGCTACAAAACCGCGCTGATCGGCAAATGGCACATGGGTGGCGAGAGCGATGCGCCGCAGCCCGGCTTCGACCGCTGGGTCAGCTTCCGCGGACAAGGTTCGTATCTTCCAAACAAGAACGGCTTGAATATCGATGGTAAGCACGTCCCCCAAAAGGGCTACATTACGGACGAGCTCACCGACTACGCGCTGGATTTCATTCGCGAGCAGAAACCGGGCCAGCCGTATTTTCTATACCTCGGCCATAAAGCGGTCCACGCGGATTTTGTCCCGCCTGAAAAACACAAAGACAAATACAAGGACAAGCAATTCGTCTTCCCGAAATCGATGGCCAAGCCCGACGAGCCGGCGCAGCATCGCCCCATGTGGACGCAAAACCAGCGCAACAGTTGGCACGGGGTCGAATACCCGTATCATTCGGATCTCGACATCGCCGAATACTACAAGCGGTACATGGAGACTTTCGCCGGTGTGGACGACAGCACCGGCCGTATTCTCGACGCGCTGCGCAAGCGCGGTGAGCTCGATTCCACACTGATCGTTTACATGGGCGATAACGGCTTCGCCTTCGGCGAACACGGTCTCATCGACAAACGCACAGCGTATGAAGAATC
>JAICIH010000094.1 GCA_025924475.1 Bryobacteraceae bacterium
CGTTTCCATGCTGGATTGGAACAGCGGGGCGCCGAACGCACGATTTCGGGTTTTGGAATTGTTGAAGAAGAACTTTTCGCCGGGTGTGAAGCTTGTGCGGACACAGGTGCAAGATGCCGAGATTTACGGGCTCGGGTTTATTGGCCAGGACGGCAGCCGCAAATTACTGCTGGTGAATAAGAGAGACAAAGATGTCGATGTTCGCTTGCCGCAGCAGGCGAGACAAGTGCAGTTTGTCGATCAGACCACGAAGGGCAATCCGCCGGGCGAACAAGCTCTGCATAGCGACAGTTATAACTTGGGCGGGTTTGGGGTGGCAGTGATTAGTTTTTAGTGCCGCTTACTAACGTGCGCGGTTCTTTAGGCGAAGAGGTCCAGAATCGGCTTGCCCTTGCCGTCCTTTGTTACGTAAACGGGCCGTTTTTCGACGACGAATGCCTTGGTCGGAGGGATTCCCAGCGCGTGATACATGGTGGCGTGGAGATTTTCCACCGGCACCGGGTTTTCGATCGTGGTGCAGGGGCGCTCATCGGCTGTTTTGCCGTAGATCATTCCTTTTTTGATACCGCCTCCGAACATGACCACTGAACCGGCGGCTGTGAAATGGCGGTGCATGCCGTAGTGTTTGGGCTCGGTCATGACGTCCGGCGTCTTGGCTTGATCTTTGACTTCTTTGCCCACCTTGCCTTCGGTGATGGCATCACGGCCGAATTCGCTTGCGAGGACGACGAGAGTGCGATCGAGCAGGCCGCGCTCTTCGAGGTCGAGGATCAGCCGGCTCACCGGCACATCGATCTCCTTCTTCATGCCGGCGGCGCGCGCGTGGCCGTTCTCGTGAGTATCCCAGTAACGGAAGGGAATGTACTCGGTGGTGACTTCCACATAACGGGCTCCGGCCTCGATCAAGCGGCGCGCTAACAGGCAGCCCTGACCGAAGCGCGAGTTGTTATACAAGTCGTAGCTCTTTTTCGGTTCGAGAGAAAGATCGAAGGCTTTCGCGGAGGAGGAAGTCAGAAGCCGATCCGCCGCATCCATCGATCGGATCAACGAAGCGCGCTGAAAATCACCGGCATATTGGTACACCGGTTCTTTGGCCAGCAACTGTTCGTAGACTTTACGGCGGCTCTTGAAACGCGCTTCGCCCAATTCGGCGGGCGGACGGACGGCGGCCGCTGCGTCCGCCGGATCGGTGATCAGGAACGGGCCATATTCGGTACCCAGAAATCCTGCCGTGTGAAAAGCTTTTACCGAAGCGCTTTCGGCGCCAATTTCGAGGTTCTGGCCGATCGCGACAAAGGACGGCACGGTGTCATTCTTAGGGCCTAAAACCTTGGAGACTACCGAACCGATATGGGGAACCGCCATCGGCTGAGGCGGAACATAGCCGGTGTGCCAATGATATTGGTGGCGTGAATGAAGGATGAAGCCGAGGTCGGCGCCCTGGAAGGTGCGAATGACCGATCCACGGTCCATTATCTTGGCCATATTTTCGAGGCCCTGCGAGATCTTGATGTTGTCGACGGCGGTATCGATAGCGGGAAATGTGCTGAGCACCTTTTCGGTGCGGACGCCGGGTGCGAAGGGTGTGTAGCGCTTGGGATCCCAAGTCTCGGTTTGCGCCATGCCGCCGGCCATCCATAGGACAATCACCGCGTCGGCGGTCGGCTTGCTTTTCGGTTCGTCGGCTTCGAGAATTGCCGGAGCACTTCCGTTTAGTAAAGCCAGTGTCGCGGCAGCGGTGGTTCCCATGAAGCCGCGGCGGCTGATTTGGGAGTAGATTCGTTTCTCTTCGGCGTTCATCACTTCAGTTCCTTAGTAAATTAGCTGGAATTCCGGTTTCATCACGACGGCCCAAAGCAGGTCGGCGAGGCCGTCGGCAGAAACTTGTCCGGGATGGGCAGGATCGCGGAGGACGGTCTCCGCAATCTGCCGTTCGGCCGGGGACGGAAGACGGCCCAGCGCGTATTGAAAAACGCGGTCTTCCGCTTGCCGCGCCGTTTTCACGGGCGGCGCGGGCGGCAGGGGCGTCTCGGGTAGAGGCGGTGTCAGGCGATCCATATCCGGCTGCTTGTCGAAAATGAAGAACTTCGCTTGCACGTTTTCTCCCTGCGCAAGCTGCATGGGCTCAAAACCCGGTGCGCCGCTTAAGCGTGTAAATCCCTTGCCGGCGATGTCGTAGACGAGGACGGATGCGAGCTTCACGCGCGCGGCGTCGTGCTTACCGGTGTCTTCTACTCCATCGATGTCGATGTTTCCGGAAGCAGTGCGCAGGCCGGACGGATCCATGGGCTTCAGCGAAGAGAGCGGCACCTTGCCATGCGGGCCTTCCAAAACGGCATCGACCCAAAGCGGCGTCGCTTTGTCCGGGGCGGTGGACAACGCATCCTGCACGATCAGGTAGAGCTTCGATGATTTCGAAATATCGACATCGAAGCCTTCTAATGGCCTGCCGCTATTGGTCATGTTGCGGTTTACCTGAGCGGCAAAGAGGCTCTTCGGATCGGGCGGCAGTTGGCCGAGCATTCTGCGCGAGCCTCGCGAGAGCCAGTGGGTGAGGGTCTCGCCGTTTTCCAATTCCACGGCTTGAATGGTAGTGGCTTGCGTGTCGCGAGTGGAAAACACCTGATCCCGGATGGGCCGGCCGAGCGAGCGTGTCAGGCTACTAGCGGCGGTGCGCCACTCGCGCGTGTAAATGCCCGGTTCCGGCGCATGCGACATCGGCTTCTCTACAGGCGCTTGTTGGGGCGCGTCCGCGCGCGGAGTCCATGAAACGGGGCGAAGCGCCGGCTTTCCGAACAGCGCCGGTTGCGAAAAGGCGGTATTTGTCCGGACTTTAGTCTTTTGCGGTTTGGTATCCCGATCGGAGGGCGCCTGCACCACGTGCCAATCTCCGGTAATGGAAGCGATGGCATCGGAAAATTGTTCCGCGGTCATCCGCCGGATCTCAGGCCCGCGGAAGACATAGTGCTTGACAGGTTTTCCATCGTTCGCGACGGTGGCTAACTGGTAGGCTTTCGAGCCGACGATCGTCGCGATCAGGTGTTTCATGTCGTAGTGATGCGCCACCAAATCCGCGGATAGCCAGTCGAGCAATTCCGGGCTCCACGGTTCGCCATCCATTTCATCGACGTTTTCCACCAGACCGCGGCCAACGAGCCGGGCCCAGAAGCGATTGACGAGTGTACGGGGCAGCCGCCCGTTGCGCGGATCGGTAAAGATCGCTGCCGCGACGGCGCGGCGATCGGCCATGGAATTCGAGGGGATGGGGCGATTCAATTCGGGATACAGGAAGCCGGCGCTGGCGTATTTGTGCTGGGCCACATCGCAGCGATACAATTCCAACTTTTCGTCTTGCGAAAAATAGCTTGCCAGCGAGTAGGCGTCTTTCAGCTTCCACCTGCTGATGAAGCTGTCGTGGCAGGAATTGCACTTCAGGTTGATGCCGAGAAAAATCTGCGCGCTGTTTTGCGCGGCCTGGAGCGCTGGCGTCTGGCTGGCGCTCACGACTCCGCGCCAGTTCACGCCGATCAGGAAACCGTCCGGATCGGATGGCGAGACCGGATCCAATAGCTTTGCTACGAATCGGTCATACGAAACATTCGACTCGAGCGAGGTGAGAAGCCATTTCGTAATGCTCTTGCGCGAGGCAGTTTCGGAATAGTAGTTGACGCCTTCGTCATTGCGCAGGAGGTCGTTCCAGAAAGAGATCCAGTTTTCGGCGTATTTGGTGTCGTCGGCAAGCAGACGCGCGACCAGTTTGTCGCGTTTGCCGGGCGATTTGTCTTTGACAAATCGATCGAGTTCCGCCGGCGGAGGAAGCAATCCCCAAATATCGAGATAGGCGCGGCGGGCGAACTGCGCATCGGAAACTACGGCAGGTTTGGGAATGTGGTTCGCCGCCATATAGCTGGCGACGAAGCGATCGACAGGATTGGACCAACCGGGCCACGGCGATTTGGGAACGGCAGGGGCGGTAAGCGCCAGGGTCGCTTCCCATTTCGGCTCGGCGGGAGGCGCCGACGGATTGGGACGCGCGCCCTCATCGATCCAATTGCGGATCAACGCCAGCTCTGCATCGGGGAGAGGCTTGCCGCCGAACGGCATGCGCGGCTCGATGGCGCCGGTGAGGTGCTCCACGATCAAGCTTTTTGCGCTGCTGCCCGGGCGGACAATGGCGCCGCTACGGCCGCCATCCAGAACGTCCGTATAGTTGGCTAGAGACAGTCCACCGGAGCGTTTCTCCGCGCTGTGACATCCGGAGCACTTCGAGTCCAGAATCGGCTTGATTTGGCCGTTGAAGTCTACCACTCCGGGCTTCGCCTTGGCCGGTGAAACCGTCGCACTTGGGGCGGGAGAGCTTTGAGCAGCCAACAAAGCGGATGCAGTGATGCCAGCGGATATAGCGAATACGCGCGGAAGAGCACGAAAAACGGCTGGAAAACTCAATAGACCTCCCGTGGGCATGCAGAGGGCCTGACGAGCGCAGCCGCCCTCCAGCGTAATCAACTTATCAAAGCCAATGAGCCATCGGAATCATTTTTTGGCCGCGAGGTTTACTTTTACAATGCGAAATCATTTGGCTGGCGACCGGCTTGGAGTAAATCTCCCAATCCTGGCTATTTAGAGTACCGCGGATAGCAAATGCTGCTAGCCGGGTAGTAGAGGACGAAATTTCAAAGCATAAAAGCGAATTCTGGGCTTCTGATCCGGAAAGTCAGTTTTACTCTTTGAAAACGGAGCCCACTCCCGGCAAATTCCGGTTCAGGATATACGGCCTGGATTTACGCAACTTAATCGTTTCAATTTAGCAACTTGCGGGAGAACTGGCGGCATCGCGGAATTCCGCAGGTTGAAAATTCATCCTTGTTGGCAATCGCGGTTGTTTCGTCGCGGCATTTCCCCTTACGCTCCCCGTAAGGCGTTTTATCTCCAGGATGAGGAAGGGAGTGCACATGAGGTCAGCATCGAAATTTTTGTTATGGGCAATCGCGGTGTGGGGCGCCGCGCAGTTATATCCGCAGGCGATCACGGGAGACTTGACGATCAACGTCACCGATCCGAATGGAGCGCAGGTCTCCGGCGCCAAGCTGGAACTCACGAATACGGGGGAAGGGACCACACTTCCCGGCACAACCAACGATGCGGGCGACTTTGTTTTCGGCCAGCTAAAGCCTGGCGCTTACCGATTGAAAGTGAATGCGCCCGGATTTCAGGAGCAGCAAGTAAATAACATTTCCATCCAACTCGGCCAGCGAGCCAAGATCGACGTAAGACTCACGCTCGGGCAAGTCACCGAATCGGTGACCGTTTCGGCCGACGCCGCCACGTTACTTAATGCCGAGAGTTCGACGCAGGGGCAGGTCATACAGAGCAAACCGATCGAAGAGCTCCCGTTGAACGGAAGAAATTTCGTGCAACTGGCGCAACTCAGCACCGGAGCGTCGCCGTTAGGGCAAGGAAACTCACCGGCGACAAGCTGGACGGGCCGCCCGGACAGCACGTTATCGATTGCCGGCATGCGCGAGAGCAACGTCAGTTTTCTTCTAAACGGGATAGAGACGCGGAATGCCAGGTTCGGCAATGCGGGGATTCGCCCCTCGGTGGATGCGATTCAAGAATTCAACGTACAGCGCAGCTCTTTCACGGCGGAGTATGGCAGGAGCGCGGCGATTGTAAACACCGCGATCAAATCGGGGACGAACGATCTGCACATGGTTGCGTTCGATCTGGTTCGGAATCGCGAGTTCGATGCCAACAACTTTTTCGCCAACAGCGCGGGACAGAGGCGTCCACCTTTTTCGCAGAATAATTTCGGCGCAACGGCAAGCGGGCCGGTATATATACCGAAGCTGTATCACGGCCGGAACCGAACGTTCTTCCTGTTCAACTATGAGGGGCTGCGGGAAAGACAGGGCATCACAACTACGGGCCTTTATCCTTCCAGAGCGCAGTATGGCGGCAACCTGGCGGATAACAGCTCGGGAACCGGATTGTTTCCCACTTCGTCGGCGTTTTGCCAGGCAGCACCCGGATCACAGCATTGTAAAGACGTCATCGATCCGCTTACCGGGGTGGCGTTTCCGAACAATGTGATTCCGGGAAACCGGCTCGATCCGATCACGCAGAAGGCCGTACAATTCGCGCCAGTGCCCAACCTGCCGGTCAGTGCGAACGCCGCCTCTTTCCCAAGCTTCAATACCTTCGCCGCGCCGAAGCGAGTTTCGGATTGGGATCAATATAACGTCCGGATCGATCATCGGATTACGGACCGCGACTTCTTGTATGGTTCGTTTTCCAATTCCGACGAGTCCTTACTCGCGCCTGTGCTGCGATTTCTCGGCGGTGATGTGTACCCGCAGTCCGATCGATTGTGGACCGCGACCTATGTTCGGACTATTACGCCCTCGATCGTGAACGAGTTTCGATTCGGCCACAACGACAGCAGGACGTTCCGGACGTCAGAAGGATCCAACGGCGTGAACTACGCCCAGACGGTTTTCGGATTGAAGAATACGTCGCCCAATCCGTTCGATTTCGGCATCCCGGCGTTTTCGACAACAGGATTCGGCTCTATCGGGTCCATTTCAGAAGCGATTGGCGCGGACGACGAAAATTACCAGTACGTGGATAACCTGAGTATTACTCACGGCGCACACACGTTTAAGACGGGGATTCAGATCATGCACGAGAAATTTTTCCAGATCACCGACTTTAACGGGAATCCCACTTTCAGTTTTGACGGACGGTTTAGCGGTACGAGCGGTATTGGCTTGGCCGATTTTCTGCTTGGTACTCCCTACCAGGCGGCAGGCGCGCTGGGCGATTCCAGCCAGAATCTTGTTACCAATTACTATGGCGCTTACATAGAAGATAACTGGAAAGTGACGCGCAATCTGACATTAAATCTGGGGGTGCGTTATGAATTCGCCAGGTCACCGCGCGAGATCAACAATCGGAGTTTATATTTCGATTCCGGCTTGCGGCGGAATGTGCTTGCCGGCCAAGGCGTAAGACCGGAAATTGTCGATCCCGACTTCAATAATTTCGCTCCACGCGTAGGTTTTGCCTATCAGCCTGGATTTCTGAAGAATACAGTGATTCGGGGCGGGGCCGGTATTTACTATGCGACCGACAACTTCAACGAAGAACAATTCAAAGTAATGGGAGCGCCTCTATACCAGTCGCAGACGATTAACAGCAATCCGGTTACTCCGACTTTATTTATGGATCAGATGCTACCTACTTTCACGGCATCGCCTAATACCAGTCCCTTTACTTTTAACCGACTAAATCGAACTCCCTATATTTCGCAATGGACTTTTGATATCCAGCACTCGTTTGCAGGCAATAACATGATCGAACTTGGGTATGCCGGCAGCACGGGACAGAAATTGCCGCAGCGGCGCAATTTGAATATCGCCAGCTTCGATCCAGGCGGTACGATTCCGATAGCATCGCGCGTGCCGTATCCGGGTTTTGGGTTCATTTTGTACGACTACAATGCGGGCTGGTCCAGCTACCAGGCCTTTACGGCGCGTTATGAACGAAGATTCTCATCCGGTTTTTACTTCTTAGGGTCCTACACTTTCCAGAAAGCTCTTGACCTGGGCGGAACCGACGATTTTTCGCAGATCTCGGCGGACTACAAGATCTTCGACAAGGGCCATTCCGACTATGACGTTCCCCAGCGCCTGGTGTTCAGTTATCTCTATGAACTACCGGTAGGACGGGGCAAGCGCTTCTTAAACAACACATCCGGATTTGTCAACGCCGTACTTGGCGGTTGGCAACTAAATGGAATCACGACCCTTGCGATGGGACAATTCCGGACTGTCACGGTCGGCACGGACTGGCTTAATCTCGGGTCGTTTACGACATCGGTTCCCAACAGAATCGGCGACTATGCGCAAGGGCGCAACGCGCCGACACAGTATCTGAACAAGGCTGCGTTCGACTATCCGCGAAACGCACAGGGCGTTCCGATTCACGTACCTGGAAACTCGGGGCGCAACCAGATTGAAATGCCTGGAATCGCGAATTGGGACGCGAGTCTGTTTAAGAACACCCGTATTGGCGAGCGTTTCGTCGCGCAATTGCGATTTGAAGGGTTCAACATCTTCAATCGGACGCATTTTAACGCGCCGAACCTTGGTTGGACGAGTCCGACATTCGGGCGGATTACTTCCACTACGATCGATGCGCGGCGTTTGCAGTTGGGGCTGCGTTTGATGTTTTAGGTGACGCCGAGGGCAACTCCCGGTCACGTATGAGGAACTGGCGTTAGTGATGAACTGTAACCCAAGTGGCCAGTGCGCCTCGACGCCAAGCCGCTTTAGTAGGGCATCTTACGCATCGATTGCGCCGGAAAAGATCGCTGTACCTGCGTCCGTGAGGCGTTCGGTATATACAAAGTAATATTTGTCGTTCCACAAAACCTTCACGGTGTGTTCGTCAAAGCCGACGCCACAAACAAGGAGTTGTGCACCTACAGGCAGATTAAGGAAGGAGCCCGCCCGGGAGGGGCCTGCGACGAATGGGGCTTCCATTCCTGGGAGCGACCGCTTTAGCACCCATTGGCTCTGAATTCTCGGGCCGCGTTGGGCCATCCCCAAATAAGAGACTCTTGGCCGTCGATTCGTTACTTATCATTTCGGCACACATGCCGTTTAGCCTACTTCCTCTAAAAGCTTCAATAACCTTTCAACGGAGGCATCCTCATCAGAGGAAAAAGACTGCTGCGATGCACCACGCTGCATGGAAAGCCATTCGATATTCATCCGCAGAGCTTCCAGGTCCGACGTGAACGCCTTTCGATCTCGCTCACCCAGTTGCAAAAGCGCTCGGAGGGCCTCGCAGTAGAATCTCACGGATTTCGTTCGCGCCGAGTTTCCTTCAGCCAATCTTCTTTGAGCGTAAGAGGATCGTGCAATGGTGGCGAAGGCTTTTGCAAGATTCATATCGTTGGTGATCAAGTCCAATGAAAGATCGGTCACCGATTTTTCCTTCTTCTTGCTCATACGGGCCTCGCGCCGAGAGGTACAGATCACTACTCGGCCCCCGCCGCCTTTCCAAGGCCACTAGTAAGTGAACCAGGTAGTAGTATCTCGACGACCTTTCGATCGCGGATGTCGACAAATAGCTGAAGTCCTTCTTGGTCTTTAAACTCCAATTGGAATTCGCCCGAGCCATTGACGGAGGTCCTTGCCAGCAGCCGTTCGCCGTCCAGAAGGAAAATATCCACGTCCGCGACGTTGCGTGCCGGTTCCTCAGCGTTGAGTACCTGCCCGATGACACGGGTTTGTCTACGGATGGCTTCCTGTTCTATCCGTAGGTCAATCACAAAGGGTTTTGCCTCTAGTAAAAGCTGCCGGCTGGAAATCGTTGACCCTCGAACAGCCACGGGAACGGGCGACTGGAGACTATCGAAAAGAAGTTTTGCGAGCTGTGCGATTTGGGGAAACCAGCGCCAACGTTCTTGCGGCTGAAAGGCTTCCTTAACGGATTGCACCGCCGATTCCGGAGGATGATAATTCGGTTCGCGCCGGGCGATTTTGATTATTTCCTTCCAGAACTCAAGAAGCATACGGCATTCGCTACAGCCTTCCCTGAGATGGCTCTCTATCAGGCAGTTCGTGTCCGATGATCCCGTTTGGCTAACGTGTTCGTACCATTCAGCCGCCGAAAAATGACTCATCCCATTTCCTTCCCGCCCTGTCCTGCAAGTGCAGTTAAAAGAGATTGCTGCTAGCCATAAAGAGCAAGCGCAGGGGCCAAAAAATACACGGCCCTTCGCTATTTCTTTAGCTTTTACCTGATGGATTTACCGATTAGCCGGAATGCCGCCCAATAGTACGGATGCGGATAGAGCTTTCGCAATTCGAGCATAGCGCGGCGCAACGCTTGGGCCCTGTCTTGTTCCTCGAACAGGTGGGAATAGAACGACGTCATAAATTCCGCCGTGCTACGGTCATCCACATCCCACAACGAAAGAAGCATCGAGTGCGCGCCTGCATAAAGTAACCCACGAGACAGTCCAATCAGCTCATCTCCTTCGGCGATTACATCCAGTCCTGTGACGCAGCCGCTAAGGGTCAGCAAATCGACAGGCAATTGCATGTGATAGAGGTCATACAGACTCAAATAAGAATCGGCCAAACGTATGGCGGAGAACATCGGATTATCTTGCCGAAAATAGCCGTGACTGGCGATGTGAACGATTCGGCTTCGCGCGCCGTCCTCGCGGAGGGCTTGCTCGTTCGCATTCGATCCCAGACGGATTTCGGCTTCCGGTACGACCGCCGCTACGGCCTCGACTTCCTGCCGAATAAAAGGTACTCGGGGATCCTCTACGCCAAGGATCAAGGACGGTCCCGTATGCGCGTCAATCGACCGCTGGCAGATGGCGTGGATACTGGCGCTAGGAGCGTAAGAAATTTTGAAGCTCTCAACCAGAAAGCGCTGGCCGTCAAAAAGCGCGTGAAAAGGCAAAGAATGTAGAGATCCGTAAGGGACTATGACCAGGTGCGGGGTTTTGAGCTTCTCGCGAATGGGGGCAAAAATCGCTTGATAGATTTCCTCGAGATTCTTCCGCGCAGCTTGTAAGAGCGATTCCTGAAACTTCGCGAAATACTCACGTCCAAGGCGAAATTTGGACATTTGGAACTGGAATAGCCGGAGACGCCCGGTCATTGCCGGAACATCCGCCACATAGACGAATTCCAAAGTATCAGCGGTCAGAACTATCGCAAATACACGGTCTTCAATGTAAAAGTACTCCACCAGGGACGCGTCTGAACCGAGTGAAGCGCGAATTTCTTCGAGCGAGGCGATCTCCGAGCTTAGCAATGCCTTGCCAGCAACGGAAGACGGGAGCGCTTCGCGAGCAAGCCGGAGTAGTTCGCGCTCATGCGACCGCGCTCGCGCGCGGATCGATTCAATCATCCCCGCGGAGGCACCCTCGGGGGAGAGTTGCTCCCGCTCGATGCGCCGGTAGCACCAATTGAGTTCTTTCCTCAAGTCGCTTATGCGAGGTGCGGAACCGGTTGCACCGGTTTCCGTGGTGGACTGGAAATGAGCGCGACCGAAAATCAGATCGCGGAGCGTGCGGGATTTAGCCTCTTCCACATAAGAGAAGGCTTCGCGAGCAGAGGCATCACTCGAATCACGATCCAAGCAGAGCTGCACCAGCCGGGCATACACCTCTACTTTGTCTTTCATAAAGGAAATCTTCAACTCATCGGTCTGCAAAGTGCTTCTTAAGGCGTCCATGGCCATCCGCGATTCCTGATAGGAATCGAAAGCGGCGAGGGGCTTTCCGAATGCCTCGTGAATCTGGCCCATGAGGAAATGGGCCTGATATGAGAGGATCGGAGATTCCAGAACGGAAACGCGCTCGAGAGCGTTGCGACAATAGCGCGAAGCATCCTCGAGTTGGCCGGTTTTGAGAGCTATTCGAGCTAACAACAAAAGGCAAAGAACATGTTTGCTAGGGATTCGATCAGTTTGAAAAAAATCCAGCGCAGTGGAGGCGAGGCGCCGCGCGTCCGTAAAGTTTCCTTCATTGGAAAGCACCAGCGCTTGATATAAGTCGAGCAGGGAAGGCCAGACTTGATTCTTTTCGCGCAATACGATTTCCTTCGCCTGGCCGAACAACTGCAAAGAGCGTGAGGCGTTACCTTGCAGGCCTGCCGCAATCGCCAGATTGGCAAGCGACCTGGCGGCTTCGAAGTGCATTCCTAACTCCTGGAATTGCGCGAAGCTCTTCTCCGCCATGTCCACGGCTTCCTCTACCAAGCCCAGCTCCAAGTAAATTTCCGATTGGTCCAAGTCGCAAAGGCCGAGATGATATTTGTCGCCATTCTTCCGGCAAGCTTCGCGCGAAGTTCTCAGTAACTCGAGCGCCCGGCCGTATTCCCCGCGAAGGTAGAAAAGGTAAGCAATGTTGTAGTCCGCTTGGGCGACCAGTAGCGGCATATTGCGTTCCGTAGAGAACTCACGCATTTGCCCATAGGTGTCTAAGGCCCCGCGGAAGTCGTCCATGGCGATAAGGCAGACTGCGATGTTGTGAAGCGCGACGCTCACGCCCTCCGCATCATCGAGCGGAAGGAGTTGCTCATATGCGCGCCGGTAAGCCGCGAGAGCTTGCGAAAAATTGTTTTGCCGGTGATACAGGTTGGCAACATTCAATTCCAAGCGTGCGATACGCAAGGTGTCGCCGCCACTTGCGAAAATCTGACGGGCCTTAGCGGCGGCTGCAAGAGCGTTTTCGTATTCGCCCAGTAAGACCAACGACTGTATGGAACTGCTGAGCGTGCGCCCTACCTCGCTTTGGTTTCCTGCTCTTTCAAACAAGGAAGCAGCTTCGTGAAAGACCTCGACGGCCGGACGGCACTGCCCCATGAACCAGAGCGCATTTGCCTTGGCCCGAAGGCCCCGAGCAACCGTTTCGTCCTCGCCCAAGCGCCGGCCAATGACAACAGCGGCTTCCGCCAAAACTAACGCCTCAGGAACATCCACTCTCAACTTGTGGCGGACAGCCTCCGCCAAATCAGCCACCACCGACGCTTGCAGCAATTGCGGATGGCTTTCCAGGAATGCCGCGTGGTCCTCCTCGGGCAGCCTGCCTAGCTCGGTACAGAGCGTTAGTAGTTGTTCTTCCACGTTCCTAGAAACCGTTCTTCTCGAGCGACCGTTTCAGCTTTTCGAGGCAGCGCATCCGAGTGGGTCCGATGGAGCCCTTAGGGATGTGCAATGCTGTTGCAATATCCTCGTAGCTCGGCGAAGGGACCCGATAAAACAAAAGCTCAACCATGCGTCTGCAGTCCCGGGAAAGTTCGGCGACGGCATTCCGCAGTATCTGCTCACGCTCAAGTTCGGCAACGAGCGTTTCCGGTATCCTGGACGGTTCATCGGGCAGCATCTCTTCTCGAGCCGACATGTCCACATATCGTTGGCCTTCATTTTTCCAGCGGAAACATTTGTGAGCAGTAGTCTGGATCAGCCAGGCGGGAAGCGCACGCGGCTCCCGCAGCCGGGGCAATTCGGATACTAGAGTAAGGCACACGGTCTGGAAAATATCGGCCGCCGCGTCGGCAGAAAAGCCTTGCTTGACGGGAATTGAAAAGATCAAATTCTTGTATTTGTCGACTAGCGCGGACCAGGCTTCCGGTTCACCATGCAGACAGCCCTCTACCAGCATTTGGTCTTGGTGGAACCTCTCAAAATTGTGAGTCATTTTAGGAGATAGCGGCATTGTGGATGGTTAGCCGCGTCTCCTATCGGCGGAGGTACAACTCTTCCGCGTTCCACAGGATATAGCTACTTAGAATGGCAGGGCGGAAGTTGCCAAGCTTTTCACTGGCACCTGCCAGCACATCCGGGCTAACCAAACAAATGACGGGCAGGTTTTCCCTAACCAACTGCTGCACCCGGTCGTACATGTGCTTCCGCTGCGCGTAGTCCGGGGTAATCATCTGTTGCCGCATGAGACGATCGACCTCCTCTTGCCAAGGCGCCAGCACGTGCTTCGGTGCGAGATTCCAGACATGCGTGCCTCCACCCGACGTCCAAACATTTATCTCAGCGTTCGGGTCCGCATCGCCGCTGGCAAGCTGCAAGATAGCAGCCTCATAATCGTAGCTCTTGAAAATGCGGTCCAGCATGGACCGGTATTCGAGCGGAACCACTTTTACGTCCATGCCAACCTGTTGCAGGTCGTTTTGAATAAGGGTTGCAATCTGTGTGTGTTGGGGATTTCCCGCGTTGAATATGAGCGAGAAAATGACCGGCTTTCTTTGGCCATCGATCAATTGCCCAGCGCGGTTCCATGAAAATCCAGCACTGCGCAAAGACGCGCGCGCCTTTGCGGCGGAGTACACCTCTGGTGGGATGTTCCGGTTCACCCACAGGTAATTACCGGGCGTAACGTGAGTCGACAACGGACGAGCACGGCCCTGATAAACCAAGCGGGTGATGGCCTGACGATCGATGGCTTCCGAGACGGCTTTGCGAAACGCCAACTGACGAAACCAGTTCTGCCGCTGGGCGATGGAGGGTAAAGCAGCACCCAGATCATTCAAATTAAAGAACAAAAAATTGTATTCGAGACCTGGCCCGAGATCGAACAGGCGGAATTCGCCGTCGCGCTGATGTTTCTCTAGAACCGAGAAGTTGGCGGCGCTCAGACGGCCGGCCACATCGATCTCACCCTGTTCGAACCGCATAGCCTCCGCCTCCGCGTTTCCGGTGAATTCCACGTCGATTGTATCCAGGTAAGGGAGACGATCTCCGGCGACGTCCATCTTCCAGTAGAACGGATTGCGCTCCAGGACGATTCGCTGTCCGGCAATATATTCTTTAACGCGAAAGGGCCCAAGCCCGGCGATTTCCTTCGGCGGAACAGCCAGATTCCAGGCTCTATCCAACCGGCCCTCATCGTAAGGCTGCTTCAGAAGATGCCGCGGCAGAATGGCGATGCTATCGAACAAGCGCTCGGCCGCCGCATATGGCTGAGCAAGCTCGAATCGCACCGAGTATTGGTTTACCTTTTGAACTTTTATCGGCTGACCCGCAATGACAAGTAAGTCCCGTTGCGCAGCATGGACGCGCTCATCTAAATAGACTTCAAACGTGAAAAGCACATCGGCCGCATCAAAAGGTTGCCCATCGGAAAACTTCAACCCGCGCCGAAGTTCGAGCGTGTAGACACGGCCATCGGATGAGACACTCCACGAACTAGCAAGACCGGGTTCTGTTTTGAGGGAGTGGCGATTGATGTGAATGAGATCCGCGTTGATCAGACCGATGATCTCGCGCGAACTTCCGTCGATAGCGGTTATAGTATTGAGTGTCTTCGGTTCGGCGCGCTGCGAAACGACTAGCCTGCCTCCCCGCTTTGCGACATCGGTTGCGGACAGGGAACTCCATTGCGAGCACGCCACGAGCGTTGCCCATATGGCCGTGGTTCGCCATTGAACCGCTCTCGATATCTTCCCTGTCTTCGTCACCAAAATTAATTAATTCGGACTCCGGTTCCGGCTTTCGAGAGCACTTGCGGTCACAGGATCTTTGTCGAATTCCGTCTGGCCTGTTGGCCCAGGGGAGTAGTGCTTATAGTACGACAGTACGGTGTTATACGCAAGAAATACCGGTATCAAAGCAATCGCCGGGAGCAGCATCCACCAGTAAGACTCTAGAACGTTGTACTGGCGGAGATTAGCCAGCAAGTTGCCCCAACTCGCCGATGGTTCCGCAACGCCGAGACCGAAGAAAGAAAGAATCACTTCGGCAAGGATGTACGCCGGAACGAGCACTGCGGCCTGGGAAAGCACAACGCTCGAAGCTTGAGGCAAAATGTGACGGCGCAAGAGGTAGAGATCGGAAGCTCCAAAACCGCGCGCGGCAAGAACAAAATCACGTTCTTTCGCGCTAAGGATGACGCCGCGAATCAGACGCGCCGGCCGGGCCCAGCCGACAGCACCGATGACAGCCATTAGAACGAGAAAGACTCCGCTCGGGGCGATGTGCAGCGGCAAGACTGCTCGCACGGCGAAAAGCAGATACAGCGAGGGCAAGACCAAGAATATTTCTGCGGTGCGCATGATCAGTTCGTCGAGCCAGCCACCATAAAATCCGGCAACGGCCCCCAATATAATTCCCAAGCCAAGAGAGACGGCGGTAGCGCACAACCCGGCCAGAAGAGAAATCCGGCCTCCATATAAGAAGCGCGAAAATTGGTCTCGCCCATACGCATCTGTGCCGATCAAGAAGATTTTTGCCGGGTTGTCAACTCCAAGCAGGCGTCCTCCCGCAACGAAAAAGCGCAGGGGATAGAGACGACTCCGATCCTCCTCGTAGTGCGCATAGTTTGCAGCACTGGCGATCAGGCGATATACAAAAGGGCGGATGTGCAGCCTGTTTTGACTATCGAAAAAGTGAATGCGGACGGGAGGCGCGAACGGCAGCTCGCGATTTTGCACAGTGGGGTCGTAAGGAGAGAAGAATCCCGCAAACAACACCATTCCGTGAGAAAGGACGAGGATTGCAAGAGCGTATTTTGATTGTCTTGGCAGCGCCATCGATTACGTAGCGCGAATCCGCGGATCCGCCCAATACAGAAGAACATCGGCCAGCAGGTTTCCGCAAATCAGGAAGCCGGCCGCCAAAACGACCGCATCGACCGCTAGATAAAAATCCCGCTGCAAGATCGATTCAATCAAGAGCTGGCCGAGACCGGGCCAGCCGAAAACGCCTTCGACAATCAACGAGGAGCTTAACAGGATTCCGAGAGAAAAGCCGAAGAGCGAGATTAAAGGGTTGGCCGAGGCCGGTAAGGCGTGACGGAAAAGCAAGCGCCACTGCGAGATGCCATGGGCAGCGGCGGCGCCGATAAACGGCGAGCCCAGCACTTCTTTCATCGAAGCCCGAACGTGCGAGAGCAGAAGCGGCAAAAGTCCGGCCGCCAAGCAAAGGACAGGAAGGAAAAGATGGCGCGCCACGTCTTCCGATTTCGACCATAGCGGCATCCCGGAAAAACCAAGCGAGATCGCCCCGCCGGCCGGGAAGAGACCAGTGCGTACAGCGAAGACTAACAGCAGCAGCGCCAATATGAGCTCTGGAATTGCCAACAGCGTAGAAATGGTTATCGCCGCCAGCGCATCGGGCCAGTGCGCGGATTTGGCGGCGCTCCAAACCCCGAACGGAATCGCAATCAGCCAAGCCAAGAGTGTGGCCGGCACTGTTAGTAAAAGCGTATTCTGAGCTCGGCGCCACA
>JAICIH010000095.1 GCA_025924475.1 Bryobacteraceae bacterium
CTCATATCGCGATTCATGATGCGCTGAATGCGATTGACCGACGATATAAACCGTACGCATTCCGTGCACACGCATTCCCGGACGCTTCGCCGGACGCTGCCGTCTCGGCGGCCGCACACGATGTGTTAGTCGCGTTATTTCGCCAGATCCCGAATCCTGCATTTCCGCCGGACGCAGTTGACGCCGCTATCGAAATTATCGAAACAGCTTACAGAACCGCGCTTGCGGCCATACGAGATGGACCGGCAAAGACCGTGGGCATTTCTGTCGGACGAGCTTCAGCCGCTACCATTTTGGCCCTCAGAGCTGCGGATGGATCTGACACGACATTTCTTGATTTCAACTACGTTTCGGGATCTGAGCCGGGCGATTTTCAATTCATCCCTGGGTTCCCATTCGCTGTAACACCGGATTGGGGAAAGGTCACCCCTTTCGTGCTGAAATCGAGCGTACAATTCCCGCCGCAACGGCCCTATAGTCTGACGAGCAAACATTATGCGAAAGATTTCAATGAAGTGAAAAGCCTCGGTGCCGTAAACAGTGCAACCCGAACACCCGAACAAACCGAGATTGCGCTGTTCTGGGTGGAGAGTTCTGTCTTGGGGTGGAACAGAATCGCAAGAACCGTCTCGGTGCAGCACGGACTTGATCTTTGGGACGATGCCCGGCTGTTTGCTTTGCTCAACCTTGCTTCGGCGGATGGCTACATCGCAGATTTTCAGAACAAGTATGCCTTCAGGTTCTGGCGTCCCGTTACCGCGATCCGCGCTGCCGATTCGGATGGTAACCCGGACACAATCGCTGACCCGGCGTGGGAGTCATTGCGTCCGACGCCGGCCGCCCCGGATTACACGTCAGGACATAGTGTCCAGGGCGGAGCAATGTCAGAGGTGCTGGCGCAGTTTTTCGGTACCGACAAGGTCAGCTTCAGCACAACCAGCACAACGCTTCCAGGCGTGTTTCGTTCATTCAGCAGTTTCCTCCAAGCCGCGGAAGAGAATGGCAACTCGCGTATTTACGTCGGGTTTCATTTTCGGCATGCAGTCAACGAAGGAATCAAGCTCGGTCAGAAAATCGGCAGAACTGCGTTCGATCACTACCTGCAGAAAGCCCAATGTCGAGGCCGGGAATCAGAGAGGAAACACAGTAGTGCTGAATCTCCCGGGGGCTGCGTCCAATGAGTCTGGATTTATGAGGTGTGGCCTGAATATCTGGTCGGCGCCATGTGCCGCAGTTCGATTTGACCGAAATTACGTTGTCGATCACTGATTCAACACAAACGCAAACAGTTGATCGCCGCCTGTGGCTAATATGTACTGCCGTCCGTCCAGTAAGTACGTTTCCGGCGCATTCCCCGCCGTCCCGATGCGGCTATGCCAAAGCGGCTTTCCTGTCGCCGGCTCATACGCAACCAGGTTTTGGCCGTCCCCGCTGAAAAGCAGGTTGCCCGCGGTGGCGAGTAGTCCGGTGGTTCCGGAAATTTCATGCCGCCATACAATCTTTCCCGTCTTGTAGTCGATCGCATCGATGTACGAGCCGTAAGAAAGAGCGCCTCCACCGCTAACGCCGCCGAGACCCATAGAGCCGCGCGGATCGGGATCCATCAGATAGGTAATGTGCAAAGTGTTGTTCTCGGGCGCGTAGAAGAGCCCTGTATCGGGCGAAAAGGCCGGAGCTGGAAAATTCGTGATATCGGCATTGACGATCGAGCCGGCAATAGTCGCGTCTTTTGCAGGATTTCGCCGTGGCCGGCCCTGGTCGTCAAGGCCGAGCGCCCAGTTATTGACCAGGCCCATCTTACCGGTCACCAAATGCTCACCCGTTATTCGATCGAGCACAAAGAAATACCCATTGCGCTGAGCAGTGAGCACGAGTTTACGCATTCGTCCTCCGAACGGCGCATCGACGAATACCGGCGCTTCCGTAGAATCCCAATCGTGTGTATCGTGTGGCGATGTCTGGTAGTACCAGGCCATTTTCCCCGTGTCCACATTCACTGCGACCAACGAACAGGTAAAGAGGTTGTCGCCGTCGCCGCGGCCCGTGGTGTAGGCCGGAGTCGGGTTGCCGGTGCCGAAAACGTACAAGTGCGTCTCCGGATCGTAAGCGCCTGGAAGCCAGGCTTGCGCGCCTCCATGGCGTGCCGCATCGAGGCTAGCCCAGGTTTCCACGCCTTTATCTCCGGCGTTCATCGGCACGGTATAGGTAATCCATTGGCGATTTCCTGTTTCCGGATCGAAGGATTGAAGGAAGCCGGGCGAATCCATGTCATTGCCGGTGCCAACAAGAAGATGATTCCCAATAACAAGCGGAGAGAACGACGAGAAATACTGCTGCTCGAAACTGGAGATTTCCTTTTTCCACTTCTCTCTTCCCGTTCGGGCATCCAGACAAATCAGGTAGTCGTCGTGAACTTCCAGATATAGGTTGTCGTGCCACATGCCCATACCGCGGTTGCCCGTATGGGTGCCGCCGCGCGTTTTCCAGTAGTATTGCCAAAGGATCGTGCCATCCCGCGCATCGATAGCCCACGCATTATCGGGAGCCGACATGTAGAGAACGCCGTTGACCATGAGAATGCCGCCGCCAAGCCGGGGGCTGCCGCCGTTATTGAATTCCCCCGTTCCCAATCCGCCCACAACGACCGGGTACGGGGCCGGTGCGCCGCGGCCCGTCGGCGCCGGAATATTTCCGGTGGGACCGGTTCCGGCGGTGAAGCGTGTTACCCACGCCAGGCTCAGGTTCCGCACGTTCGATTGATTGATTTGCTTGAGTGAACTGTAGCGGCGCGCGGAGTAGTCCCCGTTGTACGTCGTCCACTGCTCCGCAAGCGGTTTTAGTATGTCGGTCGGTTCGAGGCCGATCTGCCCAACCACTAAAGCCGGCGTCGTTACCAGACAAAGGAGCCGCGTCATGGATGTCAGTTTTGTAAACGTCATTGGATAGCTGCCAGATAAGCCGTCACGTTGTGCATGTCGTCGTTGCTGAGATTACGAGCCAATTGGCAGTGAGCATCAAGTGGATCGTGTATTTCCACTTTGGGGGGGTCGCTACTCTCGAGCGAAACGGAACGCCGGTCGCCATCGGCCAACAACAGCGTCACAATGAAATCATCTTTGCGGATAAGCGTGCCCTCGAGTTTTTCCCCGTTCGTGAACGTAACGGTCACAGTGGAAGGTTTTCCACGCCCGGCGACAGCGGGTGCATTACCACGCCCCATCACAGTACCGCCTGCCACCCAGGCATTTTGTAACGCTCGTGGATCCTTGTATCTTGCTGCTACGTCCTTCAGATCTCCGGTTACCGAATGGCAGCTTGCGCAATTCGTTTGAAAGTAATTTTGCCCCGCGGAGACATTCCCAATAAGAATATCTTTATCCGTGATGCCGGTCTTTCCAGGCGGGCGCGCTTGCGGCCCGACCAGCGCCAATACGCTGTGAATGTATTCCGCCACAGCCGTGGAATCCGCATCGGATAGATGAAATGCCGGCATGCCCTTGTCCTGTCTCGCGCCATGAATAATCGGAGAGATCAGCTCACCATGCTGATCGCTTAGCGCCGTCAGCGATCGCAGCAAGTTGGGTCCGCCCTGATCGCCGCCCCGAAGATCGGAGCCATGACAAGCGCTGCAGTTCACGCTATACAATCCCTTTCCGCGCGCCAGCACGTCTGGGGATGCAAGCTTGCGCGTTTGCTGCGGAAATGTAGTATTGAGCGTCCTTGATCGTCCGGCTGCCGCGGGCTTAGCTGGCGCGGGCGCTTGTGCGAATGAGGAAAGCTCTAGCAGCAGGCCAACGGCGGCATAGCAGATGAGCATGGGCATTGTCATGAGAATGCCCTACACCGTTAGTCCTTGGAGATAGCCATAGCTCTCTTTGAGCGCCATCATCGGATCTTTCGGTGGGCGGACCTCCATTTCGACGAAATATCCTTGAACACCGGATCTCTTAGCGGCGGCGAGAAGCCGATTCCAATCAATGTCTCCTTGGCCAAGTTCCAGAGAGCCGCCGCCTGCCTGCCCTGATTTGGCATCTTTGAGGTGAAGAGAACAGAACCGGCCTGGCTTCCCTTCGAGATATTTAACCGGATCGTGCCCCGACGAGACCGTTCCTCCCAAGTCCATTTGCAATTGCACCAATTGAGGATCGACGCCTCGCAGCAATGCGTCATAGACCAAAACGCCGTCGATCGTCTTCCATTCGTTGCTGTGATTGTGATATCCGAACTGCATTCCGGCCGACTTGATGCGCTTGCCAACCTCGTTCATGTGGTCGAAATTCCATTTCCATTGTTCCATCGTTACGTTCGCGTTCCGTGCACCCTCCTTTGGCGAGGACATGATCATGTATTTCAAACCGAGGGCCTTTGCATAAGCAATACTCTGATCGATCATTGCAGGTTCATATTCGCGAAATTGAAAGTGGCAGCTTTCGCCCCGCATGCCCGTGTCTTCGATTGTTTTTCGAACGTCTTCAGGTTTCATGCTTGCCAGCGGACCAAAACCGGAATTCGCATACCCGGGAAACGAGCACAGTTCCACGCGTTTATATCCGAGAGCGGCCACCTGCTTCAGAGTGCCGGCTAAATCTTTCGAGGCTTCTTCCCGTACTCCGTAAATCTGAAAGCCGATCGGCATTCCCAAAGGAGCGGCTTTCAACCAGCTACTCAATGGCAAACAGCTGGCCGCACCGCCAGCACGGACAAGAAACTCTCTTCTGGAACCATTCCGCATGCATTCACCTTTCTGTCTGAACGTACCTCTATCGCAGCTTGCCGGAAGCTGTCAAGGAACGCTGGCTATCTATTCGCCGGATGCGGCTTCTCCCATTCCACGTTCGATGGATACGTGGTCCGCGCCGGCAGAACGCTAGGTTTCGCTTGCATCGATGGATAGCCTTTGTTGTAGAAAATGTACAGCCCTGTTTTGCAAGCAACGATGACGTCTTGTTTGCCATTGCCGTCAACATCAGCGGCATTGAGCCTCATTCCGGTCCCCACCACATAGCTTGGAGGCGGGCTGTTTTCGTTTTTGGATCCGAAGTACGGAGTCAAATAACTGTAGGTCAGCACATGGCGCTCAAAATGCCCGTGATTGAACCGGTAATAGAAGATGAACACCGGATCCATCGCGCCCACATCGCCACCGTTGTGAGCAAAAAGCTGCTTTCCGGTAATCAGTTCCGGCTTTCCGTCGCCGTCCAGATCCGCAAACATCATCGTGTGGATCGTTGGATAGTCCCGTTCTATCCAATGTTCAGTAAATGTCCGCTTGCCATCGGCCATTTTCTGCTCGAACCACACCAGGCCGTAGCGATGAGCCGATCCCATGATGATGTCATTCAAACCATCGCCATTCACATCCCCAATGAGAATAGGCAATCCGGCGCCGCCGCCGGCAAACTCGTAGTCAGGGTGCCATATCCACGGCTCATTCGTGGGATGCGCGGGAGCTTCGAACCAACCAGTCGTCGTGACGACATCGTTCCTGTCATCGCCGTTCAGATCGCCGATGCCGTTGCCATGACTGACTCCAACTCCTTCCGGCCCCAACTTGTGTTCCTTAAACCATGGCGCTTGTTCCAAATGCTCCATCCAAATGAGGCTGCGGCCCGGCTTCTTCGCAAAGTAATTGACGAGCAGGTCCTTGTCACCGCGACCGGCCAGGTTGCCGATGACCATTCCTTCCAAACCGTCTGCCGGAACAATAGCGTGCGATTCCCATTTGCCGCCGAGCTTGCCAGGATTTTCGTACCACCAAATGCCTTGCCTCCGCATCCATCCGGAACTGATCACATCTGGACGGCCATCCCCGTTTACGTCCAGAGTGCCTTCGTAGTTGTCATCCACATCCGGCCCGTTTGTTTCGGCGCCGTCCCGGTAGTCGGCATATTTCTTCCAACTAGGGGCAATATAGAAGTTCCGGCCTGCGGCGATATCGATCTTGCCGTCACCATTGATATCCAGAACAGAGGAGCACTCCGCAAAGGGCCCAAACCAGTAAGTATGCTTGGCGGGATTATGAATCGGGCCGTCAATTCTGACCGGTTCGAATATTAACTCGCGCGGTGCTTCGTCCATAGGATCTGCCTTGGCGGAGGCCGCCTTTGGAGAAGGACTACTGCACGCCACGCTGAAACAAATCGCGCAGCATATCCAGATATATTTGGTTCTCGTCATCGTTGCCACTCCATTCAATCAGATTTAGGCCAACGATCGGGAAAAAGGTGACGAGCCCTTTCAGTCCGTCCGAAGCGCAGTTAACGGCTCGACTCTCGAAGCACGCCATGCAGGAACGCACGTCGCGAGAACCGCCACGCCCAGCAGGATGCAAGTGATTGCGCCAAGCACAAATGGATCGTTGGGAAGAACACCGAAAAGTAATGTGGACATCAGCCTTGCGAGCGCGAGCGATGCGCAGAGTCCGATCAGAATTCCCGCTCCCGCCAATCGAACTCCGTGCGCCAGCACCTCACGAAGAATCTGCGAACGGCTCGCTCCAAGAGCCATACGAACGCCGATTTCGCCGGTGCGTTGGCCCACCACGAAGGAAAGAAGTCCATAGAGCCCGGACGCTGCCAACACCACAGCAACCGCGGCGAACAAAGTCACCAGAACAAGGATGAACCGTCTGGCCATTGTTGCGTCATCCACGAAGGAGTCCAGAGGGCGGATACCGGCAACAGATACCGAGTGATCTATCGATGTGACGGCTTGCCGGATGTCGTGTCCCAGCGCCGACGCATCCAGACTGCTTTTGACGACGAGAGTTGCCCGCGTCGGTACATACCGCAGTTGGTTCTCCCGAAAAGGCAGATATACATCCGGCGTCGGCTCCCTGTCCGGAGCCCGGTTGTGAACGGATCCAACAACCCCAACGACTTCGAGCCACGGCGCGCCTTCCACGGTGAATCGAAATCGCTTGCCCAGCGCATTTTCATTGGGCCAGTACCGTTTCGCGGCGATCTCGCTTATTACCGCCACATGCCTTTGATTTGCGGCATCGGACGCTGAGAATACCCGCCCTGCGCGAACTGGAATGCCCATCGTCTCCAGATAACCGGCAGTCGCCAACCGAGGATGCATACGGATTCTCTCGCCCGGCTTGGGATCACGCCCCTGTAACTCGGCGCCGGCGCGATTGTCGTTGCCCGAAAGAGGCAGGATATCCGTAATGGCGGCGCTCTTAACTCCAGGCATCGAGGTCACGCGATCAATCACCGAGTCATAGAATTTCGCGGCCTGTTGGAGAGTTCGATACTGAAGTGCAGGCAGCGTCAAGATCGCCGTGGTGCGATGTTCCGTTTGGAACCCCAGCTTGACACTCATCAATTGCAGAAAACTCTTACTCAGCAGCCCCGTGCCAACAAGCAGCAGAAGTGCCAACGCCACCTGGGCGATCACCAGCGCCGATCTGAACCGCTGTGAGTCTCCTGAGCCCGCACCGCGGCCTCCCGATCGGAGCGGCTGATCCAAAGCCAGACGCCACGCCGATACTGCCGAAGACGAGCCGAAGAGAGCCGTGCTCAACAGGACCGAGCCCAGCGTGAATGCAAGAGCCCGCCAATCCAGATCGATGCGATCGAGGCCGGGCACGGCGAAAAAGGCCAGCCGCTCGAAGTACGTTGACCGCAGCATCGCTAACCCCCAAATCGCCAATGCGATCCCTCCAGCCGCGCCCACAATCGCCAGAACCGAGCTTTCTACAAGCGACTGCGCGAGTAGCCGCATCCGGTCGCACCCAAGAGCCAGACGGAGCGCCGTCTCCCGCTTCCGCCCGGAGGCTCGCGCAAGCAACAGGCTAGCTACGTTCGCGCACGCGATAAGAATCAAGAGAAACACAGCGCCCATCAGCATGGCGAGCGTGGATTGCATTCGTCCCGTCAGCTCCTGTCGCAACGGAACGAGATTGGCTACATGGCCGGTGTTGCTCTCCGGATACTGCGACTCGAGCTGCTTCGAGATAACCTCCATCTCCGCGCGAGCCTGTTCGATGGTCGCGCTGTCTTTCAGCCTGCCGATGGCATCGTAGGGATGAATGCCGCGGAAACGGCGTTGGTCGGCGGTGAAGCGGATTGGCTCGAAGAATTCGCAGCTTGCCGCGAATGGATAGCGGAACCCTTCCGGCAGCACGCCCACAACATCGGCCGGCTCGCCCCCTACGGTCACCGATCGGCCGATGATGTTGCGGTCGCCTCCGAACCGCAGCCGCCAGGCATGATAACTAAGAATCGCAACTCTGTGTCCTCCTGGATTTTCGTCGGCGACGCGAAAAGTTCGGCCGAGCAGCGGCCGGGTTCCAAGGGCCTCAAAAAAACCCGCCGTCACCCGGGCCGCTGGCGCCAGTTCCACCTGGTTGCCGGAAGTGATTGTCTGGCGACTCGATTCATAGAGCGCGATGCTCGAAAAATTCCTTGTCAGATTGCGCCAATCGAGGAAGTCCGCTACCGAAACGGGGCTTCGCGCCGAGTCCTCGCGCAGCCGCTTCTCCCAAATCGCGACGATGCGGTTTTCGCCTGGGTACGGGAGTGGCCGGAGCAAAACCGCACTGAAGAGGCTGAACACCGCTGTGTTCGCGCCGATCCCGAGCGAGAGGATCACAATAGCCGCAGCGGTGAACCCCGGAGCTCTTCTTAGCGAACGGATGGAGTACCGTACATCGCGCCATATCGTCTCCAGCGTCCAACCCATCCTTGCCTCCCAAACGTTCTCTTTGACCGCCTGGAGTGGACCTATCTCCAGCGACGTCTGCCGAATTGCGTCTTCCTCGGACAAGCCGGAAGCGCGCTTTTCTTCAATCAACATCTGCCGATACACCCGGAGATCGTCATCCAGCTCGCGCTCGACACGTTCCCGCTGCAGCAGATTCCGAAACAGACTGTGGATCCTGGACACGGGAAACCTACGAGGTCGCTTTGATGGCGCGGGCCATCGCCTCGGCAATCCGGCTCCATGACGCCGTCTCAACTGCAATCTGTTTGCGGCCGGCCTGGGTGAGCTTGTAGAGCTTCACCCGCGGATGCGCCGCGCTATCGTCCGGCATCGATGTGAGCCAGCCTCGCTCTTCGAGCCGGTAGAGCGCTGGAAACAGCGAACCAGGCTTGACATCCAGTTCGCCCCTGGTAACCTGTCCAATTCGCCGCGCGATGCCGAGCCCATGATTTGGACCCAGACTCAGCGTGCGAAGAATCAGCAGATCGAGCGTGCCTTTTAGAAGTTCTGCCATTCTATATAGAACATCTATATCGGACTACTATAGGTTTGTCAAGACGGCCGGACAGGCCGTGTCCTCACTGGCCGCCAAGGACGCGGCAAGTCTGCAAGGTTGGTGGTGTCAACGCACGCAGGCCCATGCCCAGCGAAGCCGCTACCGCTGCGATTCGTAACCAGTTCAGCGCAACCCACATTCTCGCGCCGGCCGCGAGTGCATCGCCGGATCGACCTGCGCCGTGATGTACCACCATGTCGATGATGGACGGTCTGAAGTACGCCAGCGTCACAATGGTCACAACCAAAAAAAGTCCGCTTCCAGCCAGGCGCCAGATCATCTCTTTTTGCGGCAGGCCAAAGCTGGTCAGAAATGCGGTAAGCGCTACGATCCCTAGACCAGGGGTTATCACGGACCAAAAGACTTGGCCGGAGCGGATCGGCACGCGCAAAAACGGATTGCCCTCCATCAGTGATTGCGGCGCATCGCCCGCCCAGAATGGAACGACTACGAGCATTTCATACAGAGCGGCGCCGAGAATGAAACCAGTCCCGATAACGAACATCCAAAGCGTTAACGATGCGAACAGGCGCATTTATGTCCTCGCTTGCAATTAAATATAGTTGTACTATAACTGAATTAAGATCATGACGCAAGCCTCCCGGCGAAAGCGCGCCTATGATTCAAGCAAGCGCCGTGCGGCCGCCAAAGCGACACGTTTGAGGATTGCCCAATGCGCGCGCCGGTTGTTTGCCGAGCACGGCTACGGCGCGACATCCATCGAGGTGATCGTGCGTGAAGCCGGCGTTTCTGTTCCAACGTTCTACGCGACTTATGGATCAAAACGTGCCGTGCTCTTTGCTCTGCTCGACGCGGCCGATACCCAGGCCGATGTCGTGACCCTGCAAAAAAGCCTGCGGGCGGCCGCGGGACAACCGCGCGAGCAACTGCGGCTTCTCGTATCATTCGCGCGGCGCTTCTATCAGCAATCGGCGGATCTCATTGAGATTGCGCGTAACGCGAGCCGGGTAGAAGCGGATCTTGAAGCGCTATGGAAGGAAGGTGAAGCGCGGAGGTTAAAAGGACAGAAGCCGGTCGTGCATGCCTGGGCCGCCAGCGGGATACTTCGCGAAGGCTTGCAGGAGTCCGATGCGCTGGATATTCTTTGGTCTCTCACCGGCCCGGACCACTATCGCTTGATGGTGACAGAGCGCCGGTGGCCGCCGCAGAAGTACGAGGCCTGGCTGACACCCTCGCTTGAGTTGTTGCTGTTTCGGTTCATTAGTAATCGTTGAGGCAACGAGTATTCCTCGTATACAGCCTCTCGTCGCCCCCACTGATCATCGCCATGAATCGTGACCTTATCCTCTCGTTACGGCCGGCTCTTCTTGCGTGACCGTTTGGCGTCAGTGAGAACGCACCGCCGGGCTGTAGCCAGGAGATCGCGCAATTGGTCGTCCTGGAGCCGGGCAAGTCGAACCAACACGACGGGGTGCCTCACGTAGTGGTCGGTAACGTAATACGTTTCCGGATCGTCGCTGATAAGTGCCGACCGCTGTTCGAAGTCGGTGCGGAGAACAAGTGACCCCGGTTCCGCCGACCGATGAATAGCAAGGCACGCCACGAGCCGCTTGCCGAGCTTGAGCGCCGGCGAACCGTACATCGTGCTCTCCGATAGGTCCGGGAACTCGCGCCCCAAGGTCCGCACTGCTTCGAAAGCTGACGTCGCCTCTCGCATCCGCGATTACCAAGTATAGGACTCGGCACGCATACCGTGGGAGTCACAGCGGCACGGCTATGGCGAGGAGAGTTGCCATCAGTGGACAACGCCAGCGAAACACTTCTGTGTAGACCTTCCACCAGACGATCTAGTAAACTATCCGAAGGGAGTCCACCAGGATGTCTAGTAAAGAAAACGAGCAAGTCGATCTTCTGCAAGGCACCTTGGATTTAATTGTCTTGCGAGTTTTGACCACCATGGGTCCCCAGCATGCATACAGCATCGCCAATCGTGTGGAACAGGTTGCCGAAAACTTGCTTTCTTTGAAACAAGGCACCTTATATCCCGCGCTTGTGCGATTGGAACAGAACGGATGGATCCGCGCCACCTGGCGCAAAACGGAGAACAATCGAGACGCCAAATATTACAGCGTTACCAAGGCTGGGGAACGAGCGCTCGACAAGGAAACAGAGCGATGGCGGCGCTCGGCGGGATTGATAGAAAAACTTCTTTTGGAAGGGCGCTAGCCCATGGTCTATTGCAAACGCTTTTTATACAAACTCCGTAATTTCGTACATCCTGGGCGGGCGGAACAGGATCTGACGCGGGAAATTGAATCGCATCTGGAGTTGCTACAAGACGATTTTCGGCGGCGCGGAATGAGTGTGGAAGAAGCGCGGCTGGCGGCAGCCCGAGCTTATGGCGGAATCGAACAAGCAAAGGAACTGCACCGTGACGAACGCTCTTGGCTTTGGCTGGAACAGGTTCGGCAGGATATCCGGTTTTCCGTAAGAAAGCTGTGGAGCAATTCCGGTTTCTCGCTGACCATTGTTTTGACGCTCGCGCTAGGTACGGGCGCGAATACCGCAATCTTCAGTCTCATCGACGCGTTGATGCTGAAGTCGTTACCCGTCAGTCATCCGGAAGAATTGGTTCAGGTGGACATGGCGGGACGTGGCATTTGGGGTAGGGAGCAGCCGTTTGTAAGTAATCCGGTCTGGGAGCAACTGCGCGGCCGCCAGGATATCTTTTCGGGGCTGTTCGGCTATGCGATCGCGCGCTTTGATCTCTCAGCCCGAGGCGAGGCTCGCTACGTGCAAGGAAACTACGTATCCGGCCAGTTTTTTGAAACGCTAGGCCTGCGCCCGATAGTGGGACGAATCATCACAACCGCCGATGACCGGCGGGGTTGCGCTGGAACCGCTGTGCTCAGCTATGGTTTCTGGCAGAGTGAATACGGCGGCCGCGCTGAGGTCGTGGGTACAACCATCTCATTGGATAATCATCCCTTTCAAATTCTGGGCGTGATCGGAGGGGCATTTGCCGGCGTGGACGTTGGCCGGAAGAGCGACATTTATGTGCCGCTCTGCGCCGAGCGATTTATCGGTGGGGACAACGGTTTGCTGGATGGCCGGCGCGGCGGATGGCTTCGCGTCATCGGCCGTCCGGCGCAAGGTCTTTCGATAAATCAGGTCCAGGCAAGACTCAAAACGCTAGCTGGCCCAATCATGCAGGCAACGATACCGCTGAACATAAAGCCCAGCCAGCAGGAGATGTATCTCAAACATACGTTCCATGTCGAAATGGCGGAAAATGGGCTGTCCAGCATCCGTTCGAAATACCGCCAGGCACTGATGGTTTTGATGGTGATCGTCGGTGCGGTATTGCTCATCGCCTGTAGTAATATCGCCAATCTTCTCCTGGCGCGTGGCGCGGCACGACAGCGGGAGATCGCGATTCGGATGGCGTTGGGATCGGGGCGGGGACGCCTGATACGCCAGTTCCTCATCGAAAGCCTGCTGTTGGCGGCCACCGGCGCGGCGCTGGGGATTGTAGTTGCACGCTGGGGCGCGTCGCTGCTGGTGAGGCTTCTTGCCTCGAATGTCTACCGCGAGAACCAAGTCTTTCTCGATCTGAGCATCGATTCCCGTGTGCTTGCGTTCACCATTGGGATGGGCGTTCTCACCGGCCTGCTGTTCGGACTAGTCCCCGCCTGGCGTGCGACGCGCATCGATCCCCAGTCGGCTATGAAGGCGAATGAGGCGGGCATGATGCAAGGCGGCAAATTTGCACTCGGCAAAGTGCTCGCGGCGGTCCAGGTCGCGCTCTCACTGGTCCTGGTGACTGGCGCGGGATTACTGCTTGCCACCTTTATCCGGCTCGAAACGCTCGACCCCGGTTTCGAACGCGCGCAAGTGTTGCTGATCGACGTCGATCTCGGCGAAAGAACCACTTCGCCCGCATGGCGCTACGTCGTGTACAGACAAGTGCTCGATCGCCTCCGCTCGCTGGCTGACGTTCGCTCGGCCAGCGATTCCGCTAATACGCCTCTCGGTGGCGCTGTGGACGCTGCCTACGTGCAAATCGATGCCGCTTCCGCAAGGCAGGAACGTGAACTGGTCTTTTTTAACCAAGTAAGTGATAGATATTTTGCAACGCTAGGTACGCACCTTCTCGCCGGGCGCGACTTTGATGCTCACAATACTCCGAACTCACCGAAGGTCGCCATCGTGAACGAATCTTTCGCTCAAAAGTATTTCGGCGGGAAAAATCCTATCGGACAGCACTATCGCGCTGAGCAAGGCAACAAACTGGGTGACTCTGTCGAAATTATCGGCTTGGTGCGTGACACCAAATACCTCGATTTGCGGGAGGACTTTCATCCTACTATTTACGTCGTCGCCACCCAAAACGCCAAGCCGGGCAAGCTCGTTACATTCGAACTGCGCGCCGCTGATGGCCACGGGACGGCGGCCCTGATCCAAGAGGCAAAGCATGCCGTCGGTGATGTCGATCCGGACGCCTCCTTGCAATTCAGAACGCTGGCCGCGCAGGTAGATGAGTCGCTGGCTCGTGAGAGGCTGCTTGCTGCGCTGTCTGGATTCTTCGGTGGATTGGCCCTTCTCCTGGCAATGGTCGGCCTTTATGGAGTCATGTCGTACAACATGGCCCGGCGGCGGAACGAAATTGGAATCCGCATGGCGCTGGGCGCTCAACAGTCACGCGTAATTCGCACGATCTTGGGAGAAGTGGCGATCCTGATCGGCATCGGTCTGGCGATTGGGTTGGTTGCGACGATGACTGCCACCCATCTGGTTGCCAGTCTCCTCTACGGAATAAAGGCAAATGATCCCCGCATGCTTTCGTTGGCCGCCGCTATTCTCGCTTTGGTCGCGGCGCTTGCTGGATTTCTGCCCGCCTACAAAGCATCGCGACTGGATCCGATGGAGGCGCTTCGTGAAGAGTAAGACGAAAACGCTCGCTGTGATTTTGGTGGCCTGTGCGACTGCGTTACAAGGCCAACCAAAAACTGCTGCTGAGATGCTTGCGAGAGTATCCAGAGCCGGCGACTTGAAAACCGCGGAAACCTTCATTTCCGCTGGCATCGATCCCAACCTGACTGATCGGTATGGGCGAACACCTCTTTACTATGCGGCCCTATTCAACCGGAACGAAATCGCTGCTCTTCTGCTTGCACATGAGGCAGATCCGAATACCGGCGCCAGTAGTCAAGCGCCGGGCAGCGAATTCCCGCAAACACCGCTGCAAATCGCGGCGTCAATGGGCAACTTGCGTATGGCTTCGATGCTCGTTGCTGCTGGGGCGCAGGTAGGCGCAAGAACAGCAACAGGCCGTGAGGCGCTTCATTTCGCAGCAGTCGGTAACCATTTGGATGTGATTCGGCTCCTGATTGAGAAAGGTGCTGATGTAAACACGCGCGATGCGTACGGGGTCAGCCCGTTGGATGACGCTGTTTGGCGTGGGCATTTGGAAGCGACCGCCATTCTACTCGCCAAAGGCGCCAGGCTAACGAAACCGAAACGAAAACTGGAGCTACTCCAATCAACGAAGCTGCCCACCGTGGCAAAACGCAGCTCGTTCACTACTTGCTTCAATTCGGTCCGAATCTCGCAATTCCAGACAGACGAGGGTACACGCCCTTAGAAAATGCAATACGAACGGGGAACGCAGAAACGGCCTTATTGTTACTCAACGCGGCGCCGCAGCAATCGAAGACACCTGAATTCTTAAGCAGAATGCTGAGCGCTGCCGTTATGGAAGACGAGTCGGTTGTGGTCGAGGCGCTTTTCCGGCATGGCGCACGTGCGAACGGCCTATTGGCATCCGGCGCCACCCCTCTCGATGCCGCTGTTTACGCGGGCGCCCCCAAGGTTGTTCGCGTACTTTTAAGTCATGGCGCCGATCCGAATGCGTACGGCCGGAACGGAACGAGTCCTTTGGAGGATGCCTCTCTGAAGGGCTTTTATGCGATTGCCGAGATGCTGCTGGAGCACGGCGCTCGGGTGAATCAGGTTAACACGAATTCGGGAACAACAGCGCTTTATGCGGCGGCCGGTTTCGGCAAGGGCGATGTGGTGAAGCTGCTTTTGAAACGGGGCGCGCATCCGAATGCCTGCGGCAAGGGCCACTCGACGCCGTATAAAGCTGCTATCGATAACGGTTTCGCCGAGATCGCAACGCAAATTCAACGCTACGGCGGCTCAACAGAGTGCCAACCGGAGCGAAGCGGCGTACAGTGATTCGCCAAGCGACGGCCCGACCCACCTAAAATGGATTTGACCTTACCGCGATAGATCGAGACTCTACGAGTAGCGGCAGCAAATGTTGAAGCGAAAGGGACATTCTCAGGCTGTGAAGAGTGGGCGGCGGACATCGCCGGCGCAGCGTAAGATTATCGTCTACATTGCAACGAGCGCGGACGGGTATATCGCTCGTCCTGATGGGAGCGTAGATTGGCTCGATCGGCCCATGCCGAAGGGCGGCTATGGCATGACCGCTTTCGCGCGCTCCATCGACACGATCCTGTGGGGACGCAAGACCTATGATTTCGCGGTAAAGATGGGGGGAGTCGGCGTCTATGGCAAAGTCAAACATTATGCGTTTTCGCGCCAACCTCCCTCAGATCCGCTTCCAGGAGTCGAGTTTGTTTCCGAGTCGATCCCGGAGTTCGTGGGCAAGCTTCAGGCGGTGCGAGGCAAGAACGTATGGATGATGGGCGGTGCCGGGATCATCGCGTCGTTCCTGGACGCAGGCGCCATCGATGAATTCTCGATCCACGTCATTCCCGTAATGATCGGCGAAGGAATTCCGCTCGTTGCTCCTCGCCATCGGAATATCACGCTCGAATTGATTTCCGCGCGTTCGTTCCCGGATGGCGTTGTGCATTTGAATTACAGCATTCGACGCTAACGGGTGCGCCCCTGGCGAGTGTTTTCAAACGTCCATCAGGGCACTGGACCCCAGCCACTGAGCTGCCGGTAAAATCCCAAATCTGTTCCGTTCAGCAGCTTCGTGACATAGAGAATCTGTCCGCAATGCATCCCGAAATGCTCCACAACGTGATAGATCGCGGCGAGAGCTGTAATGCCTTCATATCGCTGGATGGTGTAGGTCTTGAGCAAGTCGGACGCGGTTAAGCCGGAAAGGATGCGGTCGAACTCTTTTAACGTTTCGTCCAGCGCGCCGCGTAACGTAGCAGTATCTAGTTGCCGTCGCTCCGCGAACTCCGCGTCCCGGTCCCGCGTGTTCGCTATGCCGCCAAGTGGCGCCAGAATCCACTGCCGCACATTCCCGTTCAAATGCAATAATAGGTTCCCAACACTGTTGCTCGTCTCATTCGGACGCCACCAAATCTGTTCCTCTGTGAGCGAATCCAGGCAGCGGCAGATTCTTGGCCAGTATTCGTCCTTCAACTTTTCTCGAGAAAATTTCACGAATGCCCGCTGCAATTCGTTGCGTCCGTCGTCCATTCCTCTATTCTGAATGTTCTGAGCGCC
>JAICIH010000096.1 GCA_025924475.1 Bryobacteraceae bacterium
CGCTCTATCTTCCGCCGGATGTGCTCACGCAAAAAGCCCCAAACCGCGCCAAACTTTCGAAGGAAATCGATCTTGCCTCGCTATTAGCCGAGCGGTTGCCGCAACGCCGATCCCGCTCTGCTCCCGCCCCTTCCACCAAGCGATTTGAGTTGCCCAAAGTGGCGGCGGCGCAAAAACCCGCCAAAGCGCCGCAGATCCTTGCCGAGGCGCCGAACGTCGCAATAAATCAAACGCCTGGCCCGATGCCGGCCGGAGCGGTGAATGGCTTACCCTCGTTGGCTCCTCCGCTCACGACTGCCGGACCCTTTCAAAATATCGGTGAGGATACTCCGCCGCCGGCGCATCCGAAACTCCCTCCGCCGCGAGCTACTGTGCAAGCCGCAATTAGCGATTTGACCGGCCGCGGTGCTTCGGATCAGATGGTCATCACGGACGACTCGCCGACCGAACTGCAGCCCGGCGCATCGCGCATACCGGGCCAACTTGGAGCCCAACATTCTGCCGTCGAACTGCAAAGCGATCCCCAAGGAGCCGACTTCAAACCTTACCTCACGCGCATTCTCGCTATCGTGCGCGCCAACTGGCGCCATGTCATTCCCGAGAGCGCGCGCATGGGCACGGTGCGCGGCCGCACGGTGCTCGAGTTCATCATCAATCGCGACGGCAAAATCCCTAAACTCGTCACCGCTCAGTCTTCCGGTTTAGAGCCTCTCGACCGCGCGGCCATCGCCGGCCTCAGCATGTCCGACCCGCTCCCTCCGCTACCGGCCGACTTTAAAGGCGCCCAGGTGCGCTTGGCGTTTTCCTTCGCCTACAACATGCCGGCACAATGATCACAGGACGTGTCGCTGCGGTTCTTTACGCCGTCCTGGCAGGTATTTCGATTGCCACGTTGCACGGCAAAGCTCTGGCTTTTGCGCTGATCATCGTGCTGGGGCTTGCCGTCAAATCCTACCTGGACCACCTGCGAAAGCGCCTGCAATAAACCTGTAATAAAACTCAGGAGTGGCTCAAAAGCACCACCTGCGGCCCACTCCCACCGCAAAGCGAGCTGCTAAGTGCTTCTAGTACAAGGTTCAAGCAGATGGCGAAACGCGTGCTACATAGATGCCGTCCGAACGTACGAGGATCGTATGCAAGCTCTTTTACCTCATGTATTCCGCGGCCTATCGATCGGTATCATTGCCGCGTCCGCTGTGGCCTTAGCCCAGGATGCTCCGCCGCCTCCTCCGCCCGACGCGGCGGCAGCGGCGCCGGCCACTTCTAATAACGGATGGAAGCGCGTCGGAGACTCCGCACAAACGTATCAGGCACCCGCGCCACCGAACCAGAATCAGAGTGCTCCGCCGAACTATGGGCAGCAGCCGTATCCACAACAACCGGCTTATCAGCCTCCGCCTCCTATTCCCGCCAGCCTCACGATCCCGCGCGGCACGTTCCTCGTCGTACGTGTAAACCAGATGCTTTCTTCGGACAAAAATCAGACCGGCGATGCGTTCTCGGCGTCTCTCGCGCAGCCGGTTGTGGTGAGCGGCGTGGTGGTAGCCGAGCCTGGCCAGACATTAGGCGGCCGCGTTGCGGAAGCGCAAAAGGCCGGTCACATCGAGGGCACCTCCCGGCTGGCGGTGCAACTCACCGAGCTCACGTTGGTAGATGGTCAACAGCTTCCTTTGCAAGCCAGCCTGGTGAGCCGCAAAGGGCCGACATCAGTTGGCCAGGACGCCGGCGCCATTGCCGGTACTACCGGCTTAGGGGCAGCTATCGGAGCCGCCGCGGGTTGGGGAAAGGGAGCAGCCATTGGCGCCGGCGCGGGAGCTGCCGCAGGAATTATCGGCGTGCTAGTAACCCGCGGTCATCCCAGTGTGATTTATCCCGAACAGCTTCTCACGTTCCGGATAGAAACACCGCTGACCATCTCGACCGAGCGCTCGCCGCAGGCGTTCCGCTATGTCCAGCCCAACGAATACGATCGGCCTTATGAAACGCAGCCCGCGCCCGGACCCTACGCATCGGAAGCGCCGGCTCCGCCGCCGCCATACTATGGAGCCTACCCACCATATCCATATCCGTACTATGGCTACGGCTACCCGTATTATTGGGGACCATCGTTCTCCATCTTCGTCGGACCGAGATTCGGATGGGGTGGTTATTACGGACGCGGTTACTATGGCGGAGGGTACTTTCGCCGAGGCCCTGGGGGCTTCCACGGCAGTTTCCACGGTGGCCACCGCTAACGCGATTTCGCCTTTGCAACTTTTTCAGAGAGCAGCCGCTTGGCCTTTTCCAGTTCCGAGCGGCGCTCTTTGGATAATCCCTTGCCGCCGCGGTTGATGAAATAAGTCAACATCCGCATGCCGGAGGCGGGTCCTTTTGGCGATACCTTTTTTGAAGCTAAGGATCTGGCAATCGTTGCCGCATCTTTCGTAAACAGACCTTCCGGCGGGAACGTCGAGACCGTTTTCACGCGTGCCACCCATTTTTTCTTGGTGGCGGTCTTTTTCTTGGTGCTTTTGGCTGCTGCTTTTTTCGGCATGGCAATTCCAGGGTGTCACTAAGCCATACTTTGATCAATGAAAGTATTGGCACCACTGCTTATTGTTGGGGTGGCATATGTGATGCAAGCCGCCGAAACGCAACGGCACATGATTGTCATCGATCCGGACCACTCCCACGCCGCAGCCGTCTTCGCTCGCCAAATTCCGGATGTTTCAAACGTAGTCCACGTCTACGCTCCTCCCGGCCAGGGTGTAACGGCATTTCTGGATAGTCTTTCGGCCTTCAACCGGCGGTCGCAAAACCCCACGAGCTGGCAGATCGAATCGCATATCACCCCAGACTTCCTGAGTTTGGTATCAAAGGAGCCGCGAGGCAATATTGCGGTAATCACCGGCCCCAACAACCTGAAGATCGATCGTATTCTTGCCAGCCTGCGTGCCGGACAAAATGTGATCGTCGACAAACCATGGATTATTAACAGGAACGAATTTGCAAAACTCGAAGAAGCGCTGACGACCGCCGAACACAACCATCTCGCGTTCTATGACGGGATGACAGAACGATTCAATCTCGTCTATCAGATTCAAAGGGAGTTAATGCAGGACGCGAGTGTCTTTGGACGTCCGCTCACCGGTACTCCCGAAAATCCCGCCGTCGAACTTGAAAATATTCACTCGCTGATCAAATACAGCCGTGGAAAAGTGAACCTTCGACCGCCTGCGTTTCTTGACGTACGGCAGCAAGGCGAAGCGATTGCCGATGTCGGTACCCATTTAGTCGATCTGGAAATGTGTACGCTGTTTCCCGATCGCGCGATCGACTACAAAAGCGACGTCAAAATCTTGAAAGCCGCGCATTCACCGATCTTCCTGACGCTGCCCGAATTCACACGGCTTACCGGTGAGAAGGCATGGCCCGCATTCCTCAAAGGCGCTGTACACGATGACCGTCTGGAATACGACTGCAACAGCAAAGCGCTTTACACGCTGCGAGGCATCTACACGTCTATTAGCGACCGCTGGGAGTACGAGTCCGCAGGCGCGTTGACCGATACGTACCTGGTCCTCTATCGCGGTACGCGCTCCACGATCCGAGTGCGGCAGTCGAAGCTCGAGAACTATGTGGCGGAAATCGACGTAATTCCAAACGCCGGTGAGAACGTAGCCGCCCTGACCGCCGCTTTGCAACATCGTCTGAAACAACTCTCCGGCGCGTTTCCGAATCTCACGCTACAGAACAACGGCAAGGCCATTCGCGTGTCCATCGCCGCCGAAGATCGCGCCCGCGGGGGTTCCATGTTTGCCCGTTTGGTTGAACGGTTTCTAAGCTATGTACGCGACCCGGCATCTATTCCCGCTTGGGAAAAGCCGAACATGCTCGCGAAGTATTACATCACCACGACAGCAGTTGCCTTGGCCGGCAAATCGCAATAATGGCGCTTCTCTAGGCTCGCTTTGCAATCACTTCCAAATATTCTGCTCGCACCCGAGTTCCTCCGCCGGGGCTCTCATTGTGCTCATTCCACATCTTTTCCATCGCGGCGGCATATTCCAGTTGTCCATTGATATCCAGCCGCGAAAATGTCATCTGCGTGGGGCCGAAATAATCGCGAAAGAACTGCACCACTTCCTTTGGGTGAAACGGGTAGTCCAGCACGAGTTCCCGTTTCGCGGTCTGCAACTCGGAAGTGCCGCTGCCCAATCGTTGCTTCACTACCGATTCATCTCCCCACAGCAGCGGCGAAGGAATTCCTTCCGGCGGCGCGACAAAGCGGGCCCCGATGGCAAACGACTCGCCGACCAAACCCTCGCGTGTCCAATTCGCCATCGCAATCGTTCCACCCGGCCGGCATACACGAATCAGTTCCGCCGCGACTTTTTCCGGTTGCGGTGCGAACATCGCCCCGAACATCGACATCACCACATCGAATTCTCCGGCGCCCGCCGCTAGTTGTTCCGCATCGCCCTCTTCGAATTTGACGTCCAGCCCTTCGGCCGCCGCTCTTTGCCTTGCTTGCGCCAGCAGGTTTGACGCGATGTCTATGCCGGTAACCTTCGCCCCTCGGCGCGCCGCTGGAATTGCTAGATTCCCGGTGCCGCATGCCACATCCAACACTTTATTGCCTGGCTGAATATTCAGCCGGCTCACCAACTCGTCCGCGCCTTTTTCGGAATGCTTCGCGATCTGGCCGAAATCTCCAGCCATCCACATCGCTTTCATTCCTTGCTTTAACTGCGCCAGTCCCGCTGCGGCTGTTGCTGACATAGATCTCCTCTCTTTCTAATTACGCGTATTCCATTAGCCGATCGGCTCACGCGTGGAATGTTCTTATACTCTCAAATGTGCCACTAGTCCGCGCTCTCTACTTTTTCGCCGTATTCGCCATCTCCGTGTTCGCGCAAACCGATTGGCCGGCATACGGCCACGATCCGGGTGGAATGCGTTTCTCACCGCTCAAGCAAATCGATACCGGCAACGTAAATCGTCTGGTGCGCGCCTGGACCTATCACACTGGTGAGATGCCAGTCTTCTCAGGCCGGCGAGGACAGCGCCAAACGGCATTTGAAACAACTCCGCTCATCGTCGGGGGCATCTTGTATCTTTCGACGCCATCGGACCGCATTATTGCGCTGCAACCAGAATCCGGGCGCGAATTGTGGAAGTTCGATCTGCAGGAGAATGCAGCGAAGCGAGCATCCCGTGCTCATCGCGGCGTTGCCTATTGGCCCGGCGATGCGCATACCCCGCCGCGCGTTCTCTTCGGAACGCTGGATGGCCGCCTGATCGCGTTGAATGCGCGTACTGGTAAAAAGGTGCCGGGCTTCGGCAACGAAGGCGAGGTCAATTTAAAAGCAGGTGTGGCGGACCGGTTTCCGAATTCAATCTATGACGAGACGTCGCCTCCCGCGATTGCGGGCGATCTCGTGATCACCGGTGCCGAAGTGCCGGAAGGCGCCGGCCGTGGCCCGCGCGGCGATGTGCGCGCCTGGGACATCCGTACCGGCAAACTTGTTTGGACATTTCACACGGTGCCGCTCCCTGGCGAGCCCGGGCACGAAACCTGGGAAGGCGATGGCTGGAAAGATCGCACTGGCGTAAACGTCTGGACGATGATTACGGTCGACGAGCCACGCGGCTTGGTATTCCTTGCCCTCGGTTCTCCTGCCTATGATTTCTATGGCGGCGACCGGAAAGGCGCGAATCTTTATGGCAATTCGCTGGTTGCTCTAGACGTGAAAACGGGCAAGCGGCGTTGGTATTTCCAGCTTGTTCATCATGATATTTGGGACTACGACCCTCCGGCTGCGCCCGCGCTCGTTACCGTGCATCGCAATGGCGCCGAAATTCCCGCGGTTGTGCAGGTCACCAAGATGGGTTTGGTTTTCATTTTCGATCGCCGCAACGGCAAACCCATATTCGGTGTTGAAGAGCGCCCCATGCCGGCAAGCGATGTGCCCGGTGAAGCGACCTCGCCCACGCAGCCCATTCCGGTCAAGCCGCCGCCTTTGTCCCGTTCCGAAATCCGCGCGGAAGACGTCCGGCAGGGATGCATGGAAATGTTCGCGAAACTCGAAAATCGCGGCCGCTATACGCCCTTTGGCACGAAGCCCACTGTCGTGTTTCCGGGAACCCTGGGCGGCGCCACCTGGTCCGGAGTATCCTTCAATCCCGATCTTGGGTACATATTCGTCAACACCAATGAAGTCGGCGCGATCGGACAGATGACCAAACAGCCGGAGGGTTCGCCTATGGCATACCGGCGCACCAGCCCAGCCGGCGACTATGCCAGATTTTGGGATTCAGATCTGCAACCCTGCCAAAAACCGCCATGGGGATTACTGACCGCCGTCAACGTAAATACAGGGGATATCGCCTGGCGCGTGCCGCTCGGCCCGCACGATACCGGCGCGCCGAACATCGGCGGCTCCATCGCCACTGCCGGAGGACTCGTTTTCGTCGCGGCCACCAATGATAGCCGCTTCCGCGCTTTCGATGCACGCACCGGCCGCGAACTTTGGTCAGGCGCGATCGACGCGAGCGGCCACGCCACACCGGCTACCTACCTCGGCAAAGACGGCAAGCAATATGTGGTCATTGCCGCCGGCGGTGGAGGTTTTTTCGGAAGCCCGCCCGGTGATGCTCTCATCGCGTTCAAGCTGCCCGACTGAACTCTATGTTGATCCTCGCGTCAGCATCTCCGCGGCGGCATGAATTGCTGCTCGCCGCAGGCATCAAGCATGTGGTTCGCGCAGCCGCAATATCTGAAGAGAGGCGGCCCGGTGAGGCGCCCACCCACATGGTCATGCGCCTGGCCGAAGAGAAGGCCCGCGCGGTGGAGCATGCGGAGGATGAAATCGTTTTAGGCGCCGATACCGTGGTCTGCCTGGACGACGCTGTGCTGGGAAAACCGGCGAGCGACGAGGATGCGCGCCGCATGCTGCGTCTGCTCTCCGGCCGCGACCACCACGTATATACAGGCATTTGCATTCTGGCAAAAGGCGCCACAATACGGGATGTCGCGAGTACCCGGGTTTTTTTCGAGCACATGGAGGAGAATGAGGTTGAGGAGTACACTCGAAGCGGAGAGCCGCGGGACAAAGCAGGCGCATACGCCATTCAAGGCCGGGGCTCGAAGTTTGTCCGCTCGATACAAGGGTGCTATCAGAACGTTGTAGGACTGCCGGTGTCCCTCGTCTACCGGTATTTGCGCGACATAGCGCCGCTCGGCTAGCAGCCGGGCTCTGTCTTTTTTCGCTTGCCGCCTGGGGGGCGCAAAGCGATCCGGTCGAGTGGAAGCGTGAAGGCGTTCTTTACCTGGACCACGCGCTGAATGCCCGCCTGCATACCGTGCCCGTGCAATCGGTGCGATTAGGCGATGGCTTTTGGAGTGCGCGCCGCAAAGTAACTACGGAACGCAGTTTGCCCACGCTGCTCGATCTATTGGAAGAACACGGTGTGGTGGACAATTTCCGGCGCCTGGCGGGCCGTTCCGATCTGCCGCGAAAAGGTCCTCTCTACACCGACTCGGACCTCTATAAGTGGATAGAGGCTGCGGCTTGGGCGCTGGCTTCGAACGAAACCTCCGCGGCGGACAAACAAAAGCTGCACGGCGATATCGAGTCGCTAACAACTCATATCCTGGCGGCGCAGGAGCCGAGCGGCTATCTCAACACATACTATGTAGGCGATAAGGCGCGCCTTCGTTTCACGGAATTGACGCGCTCGCATGAAGGCTATTGCCTGGGGCATCTTTTGCAGGCCGGAATCGCCTACTATCGCGCCACCGGAAGCCGCCGGCTGCTGGATGCCGGTATTCGCTTTGCCGACTACGTGGTCGATGAGTTCGGTCCGGGCAAGCGGCCGTTCGTAACCGGACATCCGGAACTTGAGATGGCGATGGTAGAGCTCTACCGCACCACTCTCGAAACGAAATATCTGGATTTCGCGCGCTACCTGTTCAGCGGCGTGGAAAAAGATCGCCTGAAGCTGAGGGACTCGGACATGCGCTACATGTTCAGCGGTAAACCATTCGTTTCGCGCACCGAGTTCGAAGGCCACGCAGTGCGTGCGCTGTACGCCGCTTCCGGGGCGACCGACTACTTCACCGAAGCCGGCGATCCGGCGTTCAAGAGAACGCTCGATCTGCTCTGGACCGACCTCACAATGCGCAAAATGTATATCACCGGAGGCGTGGGGTCGCGCTCGGGCGGCGAGAGTTTCGGCGATCCTTACGAATTGCCGAGCGAGCAGGCCTACGCCGAAACCTGCGCCTCCATTGCCAACGTGATGTGGAATTTCCGAATGCTGACGCTCACCGGGGACGCCCGCTACGCCGATGTGCTCGAGCGCGCCTTATATAACGGCGTCAATTCCGGCATGTCGCTTTCGGGCAACCTTTACTGTTATCGGAATCCGCTTTCCTCGAACGGTGAAAAGCTGCGGAGTCCCTGGTACGACACAACCTGCTGTCCTCCGAATATCGAGAGGCTGTTTGAATCGCTACCCGGATATTTCTACGCTCTGAGCCGTGATGGCGTGTACGTGAACCTGTACCATAATTCGGAACTCGATTGGCATCTGGAAGACGGCGCCGGGATCAAGATTACGCAGGCTACGAACTATCCCTGGTCGGGCGATGTGAAGCTCACCATCGATCCGGCACGCAGCGCGGCCTTTACGGTCTATCTGCGCTGGCCGGGCTGGGCGCCCACGGCGGAGGTGCTGGTGAATGGACAGCCGGTTTCGCTGGGAGCGGCTCGGCGTGGTAGCTACATCGCGTTGTCCCGCAGCTGGAACCCCGGTGACGCGATCAGCCTGAGCCTGTCCATGCAACCCACGGCCATGGCGGCCAATCCGCGAGTTACGGATACGTACGGCCGCGTCGCCCTACAGCGCGGGCCGCTCGTCTACGCTCTGGAGCAAGTCGACCAGGGCGGCCTGCCACTCTCCGATCTGTTCATCAGGCCGGCCACTCCGATCACCGTGGAATCCCGTAGAGACTTGTTGGGCGGAATTACAGTCTTAAAGATTTCGGGGCAAGCTGCCGAAAGGTCCATCAGTGAGGAACCTCTCTATCAGCCGTTGACGGCTATGGCGAATCGCGCCAAACGCTTGGTAACGCTGACGTTTATTCCCTACTATGCGATTGGAAACAGAGAGCCGAGTCCCATGGAGGTCTGGGTGCCGGCAGCAAAAGACGCTTTCGTATCTAGCGGGCTTCCAGCTGGCGAAAAGAGGCCTGCCGGGCAATAGGCAAGCGGCCCCAGCCGGGGCCCAAAGGTATGGCAAGATTAAATAGGTACGCGGGAGATGATCCAGGTCCGATGAGTAGCTCTTTCAAATTGCAGAAGTTAGCAGTAACTACCTTATTGTTAATGCTTTGTCTCTCATTGGGGAGCAATGCGCAACAAGCTCCCATAGCGCCGCCGCCCACGCCCCAGGAGTCGCAGGCGCCTCCTCCCCAAGATAAGGATAAGGACAAAGCTCCGTCGGATCACAAAGAAGCGGGCGCGGCGGTGGACTCGAATACCTACAAAATTGGTCCGTCGGACATCTTATCCATTCGGGTATGGAATGAAGAGAAATTTTCGGGTCCCGTAGCGGTTCACCAGGATGGAAAAATCACGCTCCCTCTATTGGGTGATATCCAGGCCGGCGATTTAACGCCAGTGCAAGTGCAGGACAACGTGACCAAGGCTCTGACGAAATACGTCGTCAAGCCGCTGGTGACGGTAGTCGTCCAGGAGGTGGGGAGCAAAAAGTACTACTTGGACGGCCAGGTGAACCATCCGGGTGAATTTCCGCTCGGCGTACCCACCACGATTCTAGAGGCGATCAGTAAAGCGGGCGGATTGCAGGAATTCGCTAATTCCAAGAAAATCTACGTGCTTCGAGGCGACAAGCGAATACCGTTCAACTACAAAGATGTGCTGCGCGGGAAGCACATGGAACAGAACATCCGCCTAGAACCGGGCGATCACATCGTAGTTCCGTAACTTCAGGCGTTCCTTTATGCTAGACAGACTATCGGTACCACGACGCTCATTAGACTTCGAAGACTACATCGATATCATCCGGCGAAATTTTCGCTGGCTTATCGGTCCGGCTTTCGCTGGCCTGGTTATTTCTACCGTTGTTGCGTATCTGCTGCAGGATACCTATGTTTCGAAGGCCATCATTCGCATTGTGCCGCAGCAGATCTCACCGGAGCTCGTAAAGAACACCAGCGCCCAGGATGTGTCGGATCGAATCAACGGCATGGCGCAACAGATTTTGAGCCGCGGCACGCTGACCAATCTCATCGAAACGTACGGGCTTTACAAAGAGGAATTAAAGCACGCGCCCATGCAGGATGTAGTCACTACCATGCATGACGCCATTGATATTCGGGCGGCAAGCGGGGTGACGAGTATGGCTGGAACGCGAAGTTTGCCCGCCATGTCAATCGCGTTCGCCTATCGCGATCCCCAGCAGGCGGTGAAAGTTTGCAGCGATCTCGTCTCACGATTCATGAATGCGAGCTCCCAGGACGTAATGGATTCACAACTCGCCGCTCATCAATTTTTGAAAGACGAATTCGAGCGTGCCCAGCGCGAATTGAATAGTGTCGAGCAAAAATTGACCGAGTACAAGCAGAAGAACGCTGGGAGGCTTCCGGACGAGATGCAATCCAACATTTCGCAAATGAACGCGCTCGAACAACGAGCCAGCTCGCTTTCCGAGGCGGCGACGCGAAATGCCGAACGGCGCATGATGCTCGAAGCCGACTTGCGAGCAAAGCAGGATCGGCTGGCCGCGCTAAAGAGAAACAATTATCGAGGCGCTGGCGGCGGCAGGATTTCCGATCTCGAAAAAGAGATAGACGCGTATGAAGGGATGATCTCGCAGATGAAGGATCGCTATACGGAAAATTATCCCGACTTGCAGACTGCCCGAGAGCGTTTGGTGGTGTTGAAGAAACAAAGGGACGAGGCGCTAAAGAAAGCTGACAAAATCGACGAGGCCAGTGTGGTTGAGAGTCCTGCCGCCGAGCGAGATCGCATGGAGGCGGAGCAGGCCGTGCAGGTCGTCCAAACGGAGCTTAAGGCTCTCGCATTGGAAGAAAGAGAAGTAAAGCGCGGCACGGCCCAAGTCAATGACGCTTTGAAGAGATACCAAGGGCGAATTGAAGGAATTCCGGCAGGCGAAATGGAATATGCCGAGTTGCTGCGGGATCGGTCCGCGGCCAGGCAGAAATATGACGAGTTTGAGTCGAAGCTGCACAAAGCGAACGTCTCGATGGAACTCGAACGGCGCAAACAAGGCGAGACCCTCGAGCTTCTGGACGCAGCCTCTACTCCTGTGGCGCCTACCGAGCCGAAGCGCGCCATGATCGTACCAATCGGTTTCGTAGTCGGATTAGTGGTTGGAGCGATTCTGGTCGCGCTCCGTGAGGTGAAGGATACCTCTCTCAAGAACCTCAAGGATGCGCGCATGTACACACAACTCTCCATTCTGGGCAGTATTCCGCTGCTAGAAAACGACGTGGTTGTGCAGCGGCGAAAGCAAGTGTTATGGGTCGGATGGGCCACCGCCACGATTCTGGGGCTGGCAATTATGGCTGGGTCGGTAGCACGTTATTACTGGAGCAAGGCATAAGCACATATGAGCCGGGTCCACGACGCATTACGAAAAGCAGGGCAGGAGAATCCCGCTAAAGCAAATGTCGCGCGGCCGCCGCGGCCGCCTGCCTCGGCTCCGCCACCACCGGCCGCTTTGCCTACAGAGCCACTAGCAGCCGGTTTGCCTGCCGAGCCATTGGCAGCCGTACAGGAACGCGTCGCCACAGCCACACTGGCAAGCGATCCGTATGGGGGGCTTGAAAATCTGGAGGCCTGCATTCAGTCGGCCCGCCAGATCCCGTTCAATCCATTAGGCGATGCTTTGCTGGTGCATCCCAATAAGCCGCGTGAGGCGCCAGCGGAAGAATTTCGCAGTCTAAGAACCAGGCTGAATCATATGCAGACGATTCAACCGTTGCATACATTAGTCGTCACAAGTGCTTCTCCTGCTGAGGGTAAATCTTTCACGGCGGCTAATCTGGCTCTGACTCAGGCGCAGTTGGCGGAGCATCGTGTGCTCCTGGTCGATTTCGACTTTCGCCGTCCTACTGTGGATAAAGTTTTCCAAATCCCGATTGCTCCCGGCATGACCAACTACCTGCAAGGCACCGCGTCTTTCAGCGATGTGATCCGGCGAGTCGGTGACTCCAACCTCTACCTCATTACAGCCGGCGATCCTGTTACGAACCCGCTCGAACTCCTCAATCTCAAGGAATGCGCCAGCCTGCTTGCGGAACTGAGAAGTCACTTCGATTGGGTGATCCTGGACAGCCCGCCGCTTCTGTTCGCGGCGGACGGCAACCTGCTCGCCACGATGTGCGACGGCACGATTCTCGTGGTGAGAATTGGAACCACTACTTTCGATTCCGTGAGCCGCGCGTTGCAATCACTATGTGAAAACAATGTGCTGGGAATCGTGGTGAACGGCGCGCGCCGCGGTGAGCTGTATAGCAAATACAACTACTATCACGATTACTACACCTACGGATCCGAGGCGGGCGACAAAGAAGAGCCGGACAAGGAACTGGAAACCGATACCGTCGCTAGCAATTCGTAAGGAAGCGCTCCGTTCAGAACGGATAGCGCGGGCCGGCGTTATTGCTCTTCTGCGGCTGCGGTGCAGCGCCGTCGGCCAGCGACCTCGATGGAGGAGCATTACTGAAATCGAGATCGGCCGCGCTAAACGTGAGTGGGCGATCTAGCACCATCTCAACCGTCGAGCCCCTTAGTAGCGTGGCATCGGGACCACGTGACGCGAGTACGCCGATCAGCCCGGCCGCCGCGCCTCCGCCCAATCCGATCAAGCTTCCGCCCCGAATATGACCGGCTGCCGCTCCCACGCCGGTTCCGATGGCGGAGCCCGCCGCCGTGGAGCCGACTATCGTTCCGATATCGTCCTTTTTGTCGCCCGGACCCTTCACCGTGCTCTCCTCCCGTTTCAGTGTGCCTTCGTTGCTGGCATCGAGCCCGGCCAGATCGGCGCGGAAATTACGAGTCACGCCGTTGAGCAGAGTAAGGGAATCGAAGCGCACCTGCAATTCACCGCGTCCGTGCGCGCGTCCTGGCTTTTTCACGTTGATGACAGTACCGGTTACCCAACTTCCTTGCGGAATCACGATGCGATTTCCGGAAACCACCGGGAATGCCGTTTCGAGGTAGATGCGATCTCCAACGAGCGACTGCTTCGTGCTCACGCTCTTCACCACGTTGAGCAAAATGTGCGTGCCGGCCTCGATCTGGTAATGGTCGGGAGCGGCCGGCTGAGTGCGCGTTTTGAGGCTGTCCGGCGGAGGGGCCGGCGCTGCCGGTTCCACCCTCGTTTGCGCCGCAACCAGACCGGCGGCGCTTAGTCCGCACAAGAACACAAGACTCTTCATCATGCGATGACTCCGATGTTTTCAGTCTAGCGGAAAGAGGCCTGTCCGGAAACTGCCGCTCTGGCACGTTGCGCATGCCGCTGGGCTTTCTTCAAAATCGTGCTCGCCGGTATGCTGGCAAGCCGGCTGAGTGCAACCCAGTGGCACGCGCCAATGTCCTTCGGCGCCCTGGCTTCCCAAACCTCAAAAAAGTAGCTGTGAAACGTAATGCCATGGCGGAAGGAACCAAGCTTCACACCCGGGGCGGCATCCGGTAAATGAAGGGCTTCCGGCAGCTCCCAGAAACCGGGCATCAGGCGCTCGCCGGGTGGGCGCTGCCAGAGCAGCAGCTTGTCTTCCTTTTCGATCCAGAAGACGGTTCTGCGCTCGGACACTGTGGCAACCCGCGCGGCCTTCACCGGCAATTCGTTCTCGGTGCCGCTCGCGCGCGCCCGGCACAGCTTCGCAACCGGGCACAGCAGGCACTGCGGATTTTTCGGCAGGCAGATGGTGGCGCCCAATTCCATCATGGCTTGGTTGAATGCGCCGGGCTGGTTCGTATCGAGCATTTCTTGCGCCAGTGCGGAAAAGCGCCGCCGGCCCACGCCGGATGCGATATTGCTTCGCTCGTCGAGTACGCGGCTGAGAACGCGCAGCACGTTTCCATCTATGGCCGCGTGCGGCAGGTCATACGCAATGCTCGCGACCGCAGCCGCAGTGTAATCGCCGACGCCCGGAAGCGCGCGGATTTCCTCGTATGTCGAGGGAAAAGATCCGCGCTCCGCCATGCGCCGTGCGGCTTGCTGGAGGTTGCGTGCGCGGTAGTAATAGCCGAGGCCGGCCCAGTGCGCCAGTAACTCCGGTTCCGGCGCGCGAGTCAGTGCGTGAAAATCCGGAAAGCGTTCTAGAAATCGCTGGTAGTACGGAATCACGGCCGCAACGCGGGTTTGCTGCAGCATGATTTCCGAGACCCAGATACGATACGGGTCGCGCGTTTCGCGCCACGGCAGCGCCCGCTGGTGAGCCGCGAACCAGCGAAGCAGATCGGCCCGAAATTGGTTTATCTCCCGTGCCGGGAAAACGCAATCCGTCATCTATACTAGTGAAGGAACTCCTTTCTTAAGCAGTAATCCCCTACGTCCGTCTTGAGCGATGCCGGAACATTCCAGCTTACCCTCTAAGCCTGTGCTTGCCATTCGTGGCGCTCGTGTTCACAATCTCAAGAACATCACACTCGACATTCCACACAATCAGTTAACCGTAGTCACCGGCGTATCCGGGTCCGGCAAATCGTCGCTTGCCTTCGACACGATTTACGCCGAAGGACAGCGCCGCTACGTGGAATCGCTATCGGCGTACGCTCGCCAGTTTCTCGAACGGATGGAGAAACCGGATGTGGACGAAATCCTCGGCATCGCGCCGCCCGTTGCCATCCGCCAGAAAAATCAGACCCGCAATCCACGCTCGACGGTGGCGACCGCAACGGAGCTGTACGATTTTATGCGGCTGTTGTGGGCGCGCGCCGGCCGCACCTATTGCCCGAAAGACGGAACACGCATTCAGAACGACACCGTGGATCAAGTAGCCGGCGCAATGCTCGAACAGCCGCAAGGCTCGCGCTGGTACGCGCTGTTTCCCGCGAAGACTCCGGGAGCTACCGAAGCCGCGGCGCTGCGGGATCGCTTATTCGATCTGCGAAAAAAAGGTTTTGGCCGCCTGTTTCAGGAGGGCAAAACTTTTGAGTTTTCGACGCCGGAGTCGTTGCTCGAAATCGATTTCGCGAAGCCTCTCTTCGTATTGGCAGATCGCATTGTCATTCAGCCGGATGCGCATCAGAGGCTGGTCGATACCATCGAGATCTGCTACCGCGAATCCGGAGAAATTTTCTTCGAGCAGGCGGGCGTCGCCGAACCCGCGCGCCTGCATTTCAGCGAGACGTTCTGTTGTAAGAAATGTGGCTTGACGGCGTCTGCGCCGGAGCCCAGCATGTTCAGCTTCAATAGTCCGATGGGAGCCTGTCCGATTTGCCAGGGCTTCGGAAACACCGTGGATTACGATCTGGATCTGATCATCCCGGACCCTTATCTTTCTCTCGAGGAAGGCGCCGTCGATCCGTGGACCAAGCCGCAATACACCTGGTACTACGACGAAGAGTTCAAGCGTAAAGCACGCGGCAAAGCACGGCTCAATGTGGCCTATGGGGATTTGAGGGCGGAAGAGAAGGAGTTTGTTCGCGCTCATGTGCGGCGCTTTTTCCAGGAAGTCGAGCGCAAGAAATACAAAGTACACGTGCGCGTCTTCATGAGCCGCTATCGCGCTTATACCGAGTGCCCGGCCTGTCGTGGCGCGCGGTTGCGGCCCGAATCGTTATGGGTGAAGCTCGGCGAACTGAATATCGCACAAGCAGCTCATCTCAACATCGCGCGAGCGCGCGTGTTCTTTGATTCGCTCGTGCTGAGCCCGGAGGAGAGTGAGATTGCCGATCGCGTGCTCGACGAGATCCGGCAGCGCTGCAAATTCCTGAACGATGTCGGGTTGGAATACCTCACGTTGGACCGGTTGTCAGCCACGCTTTCGGGCGGGGAGGCGCAGCGTATTCAACTGGCGACTTGCCTTGGTTCGCGGCTGGTGGGTGCAATTTATGTGCTGGACGAACCATCCATCGGGCTGCACAGCCGGGATACGGCGCGGCTCATTCACATTCTGAAAGATCTTCGGGAACTCGGCAATACGATCCTTGTCGTGGAGCACGATCCTGAAATCATGGCCGAGGCGGATCACATTTTGGACCTGGGCCCGGGAGCGGGTGAGAATGGCGGCCGAGTCATGTTCGCGGGAACCTATCCGCAACTGCTTTCCGCGCCGGCTAGCAAAGAACGCGATACCGTATCGCTGACCGGCCGCTATTTGCGTGGTGAGCTGCTGGTTTTCCATAAGAAAGAGCGCCGCAAGATTAACGCGAAGCGCAGGCTCAGCTTCATCGGCGCACGCGCCAATAATCTGAAAAACATCGACGTTGACATTCCGCTGGGTGTACTGGCGGTGGTCACCGGCGTATCAGGTTCCGGGAAATCGAGCTTGGTGCATGAAGTGATTTATCGCGCGCTCGACCTATGCGTCAACCAGGAACGGCAGGCGGCGAATGCCGAGAAGGAAGAGGAGGGAACGGCGCGCAAACTTCCTTTGAAGCGCGTCGAC
>JAICIH010000097.1 GCA_025924475.1 Bryobacteraceae bacterium
GATGACGTGGTTCTTAGAGGATGCGGCGCGGCCCTCGATCGTCTTCGGACCGCAGGAGAGCTTTGCATTGGCCTGATTGGCCGCGATTTGTGCTTCGGTAGCCATAGATGGAGAATTTCCTTCGCGTGCGAGTTTCGCGCCGGGGCGTGCGGCAGAGGCGGTTTGGGACGGCCGAAGATGTTGAAGAGTATGGGAGATATTTTCTTTCGAACTTTTGTGACCGACCGATTCCCGAAAAGGCGATTTCTGTCTATGCGAGGCTTTACACGCCGTGGCGGTGAAGTTTCCGAAGAGTATGTATGGCCCGATCCGCATCGGCAACTGAGAGAAATCGATCGAGAAGCACCCAACGGACAATTGGCATACTCGCAATTCAATCACGCGGCAGGCATGAGTGCCCAATGCGATTGCCCCCACAGCAATAAAGCCACAGTAGGGTTGGCACTTCTCTAGCGGCATCCTTTTGGCGGGTTGACAACCCGCAGCCGATTGCCACTGGGCCCCACAACGCAGGCTGCCCGCAACCAACCACGCCGTGCAGATCCGTGCCGCTTGCTGACGCGCGCGGTTCTTTTTGCTGGACACAACCGAGGAACTGGAGTGCAAGAGGGAACTTGCGCGCAAGGGTGCTGTTTCAAAATGAAACGCCGCGCAGGATCAGAAAGATTTTTAGACGCAAGTAACTTGGCGAAACGATCCATGCGTACAGGTCACCTAAAAACAACGCTCGGAGGATCGCCAAAATGAAAACAAGAAAAATTTGTGCGCTAACGCTGTTGTTTGCCGGCGTGATGAATGCCGGCAGCATTTGGAACTACACGTTCACCGATTATTTCTGCAAAGAGTGCGCGCCGGTGGGGTTCAGCTTTTCGCTACCAGCCCCGCTCGAGCTGGAGATCCATCAAGACTTCTGGATCGCTGGCTCGCAGTTCACATCGTGCGATACAGTCAACCCGGCGATGTATTGCTATGGAGCGGATTTGTATTGGCGTAGTCCAGGGGTATTGCAGGTCAATTTCTCGCGCCAGTTCAGCTATCCGGCCGACTGGGAGCTGCCCACCGAGGCGCAATTCCAGATCCCCGGGCTGAACGTCGAGGGGGTCTACACAAACGAGCTGCACTACAGCGGCATTGTCGAGACTCAACTATTTTCGATCATCGATCCGCCGGCGGCGGATACGCCAGAGCCTTCGCCGCTGTGGCTGCTGTTATCCGGATTGGCGCTGATCGTTATCCGAAAGTGGAGGCGCGGCATCAACTTATCGTGCCGCAGCCTGGAATTGGCAGGACTCGCCAGACGCCTTTGGTCTTTTCCACCAAATACCACTGCGATGACATGCATAGTGAGCCACAGGTCGCCGATACGTAAACGAGCGCGACCGTTTTCTTCGCATTGAAGAAGATATTGCTGAGCTGAATCAGATCGCTTGTCCCGGCAAACGGATCGGCCAATTTTGCGGCCGGCGGATCGGTTGGCATCTTAGGCGCAAAGCGCTGTTGCCGCCATGTGTCTGCCTCCTGGGGAGTGAGCAAAATATAACGGCGGCCGATGACGAGCTTCTTGTTTTTCAGAGTCTTTCTATGGATAGAGGGAGAGGCGTGGCGGCGAAATTCAAACGGTAAACTTGAGCAGTCTTGTGTAGGATTGGGAAATTCGTGCGGGTCGATTGTGTCGCGGACGATAGCGAGCGCTTCTCTATGGTCTGCATGGCTCAGCCGAATGCTTGCGAGAACCGCAGAATAAATCGCATAGTCCTGGCGCGTCATCTTGTCGCCGGATGCTGCCGCTAGCGTGGCAGGAAGCAACAAAAGCATCGAGGCAAAAAACCGCAGCATCGACCCTTTGAGATTCATGCAACCTAAATCATATAGCCGGACGAGCGCCAGGATTTCTTTTGGCGGGTTGACAACCGGCCCCACAACGCAGGCTAGCCGCAACCAAACGTGCTGTGCGGATTCAGGAGCGAACGTTACCGCTCCCTGTGGTCGCGGCTCAGTTTTCAAGATTGAACTCGTTGCAAGCAGCAAAGAATTTGAAATGTAGTAGTACAAATGCGAATTTCGAAGCCGGTACTGGTTTACCTACATCCAATGTGTTGGCGGGGGAATTGCATGCCGATAAGCCATTAGCGCGGTAAGCTAAGGATAAAGGCGGGAGATTGGACGTTGAGAGCGCAATCCGAGCGAAGTCGCTTTCGAAGACATACCGTTCCGGTACTACGGAACTAGTTGTATTCCAGGATCTTTCGTTATGTGTATCGCGAGGCGAACGCCTGGCGATTATGGGCCAGTCCGGCGCAGGCAAGTCTACTTTGCTGCATCTGCTGGGCGGATTAGACCGGCCGACAGGCGGCGAGGTGATTTTCGGCAATCGCGACATCGTGTCGCTGGGAGAGCAGGAGTTGGCTTCCTTCAGAAACAACGAGATCGGGTTTGTGTGGCAAAACCCGTCTCTGCTGGCCGAGTTCACGGCTTTGGAAAACGTCATGATGCCGCTGTTGATCCGCGGAGAAGATCATCATGCGGCGGCGCGCATCGCCGGCGAGCGGCTGGCCGAAGTGGGTCTTGCGGAACGGGCGTCGCATCGCGCCGGAGAATTGTCGGGCGGCGAACAGCAGCGTGTGGGATTAGCGCGCGCGCTGGTTACGTCGCCGCACGTATTGCTCGCCGACGAGCCGACCGGCAATCTCGATTTTCGGACCGGCGAAGCCATCATTGGATTACTGAACGATTTGCACGCGGCGCACGGGCTGACCTCGGTAGTGGTTACACACAACGTTTCCTTTGCATCGCGCTGCGATCGAGTTTTAGAGTTAAAGAAGGGCGGACTGTATCCCGTTTCCAAACGGGAACTACAGGAAGCCGGAGTCGTACAGGACGCAACCCGTCTGGACGGTGGCACTTATGTTTGAACGATATACCGAGAAAGCGCGCCGCGTAATCTTCTTCGCAAGATACGAAGCGAGCCAGTTCGGAAGCCCGTACATCGAGACCGAGCACTTGTTACTCGGTTTGCTGCGGGAGGATAAGGTGCTTGCCAATCGGTTCCTGCGGTCGCACGCCGCGATCGAATCGATTCGCAAGCAGATTGAAGCGCACACAACCGTGCGCGAGAAAGTTTCCACTTCAGTGGATCTGCCGTTGAGCCACGAATGCAAACGTGTTCTGGCCTACGGAGCTGAGGAGGCCGAGCGGCTGAGCCATAAGCACATTGGCACCGAGCATCTGCTGCTGGGCCTATTGAGAGAAGAAAAAAGTTTTGCGGCCGAGATCCTGCACGAACGCGGGCTGCGGCTTTCGGCGGTGCGCGAAGAGATTTCGCGGTCGGCTTCGGAGAAGAGCTCCGCCAGCCGGCCGAAGGAGAGTTCGCTGCTGGCCGAATTCAGCCGCGATCTCACACAAGCGGCGATCGATGGCATGCTCGATCCGCTGATCGGTCGCGATTCGGAATTGGATCGCGTGATCCAGATTCTGTGCCGGCGCACCAAGAACAATCCGGTGCTGATCGGCGAGCCGGGCGTCGGCAAAACAGCGATTGTCGAAGGGCTGGCGCAAAAGATCGCCGATGGCGATGTACCTTCGTTTCTTTCCGACAAACGGATTCTGGCGCTCGATCTTTCGCTGATTGTCGCCGGGACCAAGTATCGCGGGCAGTTCGAGGAACGCTTGAAGACCATCATGAAGGAACTGATGGAAAATCAGAACGCCATCATCTTCATCGATGAGCTGCATACGCTAGTGGGCGCCGGATCGGCCGAAGGCTCGCTCGATGCCGCTAACATTTTGAAACCGGCTTTGTCGCGCGGCGAAATCCAGTGCATCGGCGCTACAACGCCGGCCGAATACCGCAAATCCATCGAGAAGGACCGCTCGCTGGAGCGCCGCTTCCAAGCGGTAAAAGTTCCTCCTCCCACGGAGACCGATGCGATCCGTATCTTGTTTGGAATCAAAGAAAGATACGAGAAATTTCATGCGGTGGCTTATACGGATGAAGCTATCGAATCGGCGGTGTATACTTCGACGCGCTTCATTCCGGACCGCTTCCTGCCGGATAAAGCTATCGACTTGATCGACGAAGCCGGGGCGCGCGTCAAACTGCGGCAAACGACGCTGCCGGCCGAGGTCGCCGACATCCAGAAGCGCATTAAGTTCATCGTGCATCGCATGGAGAACGCGATCGCGAATCACGAATTCGAGAAAGCGCGCTTCTACTCCGATGAAGAACGCAAGGAGCGCGAGAACCTGCGCCAGCTTCGCGAAAAATACAATCTAGACGATACTTCCACGGGAGTGGTTTCCAAGGACGATATCGAGGACGTGGTCGCGCGCTGGACGGGCGTGCCGATGACCTCGATCAAGGAAGAAGAGATCAACAAGCTGCTGCGGATCGAAGAAGAGCTGCACCGGCGAGTGATCAGCCAGGAGAAAGCCATCGGCGCGTTGTCGCGCGCGATCCGGCGCTCGCGCGCCGGCTTGAAGTCGCCGAAACGCCCTTCCGGCTCGTTCCTGTTCCTGGGACCGACCGGCGTCGGCAAAACCGAAGTGGCGCGTGCGCTGGCCGAGTTCTTGTTCGGCAGCGAGAAGTCGCTCATCCGCTTCGACATGTCGGAATTCATGGAGAAGCATTCGATTTCGAAGCTGATCGGATCGCCTCCCGGGTATGTGGGCTATGAAGAGGGCGGGCAACTCACCGAGCGTGTGAAGCGCGCGCCGTATTCGATCATTCTGCTGGACGAGATCGAAAAAGCGCACCCGGACATTTACAACATCCTTTTGCAGGTGTTCGAAGACGGGCAGTTGACGGACGGCTTAGGCAACACCGTCGATTTCAAGAACACGATCATCATCATGACTTCGAACCTGGGTGCGCGTTTCCTCGACAAGCGCGGCCAGATCGGCTTCTCGGGATTCACTGAAGAACAGGGCATTCCGCAGAAGATCGAAGAGCAGGTGATGAGCGAGGTCAAGCGGGCCTTCAACCCCGAATTTCTCAATCGCCTGGACGAAGTGATTCTGTTCACGTCGCTGGTGGATGAGGACCTGATGAAGATCATCGATCTGATGGTGGAGCAGATTAACGTCAACCTGGTGGCCAAGCAGATCAAAATCCGGCTGGAGCCGGATGCGGCGAAATATATCCTCGATAAAACGTGCGGCGACCGCAGCTACGGAGCAAGGCCGCTGCGGCGCGCGCTGCAGAAATACATCGAAGATCCGCTCTCGGAAGCGCTCATTCAAGGCTCGCTTCCCCGGCCCGCGGACCTGGAAGTGTATCTCGGCGAAAACGGCATTTACTGCCGGCCGGTGGGCGATTTGCAAGGCCAGCCGGTGGCGGCAGGCGATGTGGAATCGACGCCGGAGCCGGCTACGCCGCTTTATATGTTTTCGTAGCGGCTACGCTGCCCGCTTACTTACGTGCGCGGTTCTTTAAGGCGGGTTGACAACCCGCCGCAGGCTGCCAGCCTGCCCTACAAAATTATTCGCGGACGTTGAATTCTAGAGATCGCATGCTGAACCGGTCGTTGCGGCGGACCTCCACATCGACTTTCCAGTTGCCGGATTCCGGGAAAATCGGCTTGGCTAGATAAACGCCGGTTGTGATGGCAGGGGCGACGAAGGACTTTCTTTCGCGTCCGTCCGCGGTCTCAATGTACAATTTGACTTCCGCCTGTGCCACCGGATTGCGGCGGCTGTCGGTCACGCTGATCTCGAACGGAACTTGAACTCCGGTTTGTAAAATCGCCTTGGGTTCGAAGCGAATGGTGAAGTTTCCTTCGCGCTGAGCGAGCAGGAGCGGGGCGGCGGCCAGGAGCAGACAGGCGGCGAATTTCACGTCCTCATTTTAGTCCTATACCCTGAAAGATGAAGAAACTTCTCGCATTGAACCGTGGTGAGATCGCTACGCGCATTTTCCGCGCGGCGACCGAGCTTGGTTACCGTACCGTCGCCGTTTATTCGCAGGAAGACCGGCTGAGCCTGCATCGCTTCAAAGCCGATGAAGCATATTTGATCGGCCAAGGGAAAGGACCGGTGCAAGCGTATCTCGATGTGGACGAGATCGTCGCGCTGGCGGTGGAGAAAAACGTCGATATTCTGCATCCGGGCTACGGTTTTCTTTCGGAAAATCCGGCGTTGCCGCAGGCTTGCGAAAAAGCGGGGATCACCTTCGTGGGCCCCAGCCCCGCGCTGCTCGAAGCGTTGGGAGATAAAACAGCCGCCCGCAAGCTAGCGCAAAAAGCCGGCATTCCGGTAGTGCCCGGCACCGAAGATGCGATCGATCCGAGCGGAGCCGATGTGGAGGCGATCGCACAGCGTATAGGCTTCCCGCTGATCGTCAAGGCGGCGCACGGCGGCGGCGGGCGCGGCATGCGGGTAGTCGAATCGGCGCGCGATCTGAAAGCGAAACTCTCGGAAGCGAGCCAGGAAGCGGGAGCGGCGTTCGGCAATGCGGAAGTTTTCCTCGAGCGCTATATAAAGCGCGCCAAGCACGTGGAAATTCAGATCCTGGGCGACCGGCACGGCAACATTGTGCATCTGTACGAGCGCGACTGCTCGGTACAGCGCCGGCATCAGAAAGTGGTCGAGATCGCGCCGGCCATCGGCTTACCGGCGCGTGTGCGAGCGGAACTGGCGGAAGCGGCGGTGCAGCTTGCGCGCACGGCGCAGTATTACAACGCCGGTACGGTGGAGTTCCTGGTGGACGCAGTGACGCAAGAGTGGTTCTTTATCGAAGTGAATCCGCGCGTGCAGGTGGAGCACACGGTGACCGAGATGGTGACCGGCATCGATATCGTTCGCAGCCAGATCCAGATTGCCGAAGGGCTGGATATGCACGGCGATGAGATGTGCCTGCCGCGCCAAGCCGATATTCCGCTGCACGGGACGGCATTGCAGTGCCGTGTGACCACCGAGGATCCCAACAACAACTTTTTTCCCGATTACGGAAAGATTCATACGTACCGTTCGCCAGCCGGCTTCGGCATTCGTTTGGATGCGGCGTCCGCATACGGCGGCGCGGTGATTTCGCCATATTACGATTCGCTGCTGGTCAAAGTTACCTCGTGGGGCAGCAACTTCAAGCAAGCCTGCCAGCGCATGGACCGCGCCTTGCGGGAGTTCCGCATCCGCGGTGTAAAGACTAACATTCCGTTCCTCGAAAATGTCGTCAACAATCCGTCGTTTCAGTTGGGCGAGCCCACTACGTCTTTTCTTGATGAGACGCCGGAGCTTTTCCGCTTCGTGCGTCGCAAGGACCGCGCGACTAAGCTGCTCACCTATTTAGCCGATGTGATCGTGAACGGCAATCCGGAAGTGGCCAAGCGGCCCAAGCCGGCGGTGCTGCGTGATGCGCCGATTCCTCATTCTTCGGCGGCGGAGCGCCCGCAGGGCACGCGCCAGTTACTCGACAGCCTGGGTCCTGAAAAATTCGCCGAATGGATGCTTTCACAAAAGCGGCTGCTGATGACGGACACCACGTTTCGCGACGCGCATCAGTCGCTGATGGCGACGCGTGTGCGCACTCACGATCTGCTGGCGACCGCCGATTACGTTTCGAAAGAGCTGGCCGGGCTCTTCAGCCTCGAGATGTGGGGCGGGGCCACGTTCGATGTGAGCATGCGTTTTCTGCTCGAAGATCCCTGGAAGCGCCTGGAAGCTTTGCGGCAGCGCATACCGAATATCTGTTTTCAGATGCTACTACGCGCTTCGAACGCCGTTGGGTATACGGCGTATCCAGATAACGTGGTGGAGGAATTCATTCGGGAGGCGGCGGCGCGGGGCATCGATATTTTCCGCATCTTCGATTCGTTGAACTGGCTTCCGAACATGCGGGAGGCGGTGGAGGCCACGCTGAAGACCGGCCGGTTGTGCGAGGCGGCGATCTGCTACACCGGCGATATTCTGGACCCCAAGCGCGAAAAATATTCGCTTGCCTATTACGTGCGGCTGGCCAAAGAACTGGAGCGCATGGGCACGCACATTTTGGGCATTAAAGATATGGCGGGCCTGCTGCGCCCCTATGCCGCGTACAAGTTGGTAAAAACCTTGCGTGGCGAGGTCGGTGTCCCGATTCACTTACACACGCACGATACCAGCGGCGTGAACGCCGCTACGATCCTGAAGGCGTCGGATGCGGGCGTTCATGTAGCCGATGGTGCGATTTCGGCAATGAGCGGGACCACCAGCCAGCCCAATTTGAATTCGATCGTGGCGGCGCTGACACACACCGAGCGCGATACCGGCTTGAGTTTCGAGGCGCTGAACCGCTGCTCGGACTATTGGGAGACGGTGCGCACTTACTATGCCCCGTTCGACGAAGCGCCTAAATCCGGAAGCTCGGACGTTTACATTCACGAGATGCCGGGCGGCCAATACACCAATTTGAAAGCGCAGGCGGAGGCGATGGGCCTGGGCGGGCGCTGGCCGGAAGTGGCGCGCATGTACGCCGACGTGAACATGGCCTTCGGCGACATTGTGAAGGTGACGCCATCGAGCAAGGTGGTGGGCGATCTGGCTCTCTATCTGCTCAGCCACGACCTGAAACTGAAAGACCTGGAGAATCCGGCGCCCGGGCATCACATCACGGTTCCTAATTCCGTGGTGGACATGTTTCTGGGATCGTTAGGGCAGCCGGAAGGCGGATGGCCGCCAAAGCTGCAACAGGCGGTTCTGCACGGCCGGAAGCCGATGGAGAGCCGGCCTGGGGAGCATCTGCCGGCGGCGGATTTCGCGGAGCTGGCGCGGAAAATGAAAGAGCAAACCGGTGCGACGAGCCGGACGGATCTGCTGAGCTACGCGCTGTATCCGGAAGTGTTCGTCAAATTTGCCGCAGCCCGCTCGCAATACGGAGAGTTGGATGTGCTGCCTACGCGGCCTTTCTTGTACGGCCTGGAAGAGCGCGAGGAAGTGACGATTGATCTGGAGCCTGGCAAGACGCTGATCGTGCGGCTCTTGACGGTCGGCGAGCCGCGCGCCGACGGAATGCGCACGGTGTTCTTCGAGCTGAATGGTCAGCCGCGCGAAGTGGAAGTGCGTGATAAATCGCTGAAGGAGGAAGCGCAGGCGCGGCGCAAGGCGGACCCGTCCAAACCGGGCGAAGTCGGGGCGCCGATTCCAGGGGCGGTGACGCTGTTGCATGTCGAGGTGGGTGAGGCGGTGCAGAAAGGCGATCGACTACTGGTGATCGAAGCGATGAAAATGCAGACTACGATTCATGCGCCTGTTGAGGGGACGGTAAAAGATATTGCGGTGAAAGTCAGGCAGCCGGTGGAAGCACGGGATCTGCTGGTTACGATAGAGTGAGATCCAAATTGGGGGCGTAGCTCAGGTGGATAGAGCACCTGCCTTCTAAGCAGGTGGCCGCTGGTTCGAGTCCAGCCGCCCCTACCAGATTTTGAGGAGACAGGAGTTAGAAGTCAGGAGACAGAAGTTAGAATCCCGCTGCTGGCACCGTCTCGCAGCTCTTCTGCCATACGTTAGATCGTTCAACCAGTTTATGCGCCAGGGCGGTGTCGCAAGTGTTAGAAGAGCGAACAGCACAAGCGAAAATTCACCTGAATTTCGATTTTCACTGCAACAGGTTTACCGCTTTTCTCTGCAGGTTTGAACTGCCACTGCGACACTGCCTTAACTGCTTCAGCGTCCAAGCCGGAGTCGAGAATTTTCACCACTTCGATGTTTTCGGGAGTGCCCTGATCGTTGATTATCGCGCTAAGCACCACCTTCCCTTTGAGTTTCGCTTTCTTGGCGTGTTTAGTATATTTGGGCTCTACTTTATGCACTAATTTGGGCGAAGTGACATCGCCGCCTACCTTGTAAACCTCCGCGGCAGCAATGGGCACCATCGCCGTTAGCGCGATCGACAACACGAGAACCGTGGTGGAAACCCACATCGTCAGAACAGCCATCGTAAGGGAAAGCCGGTTGTTGGTCAATATTCCAGGTACTATGCCCTTAGATAAACCGGACGCGCACCGGTTTGGCGTATGGGATTATTGTTAAGGAATTAGCTCTATGTTACTGATGCAATCGGCCAAATAAAGGGTCATTGAGCTAGCATGACCGAGTATTTGAGCCGAGCTTGTAACGGTAGGTTGCACCGCTATGACGCATAGGTCCAAACGGCCATCAGAGAAACCCGTCACCTGCACCGCTTGCGGCTGGACGGGAGAACGGAGCGATGTGGCTGTTCGCTTCGTAAGGCCGTGCCCGAAATGCGGGCTTCGAGCGATCGTCCTTCGCAAAGACATCGAGCACAATGCGGGGGAAGGATTTGCTATCGCCGAGCCGGAGCAGACTGAAGACGATTGACTGCAAAACGAACAGTACGGGCGGTCGTGACCATACAATAACGGTGCTATGCCGTGGCTGCATCGGAGTTTTTGGATAGGTCCCCTGCTGATTGCCGGGGCGCTGGCAATCGTTTCATTGCTTGTTGCGCGAACCAAGCTGCGCGATATTTATCGACGCCAGTTCGGAGACACACGCCGCGAGCGCCTCTTTCTGGCTTCGTTCGCTTTCTTCACCGCAGTAGCTGTAGTTCGGGGTATCACTATCGCGATTCACAACGATGTTGGGCCGTTTCATAACGTGACCATGCACGGCCGGCATATTCATCACCTGGTGTGGGGTATTCTGCTGCTGCTTCTCGTTGGATATTTGTGGCTGCTGCAGATTGGAACGGCATCCGATGCGTCCGCGCGCCTGACGGGGAGGATCACATCCTTGCTTTATGGAGCGGCCGCGGCGCTCGTTCTTGATGAGTTCGCTTTGTGGCTGAATTTAAGCGACGTCTATTGGCAGCGGGAAGGGCGCGAGAGCTATGAGGCAATGGCACTATTCGGTGGAATACTGGCGGTTGGAATCTTCGGTAAGCCATTTTTTGCAGCAGTCGCCCGCGACCTGACGCGGCCTTTTCGTCACTCAACCTCGGGGTAATGCCAGATCGGGCGGAACAACCGAGTGCAAAATGCGTACCTCAGGATAGGAGGTTTCATGATCCTAACGACCACGCCGACAATCGAGAACAGACGGATCCGCGAGTACCGCGGGATTGTAACGGGAGAGGCAATTATGGGAGCAAATATTTTTCGCGACCTTTTCGCGGGGCTGCGCGATATCGTCGGAGGCCGCTCGGCGGCTTACGAGAAGGAGCTTCGAAATGCCCGTGAAACAGCGCTGGCCGAACTGGCTGCAAATGCCCAAGAGGCCGGGGCAAACGCCGTTGTCGGGGTAGATTTGGATTATGAGGTCCTGGGTCAAAATAATGGCATGCTCATGGTCAGTGTCAGCGGTACCGCCGTCGTAACGGAATAGCAACGGGAACAGCTTGTCGTCCGATCTCCAATCAGCGGTTGTAGGACTCTGCATTTCCTGCACACATTCGGAGATTATTCGTTCGGATCGCGGCTCTATCTTCTATCGCTGTGGACTGTCGAAGACTCAGCCCGATTTCCCGAAATATCCCCGATTGCCCGTATTATCCTGCGGCGGCTGGAGCGAGGCTGAATCGGCAAAGCGCAGTCCTTCCGATGCAAATGAGCCGATGGTTTATTGCCCGCGATGCAATGCGCGCTTGTTGCCGGAGCGCTGTAAGCTCATTTGCAAGCGATGCGGGTATTACATGAGCTGCGCAGATTATTATTGACGCGGGCTGCCATTCAAATTTCAAGGCTTCTGAAGTTTACGGCAACATAGCAACAATCCGCACAGGAGCGCCGGTTCCTCCTCTCGTCTTCATGGGAAGAGCGATTAAGGTTGCTCCTGTAGCGGGGAGCCGCTCCATGTTCGCCACGTTTTCGAGATTGTAAATCCCCGCGGCCGCCAGGATTCGATGGGCCATAAAATCCTTCGATTGGCCGTAGTCAATGCTTGCGGTGTCGATACCGTCGCCGTTTACTTTGCGTTGCTTTGCCAGAAACTCGGCAGCGTCGCGCGAAATTCCGGGGAAATGCAATCCGGCGACATCGCCGGGTTTATCTGTTCCTAAGTAGCGCTTCTTATCGGGCCAGTACTTGCCCCAACCAGTTCGGATCAGGACGATAGCGCCGTCCGGAATGCGGCCGTGTTGTTTCTCCCATGCCATGAGATCGGCGGCGGAAACCAAATGATCCGGATTCTGCGCGCACGCAGCCGATACATCTACTACGACAACCGGTCCCATGAGTTTTGCGACGGGAATCCGATCGACACTCAGGCCATCCTGGCGAAAATGCACGGGAGCGTCGAGGTGTGTTCCGCCATGTTCATTTGCAGCGTAGTCCGCAGAGGAATAGAAGTACCCGCCAGGCGTGATTCCGTGTTGGACGAGCTTCCATTCGAAGCCTTTTGAAGTAGGCCAGTAGATAGTTTTGTCATCGAAAGGATAGGTCAGATCGATGGGTTCCGCGGCTTCGACGATACAGCAACTGAGCGGTAACAACAAAGAAAGAACCAATCGGGCAGCGAGGCGGAGTTTCATAGAGAATACGATACGAAAAATCAGTATCGTGGGTTTGCGTATAGACGGCGAACGATATAATTGTGCCTTCCGATTATGTCTACTTCTACCGCTCCGGTCACGCCGGAACGCATCATGCAGTTTGCCTGGGGTTATGTGCCGCCACTTGTGCTGGAGGCGGCGATTAAGAATCGTGTGTTCGACACACTGGATTCGGGACCGAAGACAGTCCAGGAAGTCAGCGCAGCCACCGGCGCTTCCGAACGAGGGCTCGGCTCGATCATGAACGCCCTGGTCGGCCTCAACTTTCTGGCACGCGACGAGCACGGCCGCTACTCACTCGCTCCGGAAAGCGCGGCGTTCCTGGTGAGCAGCAAGCCCGCATTTCAAGGCGGGCTCATCAGTCATTGCAGCCAGCATCTGATTCCGAAGTGGCTCGCCTTGAACGACATTGTGACGACCGGCAAGCCTCTCAAGGCGGTCAACGAAGAAGCCACGGGCACCGAATTTTTCCAGAAGTTTGTGACGGACCTTTTCCCCATGAACTACGCTGCGGCACAGACGCTGGCTAAGCATTTGGCGGTGAGCAGCCCGGTGCAGGTTTTGGATCTGGCGGCGGGCTCGGGAGTGTGGGGCATTGCTCTGGCACAGAGTTCGGAGAAGGTGCGCGTTACGGCGGTGGACTGGCCGGACGTGATTCCGATCACTCGCAAAACGGCTGCGCGGTTCGGTGTGGCCGATCGCTTTTCGTTCATGGAAGGCGATCTCCTGAGAGTCGATTTCGGAACTAACTATGGGATTGCGACGCTGGGGCATATTCTGCACAGCGAAGGCGAGCAGCGCAGCCGTGCGCTTCTGCGGAAGACGTTTCAGGCGCTTCAGCCCGGTGGAACGATTGCGATTGCCGAGTTTCTGGTGGATGCCGATCGCCGCGGGCCGGTGAACGGTTTGTTATTCGCCGTCAATATGCTGGTGCTCACCGATGAGGGAAATACTTACTCGTTCGAAGAAATCGGGCAATGGTTGAAGGAGGCGGGATTCGTCAATGCGCGGACGTTGGACGCGCCCGGGCCGTCGCCTCTCATCCTAGCTACTAAACCGTAAACGCATGCGCCTGGCGCTTGTACTTATTTTGTGCGCGGCCGCTTTGGCTGCGGCGCCGATCGACCAGAAGGACGTGGAGTACGCGCGGCCGAACGGCAAGCCGGTGCTGCTCGATCTTCACATACCGGATGGTCCGGGAGCGTTCGCGGCGGCCATCCTGGTTCACGGCGGCGGCTATGACGAGGGAAGCAAGAGCAGCTATGTACGGCCGTTGTTCGAGCCTCTGGAGCAGTCTGGGTTCGCGTGGTTCAGCATCGATTACCGGCTGGCGCCGGCGGTGCAGTTTCCGCAGGCGATTTCGGATGTCTATAGCGCCATCCGCTGGGTGCGCAGTAACGCCGGCAAGTATCACGTGGATCCGTCGAAGATCGCGCTCATCGGCGAATCGGCGGGCGGGCTATATGTGAACTATGTGGGAACGCACGACCGGCGCGGCGCGAAAGTGGCGGCGGTAGTCGATTTTTACGGGCCTGTGGATTACGCCAAGCTGGCGAGCGAGCGCCGCGACCATCCGGAACGGTTCAACATGGCCAGCATCAACCGGCACGCCGCCCATGGAGGAGGTATTCATTTTTTCGGGGTGGACCAGTTGGATGAGGCGGGTCTGGCGAAGCTGCGCTCGCTCGCGCCGATTGCCGCGGTACATAAAGGAATGCCGCCGTTTTTGTGCATTCACGGCACGAAAGACGATCAGGTTTCTTATGAGCAGTCCACGTCATTTTGCGAAGCGATGCATCGCGTTGGGGCAAGCTGCGAGTTGATTACGATTGAAGGCGGCAAGCATGGGATGAGTAACTGGCGCGCTCCGGAAATGCAGCACTGGAAGCCAGAAATGATTGATTGGTTGCAGAAGACGCTGCAATAGCGAGGAGTCGCGACACGGCACGCAAAGAGAGTGCGTGCGCCACAATCGATTTGATGAGGCTGTTCGCAACCAAACCCATTGAAACGCTGTTAGCCGAAGCCGAAGGCGAGGAAACGCTGAAGCGGAGTCTGGGACCGCTTTCGCTGATAGCGCTCGGGATCGGCGCGATCATCGGCGCGGGTATTTTCACGCTGACGGGAGTAGCGGCGGCGACGCACGCCGGGCCAGCGCTCACGTATTCGTTTATTCTGGCGGCGATCGGCTGCGCGTTTGCGGGCATCTGCTACAGCGAATTTTCCACGATGATTCCGATCGCGGGCAGCGCCTACACATATTGCTACGCGACGCTGGGAGAGTTGGCCGCGTGGATTATCGGCTGGGCGCTGGTGCTCGAATATGCCGTGGCCGCGGCGACGGTATCGGTGAGCTGGGCGGCTACATTCGATTCGATTCTGGTGTCGTTTGGCATCGAGATGCCTCGATCGATTGTCGCGTCGCCATTCGATCCGCAGCCGGGCAAAATCAATCTGATCGCGGTGCTGATTCTTTGCGTAATTTCCGCGGTGCTCATTCGAGGTATCAGCGAATCGGCGAAATTCAACGACTTTATTGTGGTTTTGAAAGTAGCGGTGGTGGTGTTCTTTATCGGCATCGGCTACTTCTTCATCAATCGGCAGAACTATCATCCGTTTCTGCCGCCCAATACGGGTAACTTCGGCGTATTCGGCTGGAGCGGCGTGCTGGCCGGAGCGGCGCAGATCTTTTTCGCATACATCGGATTTGACGCAGTTTCAACGGCCGCGCAGGAGGCCCGCAATCCGAAGCGCGATATGCCGATCGGCATTATTGGGTCGCTGGCGATCTGCACGGTGCTCTATATCCTTTACGGGCTAGTGCTCACCGGTATCGTGAATTACAAAGATCTGAACGTAGCGGCGCCGCTGGCGGTCGCGGTGGATCATATGAAGGGTCTGCCATGGGTTGGATTTTTGATGAAGCTCGGCTCGCTTTGCGGCTTGACGAGCGTCATGCTGGTGATGCTGCTCGGCCAATCGCGTGTGTTTTATTCGATGTCGAAGGACAGGCTGCTGCCGAAATTGTTTTCCGATTTGCATCCGCGCCTTCGCACGCCGTGGAAATCGAACCTGCTGCTGCTGGTGTTCGTTTCATTGGGAGCGGCGTTCACGCCAATTGCGAAGCTAGGCAATCTCACGAGCATCGGGACTCTTTTCGCGTTTGTTGTGGTTTGTATCGCGGTGGTGATTATGCGAAAGAAGGAGCCTTCCCTGCCCCGGCCGTTTAAAACACCGCTGGTGCCGCTGGTGCCGGCGCTGGGAGTGATTGTCAACGTAGGTTTGATGGCCGCGCTGGGAGCGGCGACATGGATTGCTTTTCTGATTTGGATGATTTTGGGGCTCGCAATTTATTTCGGGTACAGCCGGCATGTCAGCCGGGTGCAGGAAGCGGAATCCGCAAGAGGCGTGTAGGGATTTTCGCGTACTGGAACCGAACCGCACTTCTCGTGGCGGCGGGAGGCGCAAAATCGAGGTTCGGCGCACGCTTAACCCGTTGGGCCATGTCCCTGGACAAGCGCCCTATCCCTGCGAAAAGGACTACGCTAGATAGTACGCAGTAAATGGAAGGCTAGTACGAGGGAAACCCCTTTCATCCGATACACTTATTTTGCAGCCAATTCGGCCCAAGCAGAAGTGCTGAGATGAATTACTACGAGGAACTCGGAATAAAACCCGATGCGGACCAGGAGGAGATCCGCAAAGCACATCGGCGGCTTGTCCGATTGATGCATCCGGACCAGCATCGCGATCCAGCGATGAAGCAGCTAGGCGAGATGCAGATGCGGCGGCTCAACTCTATTGTGGCGACGCTGCTCGATCCGGAACGGCGGCGCGAATATGATGCGCAGCTCCGCAACGGCTTTGCGGCTGCGCCTGTGGCTCAGAGCGCGTGGTGGAGGGTGCCATGGTGGATTGCGAGCACAGCGGGAGCTGTAGTGCTGACAGTGGGCGCGGTGTGGTTCTGGGCGGATCATCTGGGAAGCTCGCTCAATTCGCGAACGCCGGTGGATGTGACGGCCGAGCGTACGACCCCGGCCAAGGCACAACGACCTGCGGAGCCGGCATCGGAGACGGCGGCTTCGCCGTCCAGCTCAACGGTGATCGTGGCAGCGCCGCAATCTGCGCCCCACACAGAA
>JAICIH010000098.1 GCA_025924475.1 Bryobacteraceae bacterium
CTCGCGATGTACTTGCCGGCTGATGCCAAGAAGCCGGTCCCTTTACTGCTCTACATCAGCTTTTCCGCCAATTCCACCACGATCGAAGACCCCGGCCTGCGGTCGGGCGAAATCTGGAATCGCGAGAAGAAGAGAGTGCCGGCAAGCCAAGGTCGGCGATTTGGAACTCTCAAAGTGGAGGAATTCCTTCGCGCGGGGTTTGGAATCGCGACGATTTATTACGGCGACATCGAACCGGATTTCGCCGGCGGCGCACGCTTCGGCGTTCGAGGATTGTTTCTGAAGCCGGGGCAGACGGAACCGGTGCCGGACGAATGGGGCGCGATTGCGGCCTGGGGCTGGGGGCTGAGCCGCGCGATGGATTATCTGGAAACGGATTCCGGAGTCGATTCCAAGCGGGTGGCCATCGCCGGCGTCTCGCGGCTTGGCAAGACGGTGTTGTGGGCCGGCGCTCGTGATACACGTTTTGCGATGGTGATCGCCTCGTGCTCGGGTGAGGGCGGCGCAGCTTTGAGCCGCCGTAATTACGGCGAAACAGTGAAGAATCTCAACGTCCATTTCCCGTACCAATTTGCGCAGAACTATCAGAAATTCGGCGACCACGTCGATCAACTGCCAGTCGACTCTAATCTGCTACTCGCGCTGATTGCACCGCGGCCGCTCTATCTAAGCACCGGCAGCGAGGACCGCTGGTCCGATCCGAAAGGCGAGTTTCTAGCGGCCGTGGCGGCTGGTCCGGTATACAAACTTCTCGGGAAAGACGGACTAGATACCGATCAAATGCCCGCGGCCGGAGAGCCCATCATGCACACAATCGGATTTCATATGCATGCCGGCGGACATGGCGCCACGCCCTACGATTGGGAGCAATATCTGAAGTTCATGAAACTGCATTTCGACGTTTCTCCGTAGGAGCCACGGCGATGCTAGCCTAGGCAGATGCTTCGAGTGTTTCTCCTGCTCCCGGGGTTATTAGTAGCTCAGACGGCTACACCACCGAAACCGGCGCCACGCAAGCCGCCTGTTAAGGCAGCACGTCCGCCCGCCAAAGCCCAGCCCCGAACCGCGCAGCCTGCCGCACCAACTATGACAACCGACGAAGAAAAAACGATCTACGCGCTAGGCCTTTCGATTGCCCGCTCCCTTTCTCCATTCGACTTGTCGCCGCATGAGCTGGCGATCGTGCAGCAAGCCATGAAAGATGCGGCCGCAGGTAAGCCCGCAGTGGAGCTGAACACTTGGGGCCCGAAGATCCAGGGACTAGCCGAATCGCGCAGCGCCAAAGTTACGGAGCGGGAAAAGGCCAGTTCTAACGCTTATCTTCAGAAAGCGGCTACCGAACCCGGCGCGGTGAAAACAGCTTCCGGTTTGATATACCGCGAGCTACGGGCCGGCACCGGACCGTCCCCGCTTGCCACCGATCGGGTGAAGGTCAATTATCGCGGTACGCTGGTCAATGGCACCGAGTTCGACAGCTCCTACAGTCGCAATGAACCCGCGGAGTTTGCTTTAAACGGCGTGATCCGCTGCTGGACGGAAGGCGTGCAAAAGATGAAGGTTGGCGGCAAAGCAAGGCTGGTCTGTCCGTCGGATCTGGCTTATGGCGATCAGGGCCGTCCGTCGATTCCCGGTGGCGCGGCGCTCATTTTTGAGATCGAGCTTCTGGAGATCGCCGGTAAAACGGCGCCCTAGCTCAGCGCGGGCGGGCGATAAACCGGTAACCAATTCCGCGAACGGTCAACAGATGCCGCGGCTTAGTCGGATCGTCCTCCATGTAGCGCCGCAAACGGACGATAAAGTTGTCGATGGGCCGCGTGTCGGTGTTTTCCTGTAAGCTCCACACGTTTTGGAGCATCGCCTTGCGAGAGACAGCTTTGCCCTCGTGCTCGATCAAATAGCGCAGGAGACCGGCTTCCATCAGAGTGAGTCGGAAGATGCGGCCGTTAACATGCAATTCGAGCGCATCAAAATCGACGGTCTTATCGCCGGCGCTGCCAAACGTGTATACATCCGTTTTCTTGGGCGACGGCATTCCGTTCGAGGCAGTTTCGAGCCAGGCGCGCCTGCGGAGGAGGCCGTGAATTCTGGCAATCAGAATCGCTAATTCGAACGGCTTCATCAGATAATCGTCGGCGCCGGCTTCGAAACCGCGCAGCACATCTTGCGCGTGCCCACGCGCGGTCAGCATCAGAGTGGGAATGAATAAGCCGGTTCGCCTCATTTCGGCGATGACTTCAAAGCCGTTTTTGCCGGGGAGCATCACGTCGAGAATCACGACATCGAATCCAGGCTCTGCCGAGAGCCTCTCAAGCGCTTCCTCGCCGGTCTCGACTACTTCGACCTGATAGCCCTCGGCTTCGAGGTTAAAGCGCAGACCATCGCCGAGATGCTGTTCATCTTCTACTACCAGAACGCGGCTCATTTCAGGATCGGCAATTCCAGTACAAATGTGCTCCCGCGCCCAAGACCTTCGCTTTCGGCCCAGGCGCGGCCTCCGTGCCGCTTGGCGACAGAGCGCACGATGTAGAGACCCAGGCCGGTTCCCTTCAGCCGGGTAGCCAGAGGACCGGGAATGCGGTAGAAGCGTTGAAAGATCCGTTTCAACTCCGTTTTGGGAATGCCAGCGCCTTGATCCCGGACGCGAAGTGCGACAAATTTGCCGTCCAGCGGTTCGGCTTCGACAGTGACTTTGATATTGCTGCCGGAGTATTTGATGGCATTATCCAGAAGATTCAAAACCGCGGCCTGTACCTCGTCGGGGTCGCCTTGAATGCTGATCGCCCGGCCGCGCACGTAATGGAGACAATCCGGCGCCAGTTTGTGCAGAACGCGGGTCCGCGCCACACAATCTTCCACCAACGCGTGCAAATCAATGCTCGACACGTGAAGGATTCGGCGGGATACCCGCATGCGGCCAGTCCGGAGAACCTGCTCGACGGTGGAGAGAAGCCGGTCGCTATCGGCCAGCATCGTCGTGTAAAACTCCTGGCGGCGATTCTCGTCCACACTGCGCGACTGGAGCGTTTCCAGATAGAGCCGGATGGAAGCGATGGGAGTTTTGAGTTCGTGAGTTACCGCGTTGATGAAGGCGTCGTGCTGCTCATTGCGGCGGATTTCGCGGACCAGAAACGTCGTGTTCAGGACCACGCCGCTGATGACGAGACCTAACACCAGCACGCCGAAAAAAACCAGAATTCCGGTGTGCCAGTGGAGGAGAACCCAACCTACGTAAAGAAGAAGGCTGAAGGTGACGATACCTGCGCCGAGGGCAATGAAGAACGCGATGGACCTTTTACGGCCCGCAACAACCATGAATCCAGATTACGCTGCTTTGCGATTGGCGGCGGCACTGTTCAGGCTGGCGCATTGCACGGCTTTCGCCAGGCCAAAGCGGCGCAGGATCTTGAGCGTAATCCAGGACGGATCGAATTCATACCAAGCTAAGCCGTGCCGGGCGGAAGTGGGATGCGCGTGGTGGTTATTGTGCCAGCCCTCGCCAAAAGTGAGGAGCGCGACCCACCAGTTATTGCGCGAATCATCGCGGGTAACGAAGCGGCGACGGCCCCACATGTGAGTGGCCGAATTGACCAGCCAAGTGGCATGCAAGCCAAAAACGACGCGCACGCAAATACCCCACAGAAACATCGGCCAGCCACCGATAGCATAGAGCCCGGCTCCGAGCACGGTCAGAGGAACCCAATGATATTTGTTGAGCAGGACGTAGAACCGGTCCTTCCCCAGGTCGGGAGCGTATTTGGAGACAATACCTGTCAATTTATCGAGGGACTCCCCGAAAAGGATCCAGCCGACATGCGCCCACCACATACCATCGCGGGGGGAATGAGGATCGCCATCGTGATCGGATTTCTGATGATGGATGCGATGTGTAGCGACCCAGGTGATGGGTCCGCCTTCAAGCGTGAGGCTGCCGCAAATGGCTAGAAAATATTCGAGGAGCCGTGGCGCCTTGTAGGAGCGATGGGTGTGCAGGCGATGATAGCCCAAGCTGATCCCGAGGCCAGTGGCCACCCAATAGAGGAAAACGGCGACTGCCAGATTTTGCCAACTGAAGACGAAAAGCGCCGCGATGGCCCCAAGATGGAACAGGGTCATCGCGATCGTCGTAGTCCAGTTCAACCGTTTGTGCTGAGAAATCTCAAAGATCTCGCTACTCACTTATCACCCATATGCTAGTGATCCCAACCTAACAAGGATTCGCCGTTTCTTTTGTAAGACTTGTGTAATTTCGACGGGCGGGGTTCACAAAGCGGTGGTGTGCTACACTCTGATGAGTAGTTCGGCCCAGGCGGGCGTCCGCCCATCGGGAATTTCCAGAACAGTAAGAATCCCAGGACAGTAGATCATGCCCAAGCTAAAGACACATAAGGGTGCGTCCAAACGCTTCAAGAAGACAGGCACCGGCAAGGTAGCGCGGCGGCACGCATTTGCGCGCCACATTCTGACTTCGAAGCCGCGCTCGCGGAAACGAAAACTAGGCCGAACCGTTATCGCGGACGAGACCGATCAAGCGAAGCTGCGGAGCATGCTTCCGTATTAGTTGTTGAAGAAATCGAGCGGGAGCAGCGCGCCGCACGTGCCTGCCGCCCCTCCCGAGCCGGGAATGAATACCGGCTCAAATTTATTTTCAAGGAGCAAACGTGCCGAGAGTAAAAAGAGGGACCCACCGGCGGGATTACCGCAAGAAGACGCTGCGCCGGGCGAAGGGATTTTTCCTAACCAAATCGAAGCTGAATCGAGCCGCGCAGGAAGCGGTCGAAAAGGCGCTGCGCTATGGATTCGTCGGGCGCCGGCTCAAGAAGCGGAATTTCCGCTCCCTATGGATTGTGCGCATCAATGCAGCCTGCCGCGGCGCGGACATTTCGTACAGCAAATTCATCAGCGGATTGAAGCGCGCAGGCGTCGATCTGAACCGGAAAGTGCTCGCCGAAATTGCGGTGAACGATAGTGCCGGTTTTCTGTCGCTGGTGGCGCGCGCGAAGGAAGCACATCAAACGGGCCTGCAGTAGCGGCTTTTCCGCAATCGTTGCATACTAGACTTGATTTATGGAAGCGGTACAAGAGCAAGGCATCGATTCACTAGCTCACCTGGAGGAGCGCATCACGCGGGCCGTACAGGCCATCACCAGTCTCCGCAATGAGAATTCGCAATTGCAGCAGAGCCTGAAGGCGGTGCAGGATGAGCTGAAATCGGCCAATAGCGCGCGCAGCGAGTTTGAAGCGCGAGCCAGCCAGTTCGAGAAAGAACGGAACGAATTGGGACAAAAGATCAAGCACCTGTCGGAAGAATTGGACGATTTGCGAGGCGAGCGCAAACAAGTGCGAACCCGCATAGAAAAGCTGCTGAGCCAGTTGGATCTGCTCAGCGCCAGCTAAAGCCATGGACGCGCCGGACACCTCCAAGCAAGTTGTCCGGATCACTATCTTCAATCAGACCTACTCGGTTACGACTTCCGGAAATCCGAGCGAGACGGAAGCGCTGGCGCACGAAATCGATGAGCTGATGTCGTCTATTGCGCGCCGCGCGGGAAATCTGGATGCGACGCGAACGGCGGTACTGGCGTGTTTGCACCTTGCCGACCGGTTGCGCGCCGCCGAACGGGAGCTGGGAGACTTGAAGCTTTCGGTAGATCATAAGAGCCGCGATTTTGCGATGCTGCTCGATCAGGCGTTTTCAACGACGGAAGCCGACTAGCAGTAACGCCCGCTTACGCGCCATCCGCTGCCCGATTAGAAGATTCTTTCCTGCTTCTGGAGGCTGCCGAAAGTTCCCAGATTTGCAACGGAGAACGAAAACAGGTATTGGCTTTCATCGCGGAAGCCGATGTTGGTACGACGCAACTGGAAGCTGAAACCGCAACAATCGGTATTGTAGGAGGTTTGTACCGTCTGATAAAGCGTTCTTTTCAGCAGCAGGTCCCGGGTCACGGAACCAGCCACATTCCAGCCTTTGCGATTGGTGTTGCCGTATCCAGCGGAGAAAGTAAGTTGATTGGCCTGCGGGACCAGCAGAGGGTTCGTCGTGATGGCGGTGTCGCCGACGGAGACGAAGTATTTGGAGACGCGCACGGAACCACCTATGGTGTGATCGAGAAATTTGCTACGCCTGGGATCATAGGCGGCACGATATTCCAAAGAGAAAAAGCTGTACGGGCTAACAGTTAACGAGGAAATCACTGGCGAATAGTCGCGGGGACCGTCCAGAAATGTATAAGGTGTCAGACTGGCGACTGCGTAGTTTACGGTTCTTTGACCGGCGACGACGGTACCGCCAAATGTGGGGTCAAAATATCGCGCCTGCGAGATGCGCCAGTTTAGGAACTCGCTGACATCGCCTTTTTTGGTTTTCTTGTACAGCCTGTTCGTAAGAGAGACCGTAAGCTGATTGGTGTTGGAAATAATGTCGGTGGCATCGAAGTGAATGATTTTCTCGAATTGATTCACGCCAGTGACGTACTCGTATTCAGCATCGGCCTCGACAACATGCTTTAGCTTGGCTCCCAAGTGGAGCCACTCCGGCGGCGCAAAAATCCGTTCGACGGACGGCAAATGGAAATCGAGTATGAAATCGGCATCCTTGCGGAACAGGTTGTTGGGCGACACGACGGCATTGCTGAAGCTGGCGGGCGGACAACTCGGATATCCTCCGCATGAGTTCACGGGTATGTACGTAGTTGTGTTTACCGCGTAGGACCTGCCGTAATCGGTGGCTTCGAAGGTAATGCTGGGAGATAAAGAGAAACCTTTGAAGCTGAACGCAGTGGCCACGCGGGGAGCGAAGTCGATGCGCGGGGTTGCCCAGCCCGTCTGAAAGCCTGGCTCCTGGCGGCTTACCAATCCGCCGCTCGCGTTGAGCGAAACCCAGACAGGGAACGTATCGTTGGCAATGTTGCGATCGCGCGCCGAGAATTCGACGGAAGGCAACTTCTGAATCACAACCTGGTTGGGCCTCTGGCCAGGCAGAGTAATACTCTCAAATATTTGCGCGCGCTGCGCAACCAAGTTCAAGGTGTATTGATCGTGATTGAAATGGCGTTGTAGAAAGCCGATGGAATCCACCTCGGAAGAGATAGCTCCCACGTATGAATTGGAAAAGACTGCACGGAATAGGTACGAACTCAAATAGTTGTAATCGAGACGTCCGGTGAATCCCCAGATTTGGGTACGCGCAGTTATTTCGAATTGTTCGCCGCCCTGCTTCTGGACTTGTCCATTCCCGACAGGTAATCCTTTATCTTGGACGGCATAATAACTGAAATTAAAGTCGGTTACCTGGTTCGGCTTACCTCGAAAGTCGATGGTATGCGCGGGACCGCGGAGGGTGAAGTACTGCAATCTGTAATCGAAATCGTAGCTGCGGTTTATGGCCCAATAATAGCCGCCACCGTACATGTAGCCGCGGATGGAGCTATGGCCGATATTGGGAGTAAGAAAGCCACTGCGCCGGGTTTTTTCCCCCAGAGGACGGTAGAAGTAAGGCAGATAGAGAACTGGCACGTGTTTCAAACGGAAGACGGTGTGGCGCGCGATGGCCCTTTGTCCGGGAACGATGTCAAAGACGGGTGCATTAAAAGTCCACCACGGTTTAGGCATTTTGCAATCGGTAACAAAGCCATGGTGGAGGATGTAGCGGTTTCTGATCCGGTCGGCCCAGACCGCCTGAAAGTAGAAGGGATTGGTGGTCGTCAGGACACCTGGACTGGTCATAATTTTTGCGGGCGAGGTGCCGCTGACGCCGTAAAATTTGCCTTCTTCGGTTTTGAGATTATATTCGCCGCGCTCGGCGTTCAGCACGTCGCCGGTGAGAAAATGCTCCAACCGCACATGGCCGCGGGCATAGGCCCAATCGGTATCGGAGTTGAAATCGATCTCGTCGGCGGTAATGCTCATCTCGCTGGTTTGGAGTTTTGCTCCGCCTTTGAGGTATTTCCATTCCTGATGGGAGTCCTGGAGCACCGCGCCGTACCAGATTTCATCTTCGGGAGGCAGGTCGGCCTTGGCGGGGCGTTTGACGTTCTGGGCAGGCAGCAAGGAAGCGAAAAGAGCCAGAGCAGCAAGGAAAAAGAACAAGTTACATGAGAAATGTTCTAGACAAAAGTCACATTTTCTGTTAGAAAGACAGATGGACCTTAGCTTACGCACCCTGGGCGCTGAATGAATTGCGAGTATTGCCAAACTTGGATTTTAGACGACGATCACCGCTGTAGCCGTTGCGGCCGACGTGTAAGATCTGTGCGAGGAACGTATCCGGTGTCAAAAGATGCCACGGCGCGCGTTCACGAACTGGACGCTTTGGCACAACCGTCGAAGGCGGCGCCGCCCGAAGCAGGCAAAGCGGGACAACAGGCGCTGTTTCAGAATCCCAATCCGTCGCGGTTGGTGGCGTTTGAATCTTTGACCTCGCCTGAAGAGCGTGAATCGATTCGCGCGCGTGCGGCCAGCCAGGAAATGGGCAAAAGGGCCAAAGTGGAAGCGCGGCGCGCGCGTCCGGCGCGTGGAAGTGCGGGACAGCAGCGCCTCGATTTCTTCGGTCAAGAAGAGATTCTGACTCCTCCGCAGTCGAACATCATTTGCGATGCGCCGGTCGCGCCGATTGCCTTGCGGGTGGAAGCGGCTTTGATCGATGGACTGATTACTCTCTTGCCCGCGCTAGCCGGCCTGGCGTTATTTCTCTACGAAGGCGGCCATCTTTCGTTCAACAAGCATGTGCTGCCGTTTTGGATGGCGGCTTTTCTGACCGTACCGGTGCTCTACAAGCTGCTTTGGACGATTGCGGGACGCGATTCTATCGGAATGTCGTTTGCCGGGCTCCGTCTGGTCGATTTTGACGGGCATCCGCCATCGAGCGAGCGCCGGTATCAACGGATGTTTGGAAGTTTTCTGAGCGTGCTGGCGGCGGGAACCGGATTGATCTGGGCGCTGGTGGATGAGGACGCGCTGACATGGCACGACCACATCTCGGGTACGTTTCCTACGCTGTCCGCGGATAGCTAGGTTCATTAGCGTGTCGAAACCGCTTGCTAGCGCGCGCGGCTCGGTTTCGAGTCTGTTCCCACAAGCTTGACAGAGATCGCGGCGAGTAAATACAATCCTCGACAGGTTATTTATACGTTTCAACACTCGGAAATACGCTTTCAGGGCCGACGCGCGGCGAGAATCGAAAACGACTGTGTGCGGCTTACTGTCACGGTGGAAGGCGGGCACATTGCCGAGCTTCTGGAGAAGAAGAGCGGCGTGAATCCGCTGTGGATTCCGCCCTGGACTTCAATCGAGCCGAGTGTTTATAGCGCGGCGCGACATCCCGAATACGGAGTAGGCGCCGAAGCGAAGCTGCTTGCCGGAATCCTGGGGCACAATACGTGTCTGGATCTGTTCGGTCCTCCATCGGCCGATGAAGAGCGCGCCGGGATTACGGTACACGGTGAAGCGAGCGTGCTGCCTTACGAATTGCGAGCCGACGGTTCCGGCTTGATCGCCACGTGTACCTTGCCCATCTCGCAGCTTGCTTTTGAGCGGCGGTTCGAACTGGACGGCCCGAAGATCCGGATCGCGGAAACAGTCGAAAATCTTTCCGCACTGGACCGGCCGATCGCCTGGACCCAGCATGTGACCTTGGGACCGCCGTTCTTAGATCCTGGCGTTACGCAGTTTCGGGCGCCTGGCGAGCCAAAAGATTTCGAGACGTATACCGATATTCCGGCTTCGGGCGGCTATTCGACGCATTTGCTCGATGCGCATCGCGAGAAGGCGTGGTTCTTCGCTTATTCGCCAAAGTCCAAAGTTCTGCTTGGTTACGTGTGGCGGAGGAGCGATTTTCCGTGGCTGGGCGTATGGGAAGAAAATTGCAGCCGCAAGCAAGCGCCGTGGAACGGCCGGACCCAGGCGCGCGGGATGGAGTTCGGCGTTTCGCCATTTCCAGAAACGCGTCGTGCGATGATTGAACGGCAAACGCTCTTCGATACCGCGTGCTACCGATGGCTTCCCGCGCGAGCGCGCCTGGCGGTGGATTATTACGCCGCCATTGGCCAGGCGGAGGCGATTCCGGAAACGATCGAAGAGTTTGAGAACGCGCTGTCTTCCACATGTCAAACAAAAATTTGATCCTTGACGCTCTCACGGCTGGCGAGGGCGTAGTCCGGCTGGCGCCCTGTTGGGTGCCGCGCTCTTTTTTGATGCCCGGCGGGCGTTTGAAACTCGATCCGCGCGATTTGTACGCTCTAGGCGCACATCGCGGCGGGATTGACGAGCGCTGGTTCTCGTCGACCACAAAGGCAGCGAACGGTCCGTTGACCGGCGAAGACGAAGGCCTGAGCTATATAGAGTTTCGAGGTAAGAAGGCACTTCTGAAGGAAGCGATCGAGACGGAAGGGGACCGCTTTCTGGGCGCCGATGTGATGAAGCGCTATGGCGGCTGGAACCTGCTGTGCAAGTTCTTCGACAATCTGGGGCCGATCCCCCATCACCTTCACCAGAATGACGAGTTCGCGCGGCGAGTGGGGCAAAACGGCAAGCCCGAAGCCTACTATTTCCCGCGGCAATACAATTTCAAAGACAACAACTTTCCGTACACTTTCATGGGCCTGAACCCGGGCACGACGAAAGACGATGTACGAGAGTGCCTCAAGCGCTGGAACGAAGGCGACAACGGCATTCTGTATCACTCGCGCGCATACAAGCTGAAACCGGGAACCGGCTGGCAGATCGATGCCGGTATTCTGCACGCGCCAGGCTCACTGGTAACCTACGAGCCGCAAGTGAATTCGGACGTGTTCGCAATGTATCAATCGCTGGTGGAAGGCCGGGCGGTGCCGTGGGACCTGCTGGTGAAGGATGTACCGAAAGAGCACCACCAGGACCTCGATTATCTGATCGACATGATGGATTGGGAAGCGAATGTGGACCCGAATTTTTCCGCAAACCGATTGTTTCATCCGCAGCCCGTTTCTCCGATCAAAGAAATGAAGCCTGCCGGCTATGAAGAAAACTGGGTCGTTTATTCGACACAGCACTATTCGGCCAAAGAACTCACGGTGTTTCCGGGTAAGTCGGTAACGATAAAAGACGCGGCGGCATACGGCACGATCGTCACCCAGGGATACGGAACGTTCGGCAAGCACGACGTCGAAACACCTAGCCTGATTCGCTTTGGCGAGATGACAAAAGACGAGCTGTTCGTCAGCGCGGATGCGGCGCGGAACGGCGTCACGATAAAAAATCGCAGCGACTGCGAAAATCTCGTGATGCTGAAGCATTTCGGTCCTGGAAATCCGCAAGCTCCGAGCGCACGCGCTCCGCGCTAATGGTTTCCAGGCGCGAGTTCTGCGGTGCGGCGGCCGCGGCATTGCTGGCCGCGCAGCGCGGCGGCGCACAACAACGAAGCGCGATCCAGAACGCGCCGACCGAATGGTCGTACGAAAGCGGCAGGCGGTATGCGGATCCATTCCAGGAAGTGGAACTGGACGTCGTGTATACGCTGCCTTCGGGTGCACAACATCGAGTACCGGCATTTTGGGCCGGCGAATCCACATGGCGCGTGCGTTACGCGCCGCCGGTTGCCGGCCGCTATACGTTTCGCACCGTCTGCAGCGACACGTCGAATCGCGACTTGCACGGACAAGTGGGCGCGCTGAACGTTTCCCCATACAGCGGCGCGAACCCGCTTTACCAGCACGGAGCGCTGCGAGTGAGTGACGACCGGCGGCATTTCGCGCATGCCGACGGCACGCCGTTCTTCTGGCTCGGCGATACGTGGTGGATGGGATTGTGCCGGCGCTTGAGCTGGCCGGATGATTTTCGCGCGCTGACCGCCGATCGGGTGCGAAAGGGATTCACCGTCGTGCAGATTGTAGCCGGATTGTACCCCGATATGCCGGCGTTCGATCCGCGCGGCGAAAACGAAGCCGGCTTCCCGTGGGAGAAGGATTACACGACGATCCGGCCGGCGTATTTCGATATGGCGGATTTGCGCATTGCACATCTGGTGGAGAACGGAATTGCGCCCTGCGTGGTGGGCTGCTGGGGTTACTTTCTGCCGCAGATGGGTTTGGAAAAAATGAAGCGGCACTGGCGCTACCTGGTAGCGCGCTGGGGTTGCTATCCGGCGATTTGGTGCCTGGCCGGCGAAGCAACCATGCCGTTTTATTTATCCAAGTCAAAACAGCGCGATGCCGAAATGCAAAAGCGCGGCTGGACCGAAATCGCGCGCTATGTTCGTTCGATCGATCCCTTGCGGCATCCGATTACGCTGCATCCGTCGCAAAGCGCGCGCGACTCGGTGGAGGATGCGTCAGTTCTCGATTTCGACATGCTGCAGACCGGTCACAACGACCGGCGCAGCGCTCGTCCTACTATTGAAGCGCTGAATCGCTCGCTCGCTTCGCAACCGAAGATGCCGGCGCTGGTCGGCGAAGTTTGTTACGAAGGCATCCAGGAGGCGAGCCGCGAAGAAGTGCAGCGATTTATGTTCTGGGCCTGCCTGTTGAGCGGCGCGGCGGGACATACCTACGGCGCGAATGGAATCTGGCAAGTGAACACACCGGAGCGGCCTTACGGCCTTTCTCCACACGGCCACTCCTGGGGCGGCCCACCCTGGAATGTTGCGGCGCAGCTTCCCGGTTCCGGGCAGCTCGGGCTTGCGAAAGGCTTGCTGGCCGGTTATTCGTGGCAGCGCCTTCAACCGGCCATCGACCTGCTCGAGACGCATTGGACATCGGACGACTATTGGCAGCCGTTTGCCGCGCAGATACCGGACGAAGCCATCGTCGCGTTCAGCCCGAGCGGAACGAAAGCGCTGCCATTTCGCAACTTGCCTTCTTTCGCAAAGCGCGTTTACCTGTTTAACCCGAGCGATGGCTCGCGCGTGCCGCTCGGCAGAGTCGAAGCAGATAGTTCAGGCGCTTGGAAGGCGCCCGAATTTCCGATTTTTAGGGACTGGGTGATGGTATTGGATGGGCGCGGATGATTGGGAAAAGTTGCAACCGCTCCCTCTGGTCGCGGCTCGGTTGGGGTGCGTGCGGTTAGATTAGAGTTTTGGTACGGAGACTAATTTTTCGGGTCCGCGGCGGATTGTGAGGCGATTGCGCAGCGGACGTCCGAAGCTCGGAAACGATACTTCCATGGTGTCGCCGTCCTCGAGCGCGAGCCCTTCACCAAAGCTGAATGCGTCCGCTCCGAAAAAGTGAATGTGTGCGTCGCCGGCGCGGCAATGCGCGGCGTATTTGAAATGATGATGCTCGAGATTTGCGACCGAGTACGACATATTTGCTTCGCCACTGCGGATGCTTTTTTGCCAGCAGCACTGAGCGCCGCGCAGAATTTTGACGGTTCCCGGAACATTGTCGAACGCATTCTCTCCCACAACAAGTTCGGGGCCGATGGAGCAGTTGCGCAATTTGGATGGAGCTAAGTAGAGATAATTCTTTTTCTCCATGCGGTGGTCGGAAAACTCGTTAGCCACGGTGAGGCCTACACAGAAAGGAACGCCATCGGGTGAGATAACGTAGGCTCCGGCAATTTCCGGCTCCTCGCCGCCATCCCAGCCGTAGGGCGGGACTTCGAGGTCCTCGCCATGCGCGCGCACGATGGAACCATCGCCTTTGTAGAACCATTCCGGTTGGATGCCGATCTGGCCTGCGGGCGGATTGCCCCCTTCGAGCCCCATCTGGTACATGCGCATGCTGTCGGTGAGTTCGGCGGTTTGCTTGTGCATGGCGGCGCGATTTTCGGCGCTCGCTTTGTGGGTCAGGCCGGTGCCGCTTACCATGCAGTGAGCGGGATCGTTCGGATGGTCAAAGGACGGAAGCAAGCGCCAATCGGAATCACCCGCGTAGACCGGATCGTAGGCAAGAGTTTCTTGTCCCAGGTGCTTCGCAACGATTGCGGTTAGCCGCTCTTTTTTCTGGATAGCTTCCTGTGCGAGTGCGTAGCTACTGCGCGTGGCCAGTAATTGGAGTCGGCCGTTCTCTACGACGGCAACGCGGCGGTCCCCACCGCGGCTCAATTGTACGAGTCTCATAGTCAAGAAATCTTGCCGAGCAGCGTATACGCGCGCTGGAAGGTGCGCAAGTGGGCCTGCATTTCCTCGCGCGCCGCTTCCGGATCATGGTCGAGTATGCTTTGCAGAATGCGCTTGTGCTGCTCGTGGGCATTTTCACGGAGTCCCGGCAGTTCCTGCGATTTAGTGATCCATTCGACCAGCAGCCCGCGGATATCCAGCAGCAGACGCGGGAGCAGCTTGTTCTTCGAACAATTGGCCACGGCGATATGAAAATCGAGGTCCGCCTCAATGTACAAATTCCGATCACCGTTGAGGCGGGCTGCTCCTTTCGCAATCAGCGCTTCGAGCACAGAGAGATCCTCGGCGGCAGCGCGTTCGGCCGCGAGAGCAGCAACTTCGGTTTCCAGAATCAGGCGCGTCTCGCATACATCCGCCAGATCTTTCTCAGTTTTCAGGAGTCCTTTGGCGAGAATGCGATCCAGCAGACCGCCGGAAGGCTCTAAGACATAGGTGCCATCGCCGGCGCGCATTCTTACTTTACCGATAAAGGCGAGCGATTTGAGCGCCTCGCGTAAGGTGGATCGGCCAACATTCAAGGCGACGCAGAGCTCGGTTTCCGGGGGAAGCTTTTCGCCGATTTTCCAACGCTGCGCATCGATCATCGCCGCCAACTGAATGGCAACCTGCTCACTCAGGGTGACGCGTTCGACCGCCTTTAATTCATGCATCTCCGGTATTGACACTATCGCACAGCTGATATATATTCACAACACCTGAATATCAGGTTGTCTGATCTTTTGCCGTAAGGGGAACGCCATGACGCGATTACTTGTGCTTTTGATGGTGGGCTGTTTGTGTTGTGTAGCGCAGGAGGAATCCGGGCGCATCGTAGGAACAGTGACGGACCCGAACCAGGCGGCGGTACCGCAAGCAACGGTGACAGTCACGAGTGTGGCAACCAAGCAAGTGATTACGGTGACGACCACCGGTCAGGGGAACTACACCGTGACGCCGCTCAATCCCGGGCTTTATAGCGTCAGCGTGACCGCTACCGGCTTTCAGACTTCCGTGGTACAGAACGTTCAAGTGCAGGTCAATCAATCGGCGCGCGCCGATGTTCATCTGCAGCTCGGCTCCACGGCGACTACGGTGGAGGTCACGGCAGCGGCGCCGTTGCTGAATAGTGAATCCGCATCGCTCGGCACAGTGGTCACTAACACCGAAATTGTGAACCTTCCGCTCAACGGGCGCAGTTTTTATGACTTGGCAAAACTAACTCCCGGAGCAGCCACGCTGCCAGGAGGCGGTAACTTATTGCGCATTCGGGCGAATTATATTTCTGGTACAGCCATTAGTGGCGTACGCGGATCGCAAACTACGTTTCTATTAGACGGCGTAGATGTGACCGACCACCACCAGGGCGGAACGATGATTCAGACGTCGATCGATGCGCTGCAGGAATTCAGCGTGCAGCAAAATGCTTATTCGGCGGAATTCGGATCGGCGGGCGGAATCATGAACATGAGCTCGAAATCCGGGGGAAGCGAGTTTCATGGCGGGGTATTTGAATTCATCCGGAACGACCGTCTGGACGCGCGCGACTTTTTCTCTCCGGGACGCCAAGTGCTAAAGCGGAACCAATTTGGCGGCGCGCTCGGCGGGCCGGTTCATCTACCGGATTTTTTAGGTGGGAAGCAAAAGACCTTCTTTTTTGTGAATTACGAGGGAATGCGGCAGCGGCAGGGGCTCGTGTTCAGCGACATTGTGCCGACGCCGGCCATGAGGCAAGGCGATTTCAGCGCACCAGGACTTAACACGATTTATGATCCTCTGACCACCGCCAACGGGACGCGCACGGCATTTCCTGGAAACAGAATTCCCGACAACAGGCTCTCCCCACAAGCGCTTTTTTTCAATAAATATATTGCCGATCCAAATATCGGAACAAGAACGGCGGCATTTGCACCGACACAGGCTCTCGATACCGATCAATTTACGGTTCGTGGCGATCGGACGATTAACGATCAACACCGGGTATTTGTGCGTTGGAGCTTCGATGATTTCAGACAATCGGATCCAAATGCCCATCCCGCGCTCGGCTATGCGGACTTACATACGCGCGGCCAGAATGTCGTGGGGGGCATTACGAGCAGCTTTAGTCCGAATCTGGTTCACGAAGTGCGCTTCAGTTACACACCGCAATGGATCGACTTACAAGCCTTCGGACAGGGCACTAATTTCAACCAGATGGCGGGCATTACCGGTTTCGAAGGGCTGCAGCGGCCCGGGAGCGCAGGGTCCTTTCCAGACTTCGCCTGGAGCGGTTACACTTCGCTGGCGGGCTCCTCATTCGATCAGCGCCCGAAAACACAGTACTTCAAAGTTATCGAGGGAATCGACAATCTTACCTGGATAAAAGGCCGGCACATATGGAAATTCGGCACGGAAATTCGTTACTGGAAGCCTCTATTCACGGATAGCTCAAACTATCAGGGCGCCTGGAGCTTTTCAGGGATTAACACGCAAAATCCGGCGCGTACCGCAGGCACGGGCGACGCGTTCGCCGATTGGATGCTTGGTTTCCCC
>JAICIH010000099.1 GCA_025924475.1 Bryobacteraceae bacterium
AATCGGATCCGCGAAAATACGCCGCCGCTGGTTTTCTTGCCATACACTCAGTTCCCGAGCTTTCTGGGCAATCTTGCCGTACATACCTCGCAGAGCCCGGCAGCAATTCGTCAGGCCATCAAGGAAGTTTCTCCCGCGCTTCCGATCCTGAGCGCCACCACACTGGACGACTTAGTGGATCGCACCCTCACCACGGAAGAATTGGTGGCGCGTCTGGCAACGTTCTTTGGCTTGCTGGCTATTTGCCTGGCCGCCATTGGAATTTATGGAGTTCTGTCGTATGCCGTTGCGGGGCGCACCGCCGAAGTGGGCATTCGCCTGGCGCTAGGCGCGCGGCCTGCGCAAGTTCGCTGGACCATATTACGCGAGGTGCTGCTGCTGGTTGGGATGGGGATTGTTGTGGGCATTGCGGCTGTAGTGGCTGGCGGCCGGCTTGTGGAGAATCTGCTATTCGGGCTAAAAGGCGCCGATCCGGTTACCCTGATCGGCGCCAGTTTGCTGCTCGTTGGGGTTGCGGCGGCGGCCGCCTATTGGCCGGCGCGGCGCGCTTCGCGAATCGATCCGTTGGTGGCCTTACATTATGAGTGAGTGCGGAGATTGCTTCGCGCTTACTCACTGGTTTTGCTTGCAAAAAATTAGCGCCGCTTCACGAGGCCGCAGCCCAGTAAGCCCGCTACAAGCTTGCGAAACTTACAAAGGTATACCCGAGATTCTTGAGTCCCTGAATGGTCTGCTGTAAATAGCTCAGGTCATCTCCCGGATTAAAGAAGAAGCTTGCAAAACCGTCCCGAACTACGAGATTTCGCTGTGCATCCGCGATGATTTGGGATGGGAGCCGTGGCGGAAAACCGAAAAATTGATCGGGCGAAATGCCGCCCAGAGTATCCGGGAGGACTTTCGTGTTATACACGTCTTTGACAACGTACGGAAAGTATTGACCCACATAGCGAGCGGAATCGATAGCGCCGCCGCTTAGCAGTCCCACATAGTAGAGCGATCTCTCGGCACGAACGGAAAAGTTCTGTGCGATGACTTTGATATCGGCGGCGCTGCCCAGATAACTTGGGAATGTCCAGATTTTGGGCAGTGGAAAGCCGGCGGCGGTGAATTCCGCCTTCGCGGAGTTGATGCGACTTGTGGCCCACGCGGTGGAGTCCTCCGCCACCGGACCTACGTAGTTCAAGGTGAAATCCGGATTCATGGTTACGCGAAAGAATTCGGCGTCATCGCCGCTGGTGGCAGTGTAGGGATTTATTGTATTGGAGTACTGGTGGGAGTAGCCGTGATCAATCATGACGCCCCCCTTCGTCTGCATGTATTTGAAAGCACTAATAATGGCGGGCGCATCCTTCAGATGGACGGTCTTCGGAACGCCATTGTTGTAATGGCCTAACGGGTCCGTGTAAAAGGGAATCACCTGGAACCCAAATGGCACACCTTGGCTCGAAAGGTAATTCGCTATCGTCCGCAGCGTTGAGGCGTCATAAGTTGGGTCGATATCCTCTAGACGCACCAGTGCTCGGTGCCGTGTGACGGTAGTTGGCGCAAGAGCATCAAAGAGCAAATCACAAAAGGCCAGGTAGCGATCTCCTTCGGAGATGTACACGAGCGGGTTTTCGCCGATATACGTGAGGTTATTTGAGCGCAGCGCCCAAGGGAACGTGGTTCCGTCGGAGCGCACGGCATTGGCGAGCACGGTAACACCGGTGCCGAGTGGGCTGACGTAGTTCATGATGCCTCCGCCGTTCGGAGCGTAGCGCACGAGCTTTTGACCCTTGTAGTCCACCTCGGAAACCGATGTAGTATCGAAACCCGACCACATCCAGCCGTAAGTGGCCGAGAAGTTAGGGGCGCGATCAGTCAGTTGCCAGATGTTGTCATAGGCCCAAATAACGGGCTTGGTTGTGGCAAGGACATCATCCAGAAAGGCGGTAGGTAGCGGCTCGCCATAAGTTGAGCCTATGTAAATCACCGCCGAATATTGATTGATCTGACCGGCCGTGTAAGATATAACCGGCAAAGCGGTCCACGTACCAAAATGGCTCGCCAAATTTGCCACCATCATTCCATACAATTCGCCAAGCCAACCCCATTGATCGGTTGTGTCATAGAGAACAAGTGCACTCATCCGTTGATCTCCTTTAACTCTGTTATGCGTTGCCGGCTACTGGGCGGGGTTCTCTTCCGTCGACGGTTTCAACGCTTCATCCACGCCAGATCCGCTCCGCGCGGCCGGGACTCGGGTGGCCTGCCCATCCTCGGCCTTAGGCGCTCCCATTGGACGCTGAAAAGGGTTTCTTTCGAAATCCGTGAGAGTGAATGGCGCGGGTGGCTTGAGCAGCCATAACTGCCGAGGCATTATATTTGTGACCGCAGGGGGCGCCGGGATCCCTTGTACGGGGGCCGGCGGGCCGAAACGGGCTGCGCCGGCATTACTGGGCAGCGCGGTGCAAGCGACGGCGGCACCGGCGGAAATTAGGAAGCCCCTACGCGGAATGAACCTTTTGTCTTTGAGCATTCGTCCTCCGACTATGCCCCGAGAATTCGAGGGAATAGGGCAGTATTATGGCGCAAGCCGTATTCGCAGTCAATGGGGCTATCGCACGAAACAAGTGCGATCACCACGAGCGAAAGAAAGTACTAGGAACATTATTGAAGGTAAGCGTTTGCGGTTACCCCGCCTCGTTTTAATGTAGGCATAAACAGAACGGTAAGTTAAGAATTAATTGGCGAGTTGCTACTTACCCCACCGATTGATTGTGTTCTGTCTTCTTTTGCAATTACGGAAACGTATGTAGAAGACCCAGTACTCAATAGTACTTAATATGTACAGCAATATTACTTTGATATTGACGGGGAATATATCCCGCGGGACAATTAGACCCAATCGAAATCAGAAGAAAGGCTTGCCGGAGGCTGCGGGAGGGAGCAGACGCCATTTGTCCTTGGCTTCGCTCCCCTGCCGTCAGAGGGCCCTATTTCGTATGAGTCACTTTAATCGTTGGCTATTCCCAGATCGAATGCCTTGTCACCTGGGCATCGCAATCGCGCCGGCCACTTCGGCCGGCGAAGGTAACCTCTTCATCACACTGTAGCGGGCGGTCTCACCGTGCTTGGCGATGCGATAGGGATAGCTGTCTTCGTTACGCAACTGCTCCTTGTTGTATGCGGCGTTCTGTTCTTCATCAGTGGGCTGGATGATGCATTCATTGACTGTATTTACGTCGTCTGGCGGCTTTGGAGTCGGCTGATTTCGAAGGAGCAGGCGACCAGGTTGTCTGAAGAACAGCTCGTTGAGGCCGAGGAGCAGCCCATCGCCATCATGGTGCCGGCTTGGGACGAATCGGCGGTAATCCGCCCGATGCTCACCAATATGCTGAGGACCATTGAGTACAAGAACCATCACATATTCGTTGGTACATACCCGAACGATTCCGCCACGCAATCCGAGGTAGAGAAAGTGACGCGCGCTTTCCCGATCGTGCATCGGATTGTGTGCCCAAATCCAGGCCCCACGTGTAAGGCGGACTGCCTGAATGCGGTGTACCAGGGAATTTTACTGTTTGAACGAGAACGGAAGATAGAATTCTCCATTTTCCTGATGGAGGATTGTGAAGATCTCGTACATCCGCTGTCGCTCAAGTTATTCAATCGTCTTCTGCCGCAGAATGACATGGTCCAATTGCCGGTATTTCCTTTAGAAAGAGAGTGGCACAAATTCACATGCGGCCATTACATTGACGAATTTTCTGAATACCACGGAAAAGATATATTTGTGCGCAGGCTCCTGACCGGTTCGATACCCGCGGCGGGCGTCGGGTGTGGTTTCAGCCGCCGGGCCATCGAAGCAATGGCGCGGCAGAACAGCAACGAGGTATTCAATACAAGTTCCTTAACGGAAGACTACGAGTTCGGACTGCGATTGGGAGCGCTCGGGCTTAAGAGTCTTTTTGTGAGCCAGCTAATGCTAGGCGTCAGGGCAAAGCGGGATATCTGGACACCTCGCGGCAGGCCTGACCAGCGAATTGCCATCCGGGAGTACTTCCCATCGAGTTTTTGGGCCGCGGTGAAGCAGAAGTCGCGATGGGTTCTTGGAATCGCCATACAAGGCTGGACGAATTTGGGTTGGAAGGGCACGTTTGCCGCTCGCTACATGCTATTCCGCGATCGGAAGGCCATCGTCACAAACGAAATCTGCCTGCTGGGTTACTTTATCGTCATTGTTGTTCTCATATTTGAGATTTATTCCTGGCTGGTTCCGGATTCGTATCGATATCCGCCTCTGGTGGAGAAAAATAGCTGGCTATGGAATGTCTTGATTGTCAACTTCCTATTTCTGCTTAACCGGCTTGCCTGGCGAAGTTACTCGGTTTACAAGGTCTATGGCCTAAAGCAGTCGCAGTTAGCCATTTTTCGCCAGGTTTGGTCGAACGTGATAAATGGATGCGCCACGAGCCGCGCGATGTACTTGTACGCTCGAGCGATTTTTCTCAAGAAGAAGATCGCATGGGACAAGACGGCGCATGTATTGCCGACACAGGTTGTGTTGGCGGGATCGCCGCGTCGAATTGGTGATCTTTTAGTGGAGAATGGCGCAGTTTCCGTTCGACAACTTCAGGAAGCGTTGTCGATCCAAGAGGGATTTGCGGCGCCGATTGGAGTAATACTGCTGTCGCTCGGCGGCGTGGATGAGTGGCGGTTTATCCAGGTTTTGGCAGGGCAACTGGGTTTGCCATACCGGCGCATTGACCCGTCCGAAACCGCGAGTGAAGTGCTTCAAGCGATCAGTTGGCGATGCGCGACGCAGTTTTCGATTTATCCGCTGGAGTTTCTGCCGAACAGGCGACTGCTGGTTGCGACGGCGGATCCGCTTGCGTCGGAGGAGTTGAAAGAGATCGAAGCTGAGGCGGGACGCAAACCGGAGTTCTGTTTAACCCCCCGGGCTGATTTAGGACTTGCGATTCGTTATTGCTATTCGCGAAGAGAGCGGCGGTCTGCCACCGCCGATTCGCCGGACGAAATTGCAGAAGAAGAGCTTGCGAGGCTACTGGAGCTCGGTTCCTACCGGCGACTCGGCGACATTTTGCTTGAACAGCGCTGCATTGATTTCAAGCGGCTGAGAGAAGCCGCAAGGCAGTTTGCCGCAATTGACGGGGCTCTTTTCGGGGAGTTCCTGGTCGAGGCAGGTTTTATTACGCGAGGCGATCTGGAATGGGCTGTGGAGCGTCAGCGGCTTGCTTGTCGACCATGCGAAATGCTTGCGGCTGCTGCCGGGAAGAAGTGAGGTTTATATGAAACTACGAACGGCGTGCCAGGCGCGGTTATTTGCAGTGTGCGTTCTTGAGATGGCGGCCGCTGTTAGTCTGCTTGCGGGCTCCGGCACATCGGAGGGCGTATTGGCCTATGTACATCGGGTCCCGACGATTGAAAACCGCTCCTGGCTTGGCTCGCAGATCGCGAATTACCGCAGCTACCCTAGGCTGGATCTCGCGTTCCGGTTGATGAAGCAAGGCCGCATGGCGGCGGCTGAGGCCGAGTTGGATGCGCTGCTCGCGCGCGAGCCGAACGACTTAGCGGCCCATAGCGTTGAAATGGTTCTGTTCGCTCAAAACAAAGACCACGACAAAGTCATACGCCAGGCCGGAGTGATTCTTACCACCTATCCTTCGTTTGGACCCGCGTTGATGTATCGCGGGCTGGCGCGCCAGGCACTCGGACAAACCCAGGCCGCATTGCAAGACCTCGCCTCCTTTGTCGCGATCGGCGATCTGGTTGACGCGGATCGTATCGCCGGTCTCGATAAACTGATCGATCTTGCGATTGCAGCCAAGCAGTACGACAAGGCGCTGAATGCAATTGAAAGATTAGCTGTGTTGAAGAAAGATTCGCATCTGTACTACCGAAAGGGCGTCGCCTTGCAGGGCCTGGGCCGGAACGAAGATGCGTCGCTAGCGCTTCAAACGGCGGTCAATCTAGCCGTCAGAAAGAGCGAGCGCCTGGACGCGCTTCAGGCGCTGGGGGATATCGCCTATAAACAAAGCGACTGGAAAACCGCAAAGAAGGCGTATGAATTAGCGCTCGCTTTAAGTCCGAACAAGCCTGAGATCCTTCGCTCCGCGGCAAAAACTGCGTATCAGATGGGCAACTTTCCGGAGGCGAGCCGCAGGATGAGGCAATTGCTTTCGATCCGGCCGAGCATCGAGGACCGCGAGTATTTGGCGAACGTGCTGGTGTCAGAGACGGATTACGCGGGAGCCGAACAGGAATTTCGCCAGGTGCTTAAGCTAACCGCCGATCCGAAGCAAGCGGCTCCGGCATACCGGTCATTGATTGAAATAGCACGGCTGAGGAAGAACAATAGGGCGGCAATTCAGCTCTTAAGATCTTTGCTCAGAATGCAGCCAGATTCGCAGGGGCACGAACTCCTGCTGGCGTTACTTCAGCAGGAAAAGAATTATCCTGCCATGGCCGATGAACTCGAGCGCCGCGCCGCGCTGCAAAGCGGAGATGCGGGCAGCCTATACGAGACGTACACGAAACTTGGAAACGTCTACACTCTCGCGCGGCAATACGATCAAGCTTCGGCTGCGTTTCGACGCGCGATGGACATCAACCGAAGCGCACCGGCGTTAGAGGCGTTAGCGGAAAGCCTGGTGCAAGCAGGGCGCACCGAAGAGGCAATTGGTTTTATCAACGAGGCGGTCTATTTACGACCGTCCACGGATTTGTTCATTAAGCTGGCGGTGCTGTATGCGCGGATCGAAAAGCCGGAACTATCTCTCGAATCTCTGAAGGCGGCATTGCAATCGCACCCTTCGCCAGCGGCGGCGCAGGATATATATCGGCAGCAGGGCTATTTATACGCAAAGCTAGGCCGCACGGAAGAGGCGCAAGCGGCCTTAGGCCGGGCGCTCGACATTAGTCCAGGGAATGTGGAATTACAGATCGCGATGGCGGAAATCTGTATCGAGAGACGTGACTACAAGGCGGCCATTCCGTACTTAGAGCGGGCCCAAGCGGCTCAGAACTCGGCGCAAATCATGAAGATGCTGGCGCTGTCGTACGCGGGATCAGGGAATACTATAAGTGCCGAGGCCGAATATGAGACGCTCCTGAAACAACAAACACATCCATCCGCACAAGCGGAGGAGATCAGAACCAGTTTGGCTTACCTCGAAGCACAGACAGGAAATTTTGAACGATCTGCGAACCTCCTTCTAGAGGCTTTCAAAAATGGTTCTAGCCAGCACCCGAATTTGCTATTCGAAGCAGGAGAAAAATTCTCGCTCGCTCAGAACTGGCAGCAAGCAAGGGACGTTTACTTGCGATACCTGCATGGTGGAGGCTCAACTTCGGCATTGCAGGCAAAAGCGTGGGAATCGCTTGGATTTGTATATACAAAGCTTGGGGTACAAAAATCGGCGGCGGAGTCGTTCCGGAAAGCGCTTGACGCCGGCCAGGAGACGGAGACGCTACATAGAAACCTGGCGTTTTCCTATTACGCTCTGGGTGAATGGTCTTCCTCGCTCGAACAATTTCAGGCTGCGCTCAGGAAGGAGCGCCACTCGCAATCGTTCATTGGGGCAGCACGCTGCTATCAACGTCTGGATAGACCGGGACTTGCCATTCACTATCTCAACCAGGCGCTGGCCGCCTCCGACTTGTCGGAATCCGAACGTGTGACCGTTTGGACGGAACTGGGCTATCTTTACTATTCCGTGCAAGAGTATGCTTCAGCCGCAAAAGCGTGGGGCACATCGCTCGGTATGAAGTCCAAGCCGTTGCTCTGGATTCAAACGGCTCGCGCGCACAGGTTAGTAGGCGATCTCACGTCCGCCAGCGCAGCGCTTCACCAGATTCATCCGCAGGAGCTTTCCGGCCAGGAAAAAATCGGATATTTAGATGAGACCGCTGCGGTGGCGAAGCAGCAGGGAGACAGACAAGCTTCGATTCGCGCTTTCAACGAGGCGAACAAGATGGCTCCCGCCGCCTGGCGTGATTACGAATTAGGCACGAATGAAATGGAAGAAAAGAATTACTCGGTTGGCATTTCTCATTTTCGTCATGCGCTTGCCAAAGAGCCCGGTAACACGCTCTATATCCGGGCGCTTGCATACGCTTTCGAAAAGGCAGGACGTCTGCAGGACGCCGCACGAATGTTCGAGGAACTGGCGCGCCATGAACCTAAGAACACGAGCTGGTTCAAATCCTTGGCATACGTGAACATGCAGCTCGCCCGCAATGCGGAATCGGCGGCCTGGTTCCGAAAGGCGATCGATAACTACTACGATTTGGAGAGCGGCGGGAACGAAAGCTCGCGAGACACTTACCTGATGCGATCGGAGGTGACTCGGCTGACGAAATCCTACGATTTTACTCTGTACCAAGGTTTTGTCAGCAGCAGTTATGCGCGGCCTGGAGCGCCGGATCTATTTGGTTCGAGCCCATTTCCCTCTTCGGCGGGGATTGAGGCAGCCTATCGGCCTCCGGTTATCGGCATGCGAAATGGGAGAACATTGGAGATGTTCGCGCGGCTGCTGTGGAGCAACGACCACAACATGATTGGCTTCGACACGAAGTTGTATCAACTCAGCGCCGGTGTTCGTTACAAGCCATTTCGGAAACAGAACCTTTGGATCAGCGGCGAGAAGCTGGTGCATACTGGCAGGGCTACCTACCGAGGATGGTTGATACGGGGTTTGTATTCGTGGAATCCCGGATTCGAAGTCAAGCCGAATAAAAGAAGCTGGAATCACACGCTTGTCTTTTCCGACACAGCCTACCTGCCCTTTGGTCTGCGTACGTTCGCGCAATATGGCGAAGCGAGGCGAGGGATTACTTTCAATTTCCAGAATAAGCTGCTTGTGACACCATTGGCGATTGCAGACGTTCGTTGGCAATTGCCGAGTCTATATGCCGGAACCTATGCGGAAGCGGGAGGCGGCATCTCATTTCGGTATCTGTATAACGCGAATCGGTACGAAGCGCAGCGCTCGAGCTTCGAAGTGCTCGTACAGTGCAAACGAGGGCGGGTGTCTTCGCCGGCCGCCTCGGCAACTTACGTGGGCTGCTCGGCGACGAGCATTTTTAGATTCTAAAGGATGGGAATCAGGGTGAACTACACTGGCACCTGGCTGCTTTGGTTGGCGCTGGCACTTGGTTTACCGAGGCCAATTGACAGTCAGACCTCCCCGAAGGCGTCCGCCAATGCACGCCTGGACGGAACCTTTCTTCAATTACTCGAGGAGCACGGGAGAAGGACGGAGGCGCAGTGGCGCCAGCTATTTGAATCGTTGAAGAGCATCGGTATCCGCAATCTGATTGTGCAATGGAGCGTGGCCGATGATTTGGCATTCTACGATTCGAAGACCTTTCACACTGTGAACAACGTCCCACTTGGGACGGTTCTGAAAATGGCGGATGCCGTGGGGATGCAAGTCCTGGTGGGACTGGTGCACGATTCCGGCTATTGGACGCGTATTCAAAAGGATCCGGATTCGATAGCGAGCTATCTTGCGCAACTCCGATCCAAATCGCTAACGGCAGCTCGAGAAATGGCGCCGCTGCTGCGCGGTCACTCCTGTATGCGCGGCTGGTACATTTCGCAAGAAGTCGATGACATAAATTGGCGATCAAAAGAAACGCGCAATATCCTTCTGGCACATGTGGCCGGCTTGACCGGAGAACTGCGCCAGCTCATGCCGAAGTCTATCATCGCCATTTCGGCTTTTTCCCAGGCGCAATCCAGTCCTGACGCCTTCGGCCGATTCTGGGATGAATTCTTTCAACATACAAGCATCGATGCGGTTCTTTTTCAGGATGGAGTCGGCGTCAACAAGCTAGGACTTAACGACGTGCCGGTGTATTTGGAAGCGATTCGCGGCGCGAGCGACAAGAACCATCGCTGTCTTTGGGTAGTGGTGGAACTGCTCCGGCAGACAGCAGGTCCACCTCTCAATCAGTCGGCATTTAGCGCTGTTCCCGGCTCGATGGATCGCATCGTTTGTCAAATCGCGATCGCTTCCAAATATTCCAGTGGCGAAATTGTCGGCTTCAGCGTTCCCGAATACATGACGCCGCTCGGAGGAGAAGCCGCGAACAAACTTTTTGAGGAATATCACGCGTGGATTACTGCAGGCGCGGCGCAATCCTGCCGCCAGAACGTTCTATCGCCGGAGCATTGATTCGCTATGACAAACAAAACCGTGATGATGATATTCGGAACAAGGCCGGAAGCCATCAAGCTCGCTCCAGTCGTCCTCGATATGCAGCGTGACGGACGGGGATTGTCGCCGCTTGTGTGTGTTACGGGCCAGCATCGGCAAATGCTGGATCAAGTCAACGAGTGGTTTGGAATTACGCCCGACGTCGATTTGAACCTCATGCAGGCAGATCAGGGTCTTCCCGAATTCGCCGGGCGAGCGCTGGCTTCGTTGACCCACGTGCTGAAGGAGAGGAGGCCCGATGCAATTCTGGTGCAGGGCGACACCACCACGGCCATGATCGGCACGCTGGCGGCCTTCTATCAGCGCGTTCCGGTGGGCCACGTTGAAGCGGGTCTGCGCACTCGCGACCTACATAATCCATTCCCGGAAGAGATGAATCGCCGTGTAACAAGTGTAATTGCCAGCCAGCATTTCGCGCCAACAGATCAAGCGGCGCAGGCTCTTATCGCTGAGCAGGTGGATGCAAGCAGGGTTTTCGTTGTTGGCAACACAGTGATCGATGCGCTTCGCATAACGCTGGCGCGCCGCGTGGATTTAGGGCCCGATTGCGGTCGGGCAAATGGCCGTCGTCTGGTGCTGGTGACGGCTCACCGGCGGGAGAGCTTTGGACCGGCATTTGAATCGATTTGCCAAGGAATCAGAAAGATCGCCGATCGAAACCAGGATCTCGAATTTGTGTATCCCGTGCATCTAAATCCAAATGTCAGGGAACCTGTTGCACGTCATCTAGCCGGACACCCGCGTATTCGACTCATTGAACCGCTCCGATACGAGCAATTTGTGCATCTCATGTCGGCTTGCTATCTCATTTTGACGGATTCCGGAGGCATTCAGGAAGAAGCCACGGCGCTTGGCAAGCCCACGTTGATTATGCGCAATACCACGGAGCGTCCTGAAGCAGTGAGCGCAGGTGCGGCAATGCTTGTTGGAACCGATGCTGAGCGGATAGCGGACGCGGCTGAACGACTATTGAATAACTGCGACATGTACCGCTCCATGTCGCACTGTGCGTGCCCTTTCGGGGATGGTCATTCAGCCGGGCGCATCTTAGATATTCTTGCAGAACATCTCAACTAGATTTTCACTGAATGGCTTTGTTAAGTGTTCTGAATAGCGTGGTGTTGGCTGGCACCATCTCTTCTGCGTAATACCACCAGAAATAGCCACCAACGTAGCTCGGCGGAAAGGCAATAGTCTTGGCCAGCGGATAGAACTCATTGATCAAGTTGATTTCCGTTTGCGAGCCTCCTTCAGGGCTAGGCGTACCGATCTCGCCGAAGCCTACGTTCGAATTCGGAAAGATCGAAGCTAACCGGGAGAAGATCGAGCCCCAGTCGGGTTTGGCGTTATTACACTGAGTCGGATACCAGCTAACGAGAATGTAATTAGCGCCCAGGCGAACCTTCTCGGCCTCCGGGTCCCGCTGTGTTTGGGGAAGATTCAACTGGAAATTCTGGTTGATCCACGTGAACATATCATTGCCGCCATTTCTGGTTGAGATGCAATTGTTCGTATCGGACGGTTCACCTTCATAAAAGAAAGTGATTGCGGTAGCGCCGTGAGCCGCCGCCACCACATTGTAAGCGGCTTTCAATTTGAGCATGGCGCCAGTTCCCAGCCAGTTTCCGTTGATCTCATTTCCGATCTCCCACAGATCGACTTGGCTTCCTAGACCAGCAACATACTTTTGGGCGCGCTTCTGGTAGGAAGCCACGGTGTATTTTCGCATGTCCGAAGAATCGGCGATCTCTCCCATAATGTAGGACACGCCACTCAGTTGCCGAATCGGATCTGAATAATACGATGGGCCTGCTCCGTAATCGAAGACGACCCTCACCGTTGGCATATGAACAAGCTGTTGTAACGACCTGACCTGCTCCGCTGTATTGGATACATCATCCAAGGTTATGCCGTAGATGGGTGCGGGGATGGATCTTCCCGAGATATTCGCTCCGGACTGCTGTGCGCGGCAAGTCGCCGCGCTTATGCTAATCATAGAAAACACAAAAGCAACGAAGAATACTTTCTCTGTTGCCGCGTACAAGCGATGGGATTGTACTTGATGGATGCGAGACAGCGCTCGCGTGGATGCATTGACCACGTAATGGTTTCCTTGTAATGGGGATCGCCCAGCAGCCCCATATCAGAAGGCCGCGGGCGTTGCAACTTCTTATCGGTCGCGAAGGCAATAATTTCTTCCAATGCGCTTCGCAACTTTTAGATGGTAGCGTACTCGAGGTTTTCGACTCCCCTGAAGCGGGTCACCGCCGACATTGCGGCCAGTTGGTGGAGAATCTGTTATTCGGGCTAAAAGGCGCCGATCCGGTTACCCTGATCGGCGCCAGTTTGCTGCTCGTTGGGGTTGGGGCGAAGGCCGCCTATTGGCCGGCGCGGCGCGCTTCGCGAATCGATCCGTTGGTGGCCTTGCGTTATGAGTGAGATAACAGCTCGATCAGGACATTCGGGATCACATTGAACTGCAAACACGAGACAATATGGAGCGTGGAATGAAACCTGAAGAGACGCGTTATATTGCTCTTCGAAAGTTGCCAATGTGTCCTTGATTAAGAAGCAAACGTGGAATGTCTGGAGCCTAAATGTGCTGGAACAGATCCAGCAAGACATTCGATTTGGTCTAAGAATGCTGCGCCGGAGCCCGGGATTTGCGGCGGTCGCCATAGTTACTCTGGCCCTTGGAATTGGCGTCAATACAGGTGTCTTCAGCGTGATAAATACCGTTCTGCTCCAGCCTCTTTCCTATCCAAGCGCAGACCGAATCTTCGCGCTGACCACTCAAATTGCCGGCCCCTTTAAGGCGGGAATTCGAGGGGCTGATTTCGCCGAATGGTACAACCGCGCAACTTCTTTCGAGAAAATTGCTGGCTATGTTTACACAGATGCGAGTGTTGCCACCAAGAACACGGCAAGCCAGCAACGAGTCGTTTCTGTTGCGGGTGATTTCTGGGCAATCACAGGAGCTAGAGCGATGTTGGGCCGCCTTTTCATACCGGCAACCTCTCAGAACTCGATCGTTCTATCGCACTCGCTCTTTGAACGTCAGTTTAGAGGAGACCCTAACATCGTAGGAAAGAGCGTGACTGTGGATGGCCAGCCGATGACGGTCACCGGTGTTTTAGCCCCAAATGTTCGTTTCTTCTTCCCACAGGATTTCTGGTCTACCATCGTGCCCACTGAACCATCGGCATTCATTCCTGCACCGCCTCTCGTACGATCCAAGCCTTCGCGCTTGTTTGTGGTGGGACGTCTAAAGCCTTCTACTCCCCCGTCTAGTGCCGTTACAGAACTTCGAGGAATCGAGACGACAATTCTAAAAAGCTATCCCGATCGTTGGTTTCCGGGTGTTTCAAAGATGTCATTGCAGCCGTTACAGCGGCGAATCATTGGGCACAATCTATCGGCATTGTTGATCTTGCAGGTGGCCGGTCTATTCGTTCTGCTGATTGCCTGTGCGAATACTGCCAATCTCCTGCTTGCACGAGGAGCCTCACGTCTTCACGAAGTCGCCATTCGAACTGCCACCGGGGCAGGGCGAGTACGCATTTTGAGACAGTTCATGGTGGAGGGAATCGTACTCGCGGTGCTGGCCGGCGTAGGCGGACTGCTGGCGGCTAGGGCAATGACCGCAGCGCTTATACATTTTGGCCCGAGTATGCTTCCGCGCTTGCCAGAAACCTCCATCGATGGAAACGTCTTGGCCTTCACTCTTGCTCTATGTTTGGGAAGTGGGATTTTCTTCGGTTTGGGGCCGGCTCTCTCGTTGTGGAAGGCAGATGTGCATGCCGCACTGAAAGAGGGAACCCGAACCTCCTCGGCGGGCAAAAGTGGCCTGCGCGTTCGACGCGCGCTGGTTGCATGTGAACTTAGCCTAGCCGTCGTACTGTTAATCGGTGCCGGCCTATTGATTAAGAGCTTTTGGAAGATGTACATGCTTCCTCCCGGATTCGCTCCCGAGAAGACATTGATGATGCATGTTGCGCTTTCAGGTCCACAATATGTCGACAAGGCAAAGCAGATCGCGTACCTCAGAGAGGTGTTACACAATTTGGAGTCAATTCCTCGCCTAAAGGCATTCGGAATAGCGCATAAAGAAGGGCTGATTGCTCAGTCCAAGAACAGTGCCACACCGCTCAAGATCGATCACTGGAACACGAGCCTCGTTTCTCGGGGCTATTTCGATGCTGTGGGCATGCGCTTGCTGAAGGGCCGTTGGTTAACTGACACTGATCCGCCCGAAGCCACGATCATCAATGAGACGATGGCTCGCAAAGCGTTTGGCGCCGAGAACCCTTTAGGTAAGCGGATCGAACACCTGGGCGGGCCGGTGATCGGCGTAGTGGCCAATCTCAAGTATGCTCAATTGGATGCTGATCCCGGTCCAGAGATGTTTCGGGCCTACGCGCCAAACTTGACTGGTGGAAACCTCACCATGACGATCGCCGTGCGCATCCCCGGAGATTCACTGGGCCTGGCAGGCGTGCTCCGCAGCCGAGTTGCGAGTGTTGACCCGGAACAGCCGGTCTACGATATTGCAAGCCTCAAAGAGATGTTGGACGCTTCCGTGTCCACTCGTCGCTTTGAGATGTTGCTCCTCGGAACATTTGCGGCTGCCGCGTTGCTGATCGCCATTGTAGGTATCTACGGTGTCGTTGCTTACTCGTTAGCTCAGCGGACACAAGAGATTGGGATTCGCATGGCATTAGGTGCGCAACGGAGCAGCGTCATCCGTCTGCTAGTTGCTCAGAGTATATGGATGGGGCTCTGCGGTATTGGTACCGGAGTCGGGGCTGCCTACGGGTTGACCTATTTGATGTCTAATCTTCTCTATGGTGTAACACCAAACGATGCAACCACCTTCGCGACGGCGGCAATCGTAGCTGCCACTACCTTGTTATTTGCGTCCTGGATGCCTGCTCGCAGAGCGTCTGTAGTCGATCCGCTACTTGCCCTTCGCCATGAATAAGTGAAGAGAGGTTTGCTCCGCGCTTCAGCGCTTTTCAAGCAAAAGTTTTTTCAAAAAAACGAGTTGACCCAAGTGATAGGAATTGTGCGCGGCAAGAACCAGCGCTTCTCGCAGCAGAGTTTGTCCCTCGCCGTGGTCAAAGGGCCGAAAAAGATCCTGTTCTTCGTCCTGGATTAGCTTCGAAAATGTACGCCAGTCGTTTTGAAATGCCTTCACACTTGCATTCCAGGCGTCCGCATCCGGGGGCGCATCTTCAGACGGCCAATAGCCTTCCGGCCACTGCGGCGATTTATATTTCGGATTTCGCGAAAATTCGAGAATGTCGTGCTGGGCGATGCGCAGGTGTTCTAGTAGTTGCCAGGCGGTATGAGGCGCGCCGGGAGGCTTTGCGCCGCGTAAATGATCGGGAAAATCTGCGATCGCGGAAGCAAAGTCCAGGTGCGATTGATCGCCCTTCAGTGCGCTAAGAAGTTGTTCCCGAAGAACGCCGGTTTGTTTTCCGCTCATATCACTACTATGGCCCACTACTTGGCGAGCTGGAGCGCGAGACAAGATCCTTCATTTGCGGGAGCTGTGAATTGTCCCAACCTCCGCCTAACGCAAGAATCAGCGATACGCTGGCGGTCATCTGGCGAAGCTGTACCTGGACTTCGGCCTCACGGTTGTTCAGCAGCGTCGTCTGTGCGGTGATTACATTCAGATAGCTATCGACCCCGGTCTGAAAACGCGTGTTCGCCAGTTCCAAATAACGGGTCGAAGAGAGCACCGCGGCGCGTTGTTCGGCGGCTTCCTGAGAAAGAATACGCAATGCGGCGAGCTGGTCTTCGACTGCCTGAAAAGCCGTAAGGACCGTCTGACGATAATCGGCCACCGCCGCATCGTACTGCGCCTGTGCCTGGGCGTTCAGCGCGCGCCGCACGCCTCCATCGAAGAGAGTCTGGGACAACACTGGCCCAACTGACCAGAACCGGCTCGGCCAATTGAACCATTGAGTAAATTGCGAAGTCTGAAAGCCGGCCGTGGCGCTGAGAGTGAGATTTGGATAATAGGCTGCTCGTGCGACTCCAATCAGCGCATTCGCCGCCGCTACCTCGCGTTCCAGCGCTGCGATATCTGGCCGTCGCTCCAGCAAGGTCGAAGGGACCGCAACGGGCACGGTAGGAGGGTTGACGGCAAATGGCGCCGCCGGCAGCGTGAATGACGAGGCCGGCTTGCCAATGAGAGTTGCAATGGCGTGTTCGTATTGCGTTCGCGCGACACCCAGATCGGTAGTTTGCGCGGTGGCTACATTGACTTGCGTCTGCGCCTGTA
>JAICIH010000100.1 GCA_025924475.1 Bryobacteraceae bacterium
AAGCATTAAGCGTGTGTTCCCGGATCGTCCCGTCGTCGAGATTCCCGATACCGACCCGATTTTCCATACTGTCTACAATCTCGACAAGCGCTACCAGGTTCCGGGTGAATGGTCGGTGCAGACCGGCGTGCCCTACCGGAACGACGGTTATACCGCGCACTGGCGCGGCATTTACGACGATCGCGGCCGCCTGATGGTCGCCGTTGCCTTCAATTCCGATTTGGGAGACTCCTGGGAGTGGGCCGACGATTCGGCCTATCCGGAAGAGTATTCGGCTCTGGGCATTCGAATCGGCGTGAACTATATTATCTATTCCATGACTCACTAAATCCATGCCGAAAATCTTGTGTCTGTCGATTGTTATTGGTTATCTTGCGGCCGCCGAACTAAGCGGCGATCGGCTCAAAATGCTCCAGGATCCGGGCGGCTGGGAGTACATCAAGATCGAAGATAGGGATGCCGGCATCCAGACCGAGCACACCTGCTTCGACGGTACGCCGCACCCCGATATCTGCAGCGGCACACTTACGCTTTCGGCGGGAAATACCTTCATCCAGCAGGTGAGCGTACATCACCAGACTGTTTCGCGCCACGGAACCTATACTCTCGATGGCGATCAGCTTGCGTTTTTTGACGAATTTGGAACCAAGGACGGACCGTACACCATCTCCATTGATCCGGAGAAGACATCTCTGTCTCTGCGCATGCCGCAGGTGCATATGGATCTGTTGCTCAAAAATCGCAAATCACGCAAGTGACATACTGAAGCCTGTATGCGATCGAAACTGTTCCTGTGGGTTGCCGCGACAGCTCTGCTGACATCCACTTTGATCTCTGCTAAATCCATGTCTACTTATTTCCTCTACGTTGGCACTTATGGCGAAGGTATTTATGGCTATCGGTATAGCCCGGATACGGGCCAACTCGATTCAATGGGCGTTGTCGTGAAGATATCCGCGCCGTCTTTCTTGACTTCCGATCGTGGTTATCACAATTTATATGCGGTAAGCGAAGCGACTCATGGTAACGGAGCGGTCGCGGGGTTCTCCATCAATCGTGGAACCGGCGCGCTGACGGAATTGAATAGTCTCTCGTCCGAAGGCACATCCCCCTGCCATTTGGCGCTCGATCTTACCGGTAAGATTCTGGTCGCGGCGAATTATGGAACCGGCAGCGTTCCGGTGTATCCGGTCGAAAGCGGCGGCAAACTCGGCGCCATGGCCACCTTACTAACGGCCGAAGGATCGAGCGTCAATCCTAAACGGCAAAAAGGTCCGCATGCGCACCAGACGGTCGTTTCCTCTGACAACAAGTTTCTCTATGTTCCGGACCTCGGGCTCGATCAAATTCGCATCTATCGCCTCGACCCCGCTGCCCATAAGGTCACGCCCAACGATCCGCCGTTTGCCAAGCTGCCGGCCGGCTACGGACCGCGGCACATGGTCGTCAGCCCGAACGGCAAATTTGCTTATGTCGTCAATGAGCTGAAATCGTTTGTTACCGCGTTTTCCAGAAACAGCTCGACCGGAGCGCTCGAAGAGTTCCAAAACGCATCTACGCTGCCCGAAGGCTACTCCGGTCCCGAAAATAACCCGGCCGAAATCTTAATCGATAAGGCCGGCAAGCATATCTACGCGTCAAACCGCGGGGCAGGCAGCATCGCGGTGTTTTCTATCGATTCCGGCACTGGAAAGTTGACGCAGGTGCAGGTTGCCGAGGTAGGCACGATTCCCCGCGGCGTCGAAATCGATCCCACCGGTCGCGTGTTGTTTGCCGGTGATCAAAAAGGGAACCGCTTCGCGACTTTCACCATCGATCCCGCGAGCGGCAAGCTCACCCCCACCGGAAAAACCTACGACATTCCTACACCGGTCGCGTTTTATTTTGTACCGGCCAGTAAGTAGAATTGGTAAGTAATTTTCCACTTGAACGTGTGCCCGGGCTCGATCCGCATATGGATATAGGCCTCCGGGCACACCGTCGTACGAATCGACCAGAAATTCAATTGCGAGAGCGGCCGATTCCCTATCTCGCGTACGCCGATGCCGGTCTTCGTGTTTTCTACGGCGAAGTCGTTGTCTTTGGCGGTCGAGCCGAAACCCGTCAGCCAGCTTGCTACCGAATCGCCGCGCGCCGCTAGCTCGCGTTTGTAGATCAGCTCGTTGCCGCGGAATTCGGCTTTGTCCTTGAAATCGGTTTCCGCCTTGGGAGCGAATTGGAAGCGCACCCGAATGTTCGGCCCGGTCGGCTCGTTGTCGAGCATGAAGAAGTCATGATCGTAAACGCTGGTATCGATCACCTTTCTGCCGGTGTTCTTCAAACTGTGCTCTAACACCAGCTCGGGCTTGTTTCCTACCAGCCTCACCGTTTTCTGGTAGCGATACGCATATCCGTTGCCATCGTTCAGCTCGTGCAGGAACACAACGCGGTCGGCTTCCGGCCGCACAACACGCTTTCCGCCGGTAATGATCCGATACGGCCGCGCAAAACTGTATTTCGAGTTATCGGGCTTTTGCAGAACGCCAACTCCGATCTTTACGAAGTATTCGCCCGGCTTTGCTTCGGCATAGCCGAGCGCGCCGTCTTCGCTTCGGAATTCTTCTACCGGGCCCATGATGGCATCGTGCTGCGTCGGGCTATAGCGCGCAAACCATTTGCCGAAATAGCTGTGGCCCTTGTAAGTCAGGCTCTCAATTACGCCCGCCCAATCAAAGCGGCTGCCGCGATAGTAACCGTTATCAGAGTTGGGCAACAGGAGCTTCGCATGAATCTCGCGATTGGAAATTTCGGCGCGCGGAAAATCCGCACACACTGCCGTTCGCCAAGGCAAAAGAACCGCGCACGTAAGTAAGCGGGCAACGACTACTCTCACGCCGGCTGCCATCCTCCAAACCGTTCTTCTATCGCTCGCGCGATCTCCAGCGCCAGCATATCGTCCCAAGGCTTGGCCACTATTTGTACATTAACCGGCAGGCCTTCGTGCGACGCGCAGCGCACCGTCGCCGCTGGCGCTCCGGCCACGCTCCAGGCCATCGTATAGCTGAAGCCGCGAAAATTCTCGTCGAGGATCGAGTCCCCATGCTTCAGTGCCACCTGCGTATAGACCGGACACAAGATCGCATCGTATTCATGAAAAAACCGCCGCAGATTCCGCCGGTATTCATCCCATTGCTGCCAGCGCTTCGCCAACCCCGCGCCGCTTGCGCGATGCGGCCGCATTTGCTCGACAAAATGCGTTAAAAACGGATGCACCTCGGTACTCCCGATGCCCTCCACTCCATCCGCGCCAAGCAATGCCAGCTCCAATTCATACGCTTCATCCATGCCCGGCGGCCGGCGCTCTTCCACCAGCATCCCGCTCTGCGACAAAAATTCGGCACACCGCCGGACCGCCGCTACGATTTCCGGCGAGCAACGCGCAAATCCGTTATCGACGAAAAAGGCCAGCCGCAAATCTTTGCGTTTCTTGGATTCGACTAACGGCATCGGCGGCGATGTGAAATCGTCCTCGTCTTCGGAAGCCAGCAGGCGCATCGCGAGAATCAGATCCTCCACATGCCGCGCCATCGGGCCGATCTGCCATAGCGCCTCCACCCAGCCGCTGGCGGGCGGAACGTGGCCCGTCCGCGGCAGACGGCCGCTGGTCGGTTTGATGCTCGCAATACCGCAAAATGCCGCCGGCACACGTACACTGCCCAGGCAGTCGCTTCCTAATCCGAGCGGTGAGCCGCACGCCGCAATCAGCGCTGCTTCTCCGCCGCTGCTGCCGCCCGGAGTGCGTGTCAAATCATAGGGATTATTGCTGCGGCCAAAGATCAGATTGTCGCTCTCGAAAGCAAACAGCAGGTCGGGCAAATTGGTCTTGGCGATCGGGATGCCGCCCGCCGCGCGCAAGCGCCGGACCACCGTCGCATCCTTTTCGGCCGCCGCCGCGTTGCGCCTTTCCAGCGTTCCGGCCGTCGTCCGTACCCCCCGGACATCGATCGAATCCTTGGCCGAAAACGGTACACCGGCCAGCGGCCCGTCGCTTTCTACCGGAGCATCGTCCAGCAATGCCACAACGGCGTTTAACCGCGGATTGATCTCGCGGATCTGCTTCCGATGCGCCTCCAACAGCTCCGCCGGCGAGATTTCTCCCACCCGGACCATTTTCCCCATCGCGACCGCACTCTGCTGGAGCAAGTTATCAATCTAGCAATCTGCTCGCGCCTCAACCGAAAGTTTGATCCCTTTATCTGAAATCATCTATAGAATGAGAAAATTCGGCGGCAAGATGAGGAGTCTTTCGGTATGGGGCGCGGTCGCCTGCGGGTTGTTTCTGACGGCGGCGGACAATCCTCATACAGATGATCTGTTGTGGCAGCACCGCAATCTCGGCAAAGCCTTCTTCGAAAATCCAGACACCCATCTCAAGGCGGTAACCGAGCTGCGCGAAGCGCTCCGGCTGAAACCGGACTCCGTGCGCGAGCGCGTGAATTATGGGCTGGCATTGCTGCACGCCGGGCAGACCGAAGCCGGTGTAGCCGAACTGGTGCGCGCCCAGAAACAGAACCCCAGCCTGCCGCATACCTGGTTTAACCTCGGAATCGCCTACAAGCATGCGGGCAACTATGACAAAGCTATCGAGCAGTTCAAAGGCATGATCCGTCTGCGACCGTCCGAGCCGGTACCGCACTACAACTTGGGCGCGGTGCTCCGGTCGCAAGGCAACACACAGGCGGCGCTCCCCGAATTTCTCGAAGCCGAAAGACTGAACCCGGATCTGGCGGGACCCCATTTTCAGCTCTTCAGCCTCTACCAGCGCGCCGGCGACAAGGAAGCAGCCGCGCGCGAACGCAAAGCATTCGAAGAGGCGAAAAAGCGCAGCGAAGGAGCGGCCGTTCCCGAGGACATGGAGTGGTGCTTCTACGCCGAGTTGTACGATCCTCCCGAGCCGCGGCCCTCGGCTGCGAAGCAAGCGGCCCGCTACCAGGACAAAATGGTGAGCACAGGCGCCTCCGGCATTCTGGCAATCGATCCGGACGGAAGCGGCCATACCGACCTCCTGATCTGGTCCCCGAATAGCGTGCGCTTTTTGAACTACAAAGCCGGCGGCCTCGACAATCTGCGCGAGGTGCGGAGCGTCGCGGCGGGCGACTTCGATAACGACGGATTGGTTGACCTATGTATCGTCACTGGCTCCGGTTCTACACTTTTCCGGAACAATAAGGGCACATACACAAAGGTTGCCGATTTCCCCGCCGCCACGAAAGCGCTATGGCTCGATTTCGACCACGACAACGATCCCGATCTGCTGCTCTTCGGCCCCAAGCCCGCCTTAATGCGAAACAATGGCAACGGTACGTTCGAAGACCGCACGCAAGCGTTCCCGTTCGTCAAAGGCCAGCCGCTCGATGCCGTAGCAACGGCGATTCGTGGCGATACCGCCGCGCGCGATGTCGTGGTCTCCTATGCCGATCGGTCCGGAGTGCTCTATCGCGATCAGCTAAACGGCGTCTTCAAGGCTACGGATCTACCGGCGCTCGTGGCCGGCTCCTCCGAATTAAGCGCGCAGGATTTCAATCGGGATGGACTGCTCGACCTGGTGAGCTACGGGCCCCAGCGCCTCGTGTTGCGCAATCACGACGAAACCTTTGTACGCGAAGCGAACGCCGATGTTGCTCCTTCGCGCGTTCGCGGCGATTTTAACGGTGACCGGCGCGAAGACTTCGCGCGCCTCGCCGCCGATGGATCGGTTCATCTTTCGTTGAACACATCCAGCGCCGGCACTTGGATGACCGTCCGCATCCAAGGTGTCAAAAACCCGAAAACAGCAATCAACGCGACCGTGGAAATGAAATCAGGCTCGTACTATGAAAAGCGGATTTACGACGGTACCGCTCTCGCTTTCGCTCTCGATGGACGCGCCGACGCCGATTCCATCCGCATCACCTGGCCCAACGGTTTGATTCAGAATGAGCCGCACCAGAAGCCGGCCGCCATCCTGATTCCCGAAGCGCAGCGCCTTTCCGGTTCCTGCCCGATGATCTTCACCTGGAACGGAAAAAAATTCCAGTTCATCACCGATATCTTAGGTGTCGCGCCGCTCGGCGCGAATTCGGGCGACGGACACTATTTCCCCGTCGATCACGACGAATACATTCAGATTCCGGGAGCGGCTCTGAAGCCCGTCAACGGCCGCTACCGCATACATATCACCGAAGAGCTGCACGAAGTTTCCTACCTCGACCAAGTACAGCTCATTGCGCTGGATCATCCCGCATCCACGGAGATTTACACCAACGATAAATTCAAATCGCCTCCCTATCCCGAATTCCGGCTCTTTGGAGCGAAGGAGAAGATACGCCCGTTATCGATGCCAGCCTCTACCTTCTCACGCAATGCCGCGGGCATAGCCGAGTTGCACACCGTGGACCTCGATTTTGGCAAGGCCGCCGCCGACAATCGTGCCTCGCTGGTGCTGCACGGCTGGGTCGATTGGGCTGACGGAAGCACGTTTCTGGGCGCTTCCCAAAGCGGCAAGGGTCTCATCTTTCCTTATCTTCAAGTCAAAAATGCCGCCGGCCAGTGGCAGACAGTCGTCCAAGACATGGGCATTCCGTCGGGTAAGCCGAAGACCATCGTCGTGGATCTCACCGGCAAATTTCTTTCCGCATCCCGGCAGGTGCGTATTGTTACCAACTTGTGTGTCTATTGGGACGATATTTTTCTGATTCCGAATGCGGGCGCGCCGCGCACACGTTTAACGCCGCTCAACGCCGCATCCGCCGACGTGCATTTCCGCGGCTTTTCCCGGCCGGTCATTGATCCAACCCGCCGGCAGCCCGAAAAATTTCTCTACGATGACGTACGGCCGATCTCGAATTGGAATCCCACGCGCGGCATGTACACGCGTTACGGCGATGTCACGCCGCTCATGAGCGCCCCGGACGACCGCATGGTGATCATGGGCTCAGGAGACGAGCTATCGCTCGAGTTTTCTGCCCGTTCGCTGCCGGCGCTGCCCGAAGGCTGGTCGCGCGATTTTCTACTTTTGGTCGATGGCTGGGCTAAAGACGCCGACGCGAATACGGCGTTCAGCCAAAGCGTACTGCCGCTGCCTTTCCATGGCATGAGCGCCTATCCGTATCGGAAGGATGAACATTTTCCGAACGATCCGGCACACGAGCGATACGTACGCGACTATCTCACGCGGCCGGCTCTGCGACTGATCCGGCCGCTCGTTCCGCCCACGGAGTAATCATGCGAAATCGTTTGAAATTCTGGTGCCTGATCTCACTGGTGATCCTGCTTGTGAATAGCGCATTACTATGGGCCTTCCCCACGGCTACCGCATTCAATGTTGCCAACCTGCTGCTGCATGTTCTCCTGGGCGCCGCGGTCGGCATCCTGGCGCTAATTTGGGCTCGCGTCGAAAGGCGCTGGCTTTGGACGCTTGCGGCCGCTATATCGGGAGTCGCTCTCGCCGTTATAGGCAACACGCACGATCACAAGCTGATTCTCTGGGTCCATGTAGTTCTCGCCCTGTTTGGCGTGGCTGCTATTTTCGCCCGGCGCGAAAATCTACAGCTCGCCAGAATTTCCGTAGCGGCTGCCGCCGCCGTGCTGGTTGCGGGCGCCGCCTATCGCTATTGGATTCCTCATCCGGGCGACAGGATCGTCAATCCGCTAACCGTCCCGGTATCCATGGACGAGGAAGGCGCAGGCCCGAAGAGCCCTTTCTTCCCCTCCGGCGCCAACACTTCGGACGGCAAACTGGTCCCGTCGTCTTTCTTCATGGAATCGCAAAAATGCGGCGAATGCCATCGCGACATCTATCAGCAGTGGAAAAGCTCCGCCCATCACTTTGCTTCCTTCAACAACCAGTTCTACCGGAAATCGATCGAATACATGCAATCGGTGGTCGGGACCAAGCCAAGCAAATGGTGTGCCGGCTGCCATGATCATGCAGTGTTTTTCAATGGCCGCTTCGATCGCCCCATCAAGGAGCAGATCGATACGCCCGAAGCGCAGGCCGGCTTGAGCTGCATGTCTTGCCACTCCATCGTTCACGTGAAGGGCAGCGTCGGCAACGGCAGCTTCATCATGTCTTACCCGCCGCTGCACGAAGTCGCCAACAGCTCGAACCCCATCGTCCGGAATCTCGAGCGCTTCGTGACGTATGCTGCTCCCGAAGCGCATCGCCGTACATTTATGAAGCCGTTTATGCGCAACAACGCCGAATTCTGCTCGGCTTGCCACAAGGTTCATTTGGACATTCCGGTGAATCGCTATCGCTGGTTCCGCGGCTTCAACGACTATGACAATTGGCAGGCCAGCGGCGTGTCGGGCCTGGGCGCGCGCTCGTTTTACTATCCTCCGAAATCTGCCACTTGCGGCGGCTGCCACATGCCGCTGGTCGATTCACACGATCCCGGAAATATTAACGGCAAAGTGCATTCCCATCGCTTCCCCGCCGCCAACACGGCGTTGCCGTTCGTTAACAAAGATGCCAAGCAGCTCGCCACAACCGAACACTTTTTGCAATCCGGATTTATCACGGTCGATATTTTTGCCGTAACTCCGGTAGCGGAAGAAAACCACACCGTCCGCATGGTGCGGCGCGCCGGCGCCGAATCCCAGCAAGCCAATACCGGCTTTGCCGTTGGCGAAGAATCCGAGCAAAACGCTCCGGCCGTCATTCGAAACGTGGGCGAAGTCGCCGCCCCCGCCGATGCTTCGGGCGTCTCGCTAAAGCCCGGTGAAACCGTAAAGGTGGACGTGGTCGTGCGTACGCGCAAGATCGGCCATTTCTTCCCCGGCGGTACCGTGGATGCCTTCGATGTCTGGCTCGAGCTCGAAGCCTGTGACGATACCGGCAAGCCGATTTTCTGGAGCGGCCAGGTCGAGCAGAATGGTAAAGGACCGGTAGAGCCCGGTGCGCATTTCTACCGTTCCTATCAGTTGGACGCGGCCGGTAATCCGATCGACAAGCGGAATGCCTGGCAGGCCCGAAGCTTGCTGTACGCGCGCTTGATTCCACCGGGCGCGGCGGACGTGGCTCATTACCTGGTCCAGGTGCCTGCGAGCGCCAAGGGCAACATTCATTTCACCGCCAAGCTGAACTATCGCAAGTTCTCCTGGTATTACACGCAATTTTCTTATGCCGGGCAGCCGAAACCGAATCAATCGCCGGCTCTACTCTCGGCGGAATTCAATAGCCTGGCATACAGCTTCGATCCGCATAATGTTCCCGCGAACGTTTCGGGCCAAATGAAAGGCGTTATTCCGAACTTACCGATTGTGACGCTCGCAAAAGCCGAGCTGACGCTTCCGGTCTCAACTAAAGCTCCCGTCTGGAACACCGTCACCCGCTCGCCGAATGCGCGCGAGCGCTGGAACGATTGGGGCATAGGCCTGTTGCTGCAAGGCGATCTGAAGGGCGCCGAGTTTGCCTTTCGTAAAGCTGCCGAGGCGCAACCCGACCATGCCGACGCTTGGCTCAACACCGCACGCGCGCTAATCCTCGAAGGAGAAACCGACGCGGCCAAGCCCTATATCGAGCACGCGCTCAAGCTGGATCCCTCGCTGGGCCGCATCTACTATTTCCGCGCGCTGATTGAAAAGACGGACGGTCGCTACGACGATGCGCTCGCTTCCCTCGCGCGTGTAGAATCCCAATATCCACACGATCGCGTTCCGCTGAACCAGACAGCGCGCATTCTATTTCTGAAACGCCAGTATGCGAAAGCGCTCGAGTATTGCCGGCGCGTTACCGCCATCGACCCGGAAGACGTGGAAGTGCACTACACCGCGATGCTTTGCTATCGCGGCTTGGGCGACACGGAAAAGGCGGCTCACGAGCAGGCTTTGTTCCAGCGCTTCAAGGCCGATGAGGCGTCCCAAGCCATCACCGCCAGCCGCCGCATGCTCAGCCCCGAAGACAATAACGAGCGGCAACGGATCCACAACCACGAATCCGTACCGCTACCACTATGATGATGCTCCCTCTGCTTCTTGCAGCGCTCCTGTCTAATCCAAGCTCGCCTCTTTTCGTCGATTCGGCAGCGAAAGCGGGCCTGCGCTTTACTCACAACTCAGGAGCCACCGGCAAACGCTATCTCCCCGAAACGCTCGGCTCCGGCTGCGCCTTCACGGATCTGGATGGCGACGGCTGGCCGGACATTCTGCTCATCAACGGAAAAGACTTTGTTCCGCGCGGCCGCCATTCCATTCAGGCTTACTACCACAACAATCGCAACGGCACCTTCTCCGACGTGACACGCGGCAGCGGCCTGGATGTCGAACTGTACGGCATGGGCGTGGCCGTGGCCGACTACGACAATGACGGGAAGCCCGACATCTATATCACTGCGCTCGAGGGCGACCGCTTGTTTCACAACGAAGGCGGCGGCCATTTCCGCGATGTCACCGCGCAGAGCGGCATTCACAACGCCGATTTCGGCACCAGCGCCGCCTGGTTCGATTACGACAAAGATGGCAAAGCCGATCTCCTGATTGCCAACTACGCCACCTGGAGCCTGAAAAACGATCTCTGGTGCTCGCTCGATGGCTCCACTAAGTCCTACTGCACGCCCGAATCGTACAAAGGAAAATCGGCGCGTCTCTATCGGAACCTCGGAGGCGGCAAATTTGAAGATGTCACACAGAAAGCACACTTGGCCGACACGACCAGCAAATCGCTCGGCATTGCGATCCTCGACTACAACAGCGATGGCTGGCCGGATATTTTTCTATCGAATGACACGCAGCCGAACAAGCTTTACCGCAACAACCGCAATGGCACATTTACCGAAGAAGGAATGCAGGCCGGCGTAGCTTACGGCGAGGACGGTGTCGCGCGCGGCGCCATGGGAACCGATGCGGCCGATTACGATCACTCGGGACGTGCCGATCTGCTGATTGGAAATTTCGCAAATCAGATGCTGGGTCTCTATCACAACGAAGGAAAAGGATTCTTCGTAGACGAGGCCCCAGCCTCCACGGTGGGGCGCTCCAGCCTGCTCAGCCTGACCTTCGGCGCATTCTTCTTCGATTACGATCTGGACGGCTGGGACGATATTTTCGCGGCCAACGGCCACATCGAGCCGGAGATCAACCGCGTGCAGCCCAAAGTGCAATATCGTGAACCGCCGCTGCTCTTTCACAATCGGGGGCACGGGCGTTTCGACGACGTGAGCGCGGCGGCTGGAGCGGATTTCTGGCGGCCCATCGTCGCGCGCGGCGCCGCCTATGCCGACTACGACCACGATGGCGATCTCGACATTCTGATCAACACCAACGCCGGCCCGGCGGTGCTATACACCAACCAAAGCACTCACGACAACAATTGGCTCAATGTGCATTTGATCGGGGCGAAATCCAACCGCAGCGCGCTCGGCGCCATCGTGCGCATCGAGAGCGCATTAGGCAAGCAATGGAAAACCGTTCATAGCGGCTCTAGTTACTGCTCGCAAAGCGATTTGGCGCTCACTTTCGGCCTGGGGAAGGACAAGACCATCACTACTCTTTCGGTGGAATGGCCCAGCGGCGCCCGTCAGGAATTCAAGAATGTTCCGCCGCGCCAATTCTTGACCATCGACGAAATTCGCGGAATAGTCAAATAGCGGATCAGACCGGCCGACATCGGGCGCTCGTGCCCAATGTCGTTGATTTAAGCTTGCGGCAGAAACTCTGCGGCATGATCGCGAGCCCACTCACGGAAAGTGCGCGCGGGCGCCCCAGTGATCTCGCTAACGACAGTGGTTGTGGGTGCCGGCCCTGCCGTCAACCGGGCCAGCACGCCGAGCAAAACGTCCACAATCTCCTGCGGCATAACAGCAAGTAACTGATCTCGCGCGGCATCCGGTGAGATTTCTTCGAAGCGCAGAGGACGGCCAATCGCCGCGCCGATAATCTTCACCTGCTCGGCTAGAGTTAGCGACTCGGGTCCGGAGAGAAGATATTTCCGGCCCTGATGACCTTCTTCCCGTAGCGCACGAACGGCTACGGCGGCAATATCCTTCTCATGGATCGGAGCCATCGCCGCGGCGCCATAGGGCCAGCGCACCACATCGCCCCGGCGGATCTGCGCTCCCCACCACCAAAGGGCATTTGTGGCGAATCCATCGGGCCGCAGGAATGTCCACTCCCGCCCGGCGTTTTCAATAGCGTGTTCCACATCGGCGTGGACTCTCGCAACCACACCGGTCTGCTTCTCCACGTCGTCGCGTATCGCCGAGGATGAAAGGAACACAATGCGCCGGGCGTACTTCGTCAGACGATCGATGACAGCGGGTGCGGTGTCCGCGTCTGGCAGACGCCAGAGAAGGAATGCCGCCCCCACGCCCTGCACAACGGCATCCAATGTGTCAGGCGCCGCCAGATCGCCGCGCACAACGTCCACTTCCGGTGGCAAACCCGCCGGCTTGGGATCACGTGTCAAGGCCCGGACGCGGGCGCCCTCGCGAAGCAATTGCGATACAACGTGTCGGCCGACACTGCCCGTAGCTCCGGTCACCAGAACAAGACCCTGATCACTCAGCATTTGCCGCACGCTCGTAGTTCAACCGGAACAGCCCAATCACGTTCTCCGCTTCGGAAGCTGTCCGCATCGGGACCGTGACCCAGCCGGAATCGGGCAGGACATGGTGAGGTTTGGCCCGTCCTGACGCGACCATCTCGTCGCGGATAGCGCGCGGGAACGGCAGATCAGCGAATTTAGCGTGCAGGTGCCCCAACTCGCGGCGGCCGAGCCGGAACTCGACTCCGCCAAACCGATGTTGGTGTAAAGAGATGCCTTTCCAGGATGAGACTTGGCGCCTCACCGTTTCGAGCGGTGAAATTTCCTGGTCCGGCCTCTCCAATTGCGTGGAACGATCGGTGTTCATAATCACAGGCTAAAAGTTCAAGTGGACTTGAAGTCAAGGCCTTCTTTTAAATATTTTGACTTCAAACCAATAACGCCATAAGACCGGTTACTACCAATGCGATCGCCCAGATCAGGTCCAGATTGAACCACGCCCGTCGAAGCATGGCGAGGCCGAATTTCCAATAAACGAGCAACGCCACTGCTGCGGTCACCGTGAAGTATCCGAGCGTGTGAATTAGCGTAGCCCAAACGCCGCCGGCAGCCCTTTGGGATGCGATGTGGTGATGCGCATGAGGCCCGGCAAGGACCACAGGCAGCACCATCAGGCCCGCGCCGTGCGCCGACGCCATCAGAAAGGACCAGATGGTGAGTTCGCGAAAGCCCACCTGCATGCCGCCCCAACGGAAGTGCCGGCTGCGGATCAGCTTGTACACACCTAGCCCCATCAGCGCAGCCGCCACCCCGATGCGAATGTACATCAGCGGCAGCGCCACCTGGGCCAAGCCGGCAATGAGAACCACGGCGCCGATCGACAATGCGTGGCCTAATGCGATGGGCGGCAGCGACCACGCGACCGCTCGCGCGCGATGCTCTTGCATGCCGCGAGCCACCGCGAACAGCCACCCCATGCCGGGATTGATGCCATGATACGCCCCCAACAAAAAGAGCGTGCCCCAGACTGCTAGCCCTTCGCTCATGTGTAGCAGTATGAGTCCGAGGACGCGTCGCCGCCTTCCAGACGGACCTGATGGCCGCGCAGTTCACCGAAATCCACGAAGAACTTGGGATCGATTTCCATGCCGCCTTCCGGTTTGGCATCGAGCTTCACCATCCAGCTCTGGATGCCTTCCGGATAAAACTGAGCGTCCCACGGAGAGTACAGTGAGTTGGTGAAGTAGATGCGTTTGCCATCACGGCTGAGCTCGACCATTTGCGGGCCGCCGTTCAACGGAGTCTTGGGCTGCTTGGGATGCGCCGCCTTCCGGATGATTCCACCGAGGTGCACCGATGCCGTCTTCCGCGGATGGAAAGGATCGGAGACATCGAATTGCAGAAACTCGCCAGTGCCAAAGCAGGAAACATACAGGAAGCGGTCGTCGAGCGAGAGATTAATGTCCGTGATCAGCGGCGGAACGGCCTTGAAGCCTTGGAGCAGGGGCGGCAAGGCAGCCGGATCGGCAGGCTCGGCGGGAATGTCGATCACTTTCTTGATGCCCCATTTGCCGTCGTCACGATGCCAAACCCAGATCGACGCCGAGAGATCCTTCAGCGAAACCACCACTCCCAGAAAACCGTAAGCGCGCGTGGGGTCATGGGCCGGCCGCAGTTCCAGCGCCATCTGATACTCCGAGCCCAAATCGAGTTCCTGCTGATGACGCCGCTTAAGCAAATCCCAAACGTGCAGCCTGTGGCCATAGCCGCCTTTCAGCAGAATTTCCGGATTCACTCCCTTGTTCACCATGCTCGGCGTTCCCCATTCGCTGGTGATGACCGTGTCGAATCCCAAGTGCCACCAGAAGTCGTAAGCAAGGTTCTGCGGGCCGCGATCCAACTCCCACTTCCCCAGAACATCGAAGCTCTCGTGATCCATCACGAAAATTCCGCCTGGGCCGCCGCCGTCAGGAGCTCCCAGCGCGCTGGCAAAGATTCCGTCAGGACCGCAATGAATCGTATGCGGGGATGCGTACCCCGTGCGCGCCGCCAGCGTCTCCGGCTCAATCACCTTCACGATTTGCGGTTTGCGTGGATCGGGCTTGGTGTCGATGATATGGATGCGCGACGAATGAATGCCCGGCACGACCAGATAGCGGCGTTCCACATGCGGATGCGGAGCGTGCGGGCATAGGCAGGCGCTGCATGCGTTCCAGCCGAAATGATGCAACTCGTCGCCGGCATTCGGCATGTCCACCTGGCCGACAATATTGCCGTAACCCGAGGATGCCGGATCGACGTCCACGACGCCTAATGCGTCGTGACGGCCGTTATCCTTTCCGTTGAGCATCGCGACGAACGCCAGCTTTTCCGCTGGCGCTTGCATCGCCATCTTCGCTGAAGGGTAGAACGTAGGATCGGGACGCCACATTGACATTTTGAAACCTCCTTATTGCATTTAGAGACGAACAGTCACTCGCATGAAGGTGGCAGGAATGAGAGTGCCGCCGTTCCTGCTTCTATTCTGCGCGTTCGCCAACTCTACAAGTTGGTTGTGAAGCTCATTCGCTTTCCCGCTCTTGTGAGCCGCTTCCACCGCGTTCATGGTTGGGCCATAGAATGCTTCAAACAATTCGATGAAGCGCGTCGGGCTTTTGTCGGGCGATGTGAAATAGTACGTGTCCTGGATCATGGAGATCTTCTCCTTGGGCACGCCGGCCTTCCCAAATCGCTCGATGACGTGATCCTCCACGCCCCAAGTCATGGGACTGACGAAGCCTTCTGGAGGTGGAGGGGTAAATGTCGAGCTGATCTTTAGCAGCTGCGATACGAACGTCGGATCGTTCGGAATCCAATTGCCCATCACAATGCGGCCGCCTGGCTTCGTCACACGGACCATCTCTTTGGCGACATCGAAGGGCTTGGGTGCAAACATCGCACCGAATATAGAGAGGCTCAGATCGAAGGAATGGTCGGCGACGTCCTCCAGATTGCACGCGTCTCCTTCTCGAAACTTCAGCCGGCTGAGACCCGCCTGCCTGGCTCGGCGGTTTCCGGCTTCCACGAGGTTCTTCGCAATATCGATTCCCACAACGTCAGCCCCCAAACGGGCGAGTGGGACCGCCGTGGTGCCGTCTCCGCAGCCCAGGTCCAAAACCAGCAGAGGCGGCGTTATCCCGAGCGACTCAACCACTGCTTCTCCACACTGTCGCATGAAAGCGGCAATCTCGGTGAAGTCGCCTTTTTCCCACAATGCCTTATTCGGATTCATCTCATCTCCTGCTCGGCCTCACCGGCCAGACTGACCGCGCATCCGCTTTCAGGACTACAATTGTGCAATGCGCTTGCCGCATACATCCATGCCCGAGCGTCGCCACTGTTTGCTCGGACGGCCAATCAGACAGATTGCTTTGCCTGGAGACCTGAGAACTTTGCAGCAAATCCGGACGGCTGAATGGATGCATTCTCCGAAATCCTGAGCGGCGTCAAGCTGAACGGCGCCATCTTCTTCACCGCCGAATTCTCGGCTCCTTGGGGATTTTCGGCGCCCGCGGCGAACGTCATCGCGGCCACCGTCGCTCCGGCGGCGCCACACCTTGTGCTGTATCACTTGGTCATCGAAGGCGGAGCCGTTGTCGAGTTAGCGAGCGGACAGTTGATCGATCTCGAGGCTGGCGATGTCGTGATCTTTCCGCATGGGGATGCTCACCACATGAGCAGCGGGAAAGGGGCCATCCAGCCGTTCCCTAACTACGGCATTACTGCCAAGATCAAAGCGCGCGACCTGAGTCCTTTGCGCGCCGGCGGCGGCGGTGAGATTTCGCGGTTCGTGTGCGGATATATGAGCTGCGACCCGTATCTCAGCCGGCCGATCCTGAACGGATTTCCGCCGGCTTTTAAGGTCA
>JAICIH010000101.1 GCA_025924475.1 Bryobacteraceae bacterium
ACGCGTAGTCGTGCTCCTCAGAAATTACTGAATTATTGAGAAGCCGGGCGAAGCGCCCGGCGCAGGCCAAGGGCCTGCCCCACCAAGCAATGCCCGAATTTGGGAAAACTAAGTGACATTGGCTTGCCAAGCTGCCCCACAGAGCAGGCTAGCCGCAACCAATCAAATTGCCGCAAAGGTCGCCGGTTTCATTCTGGCGTCGCTTACGCTCCGTGGCTCGGTTTCGGCATCTGGCGTGACGGCGACACGGCTCCGGTCCCCGACACGTTTTCGTTGCGAGAGAGGACGGCGATGGTTGGATCGGAGGATGAAGTGTCGACGGTCGCCGTGTCCGAATCCGGCCGCGGGCATATACCGACTGCAGCCATCCGTTAGCAACTCTTGCCTAACTCGCTCGTCAAGCACACGCTGAGAGCCCGGGCGGAACATTGCACTTGGATGACTGCGGTGGGAATTGAATGAGCATTGCGGCTGCGTTCGCGCTCATGAAACGCCGCTCTGATCCATGTGGCCATCGTCTCTCGCTGTTGAATTGTCTTAGCGCACTGCGGACAGCGTCTGAGGTGGTGTTCTATCGGTTGCCGTTCGTCTAAGGCGAGCCGGTCAAAGATGTAATCATCCAGCGTTTCGTCTGTCAGGTGCCTAAGGGCAAGATTCGCTCTGCGTTCCTGCCATCTGACTTTGGACTCAGAGACAATCCGTTGCCCCTCTATGCATCCCGCTTCTTCAAGAGAGTGTTCCTGAGCGGCAAAGATGCCCGAACACGTTCGACAAGCGATCAGATGATCTAACAATTCAGCGCTTACCCGGTCCACCAGGGTTGGTGCATCCAGATCGGTCGACCTTACCTTGACGTGAAGATCGTTTCGGTTTGGCTGCCCTTCAAACGACATACTCGTATATCTCAACTCAGGGGAGGTAAGCAATTTATGTTCCGAGAAGACCATGCCTGGAAATATATGACTAATTAGGCTCCGTACAGTTTTCGCCTTCACCTTAGGCCGGAAAATAAGTGGATATACGGAATAAATTGTCGATAGAAACGACCAACTCATTTCCGGATCGCGCACATCACATCAACGCCCACCGGAGCGCGACATCATCCAAATGTGTGCGCCGGGATGCTATTCCTGGCGCAGGGCGATCATGGGATCTACCGCGCTCGCACGACGCGCCGGCACGTAGCAGGCGACGAGCGCGGCCAGAAGAAGAACCAGACCAACGGCGAGCAACACGGGCAGGCTCAGGGCTCCTGTTCCGTAAAGCGTACTCTGCATGGCGCGACCGAGCGCATAGGCACCAGCGAGACCCAACGCCAGACCACTCGCGGCGAGGGTCAGCCCTTCCCGGAGGACGTGGAGTTGCACGTCGGCTTGGCCGGCGCCGAGCGCCATGCGGAGGCCGATCTCCGGTGTCCGCTGCGTAACCGTGTAGGTCATAACGCCGTAAATACCGAGCGCCGCCAGCGCAAGCGCGAGAGCCGCCAGTCCGCCATAGAGCGCGACGTTCAGCCGATCCGGCGCCAGACGGTCGGCAACGATCTGCTCCATGGTTCGCACGTCCGTCAACGGCAGGTCCGGATCGATGGCTTGCACCTGCGCCGCGAGGCTCTTTTGCAATTTTTGCGGGTCGGCGGCCGTACGAACCGAGACCATCGCCTGTAGCCATGGACTCTGCGCGAACGGCAGGTAGATCTGCGCCGCTACAGGATCGTTGAACTGCTCGAGATTGCTGACATTGCGAAACACGCCTACAATGCGCCACTCTACAGGAGCACCGGGAGTGCCAGGACCAAATCCCAAGCGAGGAGCGCCGGGACCGAACTGGTCCATCAGCACGCGTTGATCGAGGGGATTGCGACCTTCTAAAAAGCGCTTGACGAAGCGCTCGTTGACCACGGCAACACGCTCTGCGCCGGCGTGGTCGTGCGCAGTCAACGCGCGACCTTGGAGGATGCGGATTCCGAAGGTCTCGAAGTACTCCGGTGTCACTAGCTGAACCCCTGCGCTCGGCCGTAATGAGGGCGCTTGCTCGGTTTGTCCGGTGAGACTGAACTGTCTGGGGAACCCGGCGCCGAGCAACGGAACCGCAGGAGCGCTGGCACTGGCGCGAAGCACACCGGGGACGGCCTGAAATCGCTCAAGCACTTGACGATAGAAACCATCGATTTGATCGGGCGAAGAAAACCGGGCTTCGTTCACCGGCAATCCGAAGGTGAGGATGTGATCCGTGCGAACGCCGAAATCTACCTGGGTGCGATTCCAGAAGCTCAGGATGGTCAGACCCGCGCCGGTGAGTAACGTGACTGCCATAGCGAACTCTGCAACGACAAGCGAGTTACGCAGGGCGCGGCGGCCGCTTCCGGTGGCGCTGCGGCCAGCTTGTTTCAATGTGTCGTTCCAGTCCGCGCGGCTGGCCTGCCAGGCTTGGGCCGCGCCACAGAGCAGCCCGGAAAGCGATGCTACTGCAAGTGTGAACAGCAAGACCGGCAGGTTCAGCCGTGGATTCGCCTCCGCAGGCAGCGTAAACGCCGGTAAGATGGCGAGAATGCCCTGAAGAATCCAAATACTCGACACGATGCCCAAAGCGCCACCAATTAAAGCGAGCACCAAGCTCTCGGTCAAAACGAGCCGGACAAGACGGCGGCGCGTGGCTCCGAGCGCAGCGCGGACGGCGACTTCGCGCTCCCGCACCGCACCTCGCGAAAGCAACATATTCGCCACGTTGACGCAGGCGATCAACACAACAAAACTGACGGCCGCGAGCAGCAGCCACAAATTCTTTCTGTCATCCGCGCTCATGAAATTGTTTTGCAGCGGCTCGACGCTGACAGTGCGGCCCTTGTTGGAATCGGGAAATTGCTGCGCCAGGCGGGAGGCAATGACGGTCATCTCCTGCTGCGCCTGTTCGATGGTCACACCGGGCTTCAGCCGTCCTCCCATCAGAAAAGGATGGAACTGCCGATTGGCCATTTCCTGAGGCGTGAGCGAAAGAGGAATCCAGATGTCTGCGGGTATGCGGTCGTTCACTCCGGGCGCCACTACGCCGATGATCGTGTACGGTGTGCCATCGAGGCGAATGTCCTGCCCGAGGATCCGCGGGTCGGAGGCGAAGCGTTCGCGCCAGAGCCGATAGCGGAGGAGGACGACGTGGTTCTTGCCGGGCTGGTCCTCGCCGGGTGCGAAATCGCGCCCGAGGAAGACGGGTTCGCCCCACATGCGGTAGCCGGCCGCCGAAGTCTGGCGCGCGCGGACGCGCACCGGCGCCTGTGGTGTGGACAGATTGAAGCCGCGCGGCAGGATTGGCTCCAAATACTGGAAAGATTTGGCATGCTGCTTCCATTCGAGATAGTCGGCGGGCGATGTCGCTTCGCGGTTTCCGCGCACTTTGGACCAGAGCAATACGAGCTGGTCGGGATTGGGATACGGCACGGGGGCGAGCAGCGTGGCGTAGACCATGCTGAAGATCGCGGTGTTCGGGCCGATTCCCAGGGCTAACGCGGTGATGACGGCTAGCGAGAATCCGGGGGATTTTCGAAGCATCCGGATGGCGAAACGAAGATCGGACCACAGGGCGGTCATGATGCTGGGCGAGGCGGCACGCGTAGGGCCAAGGGACATTTCGCGGAATATGCGTTATTTGGCGATGCGGGAGAGTTGGCCAATGTTCGAGTTCGGGACGGGTGCGTGCCGGGGTCGGACAGAATTGCCAGCCATGGGATTTGCCGCCAGATGAACGCCTTCCGGATCAGCCAGGCGCAGCATCATTCCCCATCCGAAGAAGTTGTTCGCGATTGCGATCGCGACCTCGTTATCGCCCGGTTCCAGAGCCAACGTGAAGGAGCCGTTCTCCAGTGAACATCGCGCGTCGGGAAATTTTCTCGCTCCTTCCAGTTCAAACAGGTTTTTATCGGCGTACACCAGTTTCCCGTTCACGAATATCCACAGTTCGCGCGTCCATCCAATATGTACGGTCTTCGTCTGCTTACTGTTTGAAGTTATTGTCGTCTTCAGCCATGCTACGGCGCGGTTCGGCGCGGGCAGAGGCCGGCCATACTCACGGCTGATATTTACCAATCCGTTGTGCTCCGTGCCGATCGTCTTCCATTGCTGCGAAGCACTGGGCATTTCGTTATACATGGGGTCCTTACCATTCGGCAGCGCGGAAAACGTTGAGAGACGCCAATTGCGGACCAGGCGGCCGTCCCCATCCAGCGGATCTCTGACCGGCTCCGGAGAAAGGCCGTCCACCGCATTGGGAGTGATCACCAGGTTCGCGAAAGTAGCTGGTCCCAGCAGTTGCAGGCCGCCTTTCATCGCATCCCCCTCTAGTCTGCCGACCTCCAGTGTGGGCGATGGGGCATCGTTCACGAAAACATTCATCCGCCGGCCGGATACGACCATCCGGATGTGGTTCCACCCGTTCTCGCGGAGCGGCGCCCGATTTTGATATTGCGGAAAGAAGTCCCATAGCAAGACGCCATGAGTCTGCGGCGCATATTGTATGCAGGCCCGGAAGGCCGGACAGTTCGGATCGGGCCTCAGGTATAAGAGCTCGAAATTAGCTTTGTCTTGCTGGCGAAAGGCTATGCCGGGCATGCCGCGCCCGATCGTATTGACGTCGAACTCGATTGTTCCGTCGCTGAACGTGACGTCTTTGAGTACCGCATTGCCGCTGTTCAGCCGCATCAAGCCGCGAAGAAATCCAAGCGCCCGGAGGAACTCCGCGTTCTCCTTAGTCTGCCAGTGGTCAGCTGTCATGGCGATCGGGATCGGTTCCGCACCCTGGGCAATAGGAAGTGCTGACAGGAAGCATACGCACAGCGCCATCCTGTTCAGGGCACCTTTGCCAACACGTGTCTTCATGAGCCCAGCGTATGGACCAGGCAGCCCCTTTGGCGAGCAAAAGGTGACGAGACGGACAGGAGTGTTACGAGGCGGTCCCCTGTCAAAGATTAGAATGACGAAACAAGCTATGTTTCCGCTGGTTTTCACATTGGCATTTGCGAGCTCGAATTTTGGATCGGCCGCGGTCTGGCATCCACCTGCAAACTTCCGGCAATCTGTTGTCTCGGCTTGCGGGAATCGCGGCGCTGATTTCGGCAAGTGCTTCGCCGACCAGATGAAAGCCGCGGGCGCTTCCGCTGAGGCCCTGGCCTTCACTCACGCAGTTCATGATGGCGGCTACATGCAAGCCTTCCGGTCGGTTGGACAGATCGCGGTGGCGTCCGTGATGTATCCGTTTCGCGCGAACGAGAATAGCGCGCTGCTGATCGTTAACGGTGCGCCGGCAGTAATCGACGTGGACGCTCTTAACACTCTTCCGGCCGATCAGATGAAGGCCGACCCGGCATACCAGGCGATGCTGAAAGAGCACTCTAACGCGACGTTGTGGCCCGGGGATCGGGCGTCGGGCGATAACCTGCTTGCACTGGCCTTCGCGGACGGCTCGCGGGAGATCGTTGCAGACTACCGGGTTCAGGCCGGATGTCATGCCTGCGCTGTGCTCGGCCAGGCGTTCTTTGGATTTCGTTTCGATCCAAACGCGAAGCTAACGGCTACAGAGTTCACCGGTTTTACTACCGAGTATCGCGGCATTCACGCAGTTCCGCAGAAGCTCATTCGTGTGAAGCCGAATACGACGTTTACAGTTCTTCTTCCGGCCAATCGAACGACGGGATATTCGTGGGGGCTCGTTCCCACCCCGAGCCGGAGCGAGTTGCAACTCCTTGGTCATGACTACGAGGCGGCCGGAAATGGAATAGGAAGCGGCGGCGAAGAGCGCTGGTCGTTTCGCGCATCAGGGGCAAGCGAATATAGACTACATTTCAGCTACAGGCGTCCGTGGGAAAAGAACGCCGCTCCCGCAAAAAGCTTGGAAATCGTGGCTCGAGTTCAATAATGAGTTGAGTGCGTGGTTGCGAAAAAAATCAGCAGTTGCCGACCACTTGCTTACGCGCGTGGTTCTTTAAAGCGCAAAAGAACCGCGACCGAGCAAAATAATAATGTCCAATGAGAGTTTTCGGATTGAAATCCAGCATTTCTTGTGATACATTCTGATCGCCCAAGTTTTCGGGTGAGGTGGAAGTATGAACGGTGCGCATGTTTATCGTGCACGTGCCTCGCGGCGTGCGTTCCTTGGGAGAGTGGCAACGGCGGGAACCCTAGCGGGTTCCGGGCTCTTATATCCGGATCCGGCCCGTGCTGATAACCGCGATGAGGGCCGGCCGAACCCGATTCCCGGCGGCCTCGCGCCATTTGCTCCTTTCGCGGTTTTCATTCACCATAATCCGCTCAACGCGGCTGTTCCGCTCGCTAATCTCAACGATCCATCGCAAATCACAGACTTCAACGGGTTCGTAGGATTAACACACATCCGCGGCGGGGGGATGGGAACGAACACGGTGTCCGGCACGAGCACGCCTCTAGCGTTCCGGGCGGACATGGGTTTCAGCCAGGGCGAATTCGTCGGCTCGGACGGCCGCCGCCATGAGGGCACGTTCGCCTTTGTCTGACTGGATCTGTACACCGGTCCGGTCGGATCGGCCAATCTTCCTGAACAGATCCACGACTACAATGTGCACACCGACTCGAACCAAGTGTTCTGGATGATTCGGGTGCCGCACAACGCAGTCGATGTTGAGTTCCGCAAAGGGAAGGCTACTCTGCGCGTGACTGATTTGGAGGTCTTCGATGACCACGACTTGGCCAACTCATTAACCAACGGGTTGGGACTTCCCGGCGATCTGGGCTTTGCATATCCCCAAATCCCATCCGTCTTTCCAGTCCGAGCGACCGTTTCTTTTGAGGTGAAATGGAATGGCGCGCTCGAGACAGCGCACATCCGTAACACTGCGCAGCGCTTCCAAGGCTCCTTTCTCAAAGCCGAGACTACAATCCAGTGGTCGTCTCAGCAGCAAGGATTCGTGTTCGAGTCGGAACCACCGGACCCTACACGGAATCTAATTTCCGTGCTGGGTCGCGAGCGGAACGGCGCATTCTTTATCTGACCAGGGCTTAAGTCCGCGCACCCGCTGCGACACGCGACAGGCACCCAAGTTGCAATCAAGCGTTGCTGCGTAGCACAACGCCGTGTGCCCTTCCGGCACGCTAAAGAAGAAGTTCTTCATTCAATATTGCTGTGCCGCTTTGACTGGGCCGACGAGGACGTCGGCCGCGGACCAGGAGGTCCGCCCTACAGTTTTGTAACCAAATGACCTTTGGCGAGTATTGAAAATGGCGAGGTTTGCTAACTTTTCATCGATTGATCCGTATTGAGGGGGAGTGATGGCGGATTTGCGAGAGGCGCTGCGGCAACTACGGAAGGCGCCGGGGGTCACAACTACGGCAGTGATCACGCTGGCGCTGGGCATCGGAGCGACGACAGCAATTTTTACGCTCGTACACCAAGTGATGCTGAAGTCGCTGCCGGTGGCGAAGCCGGAGGAATTGTGGAGGATCGGAGATAAGGTTCGCTGCTGCAACTGGGGCGGTTATACGCAGGGCGACGACGGCAATTTTTCACTGTTTTCCTGGGAAGCATACAAGAACTTTCGCGCGCGCACGCCGGAATTTACGGATCTGGCGGCGCTACAGGCGGGCAATGCACCGCTTGGCGTCCGAAAAGCGGGGTCGGCAGCGCAGGCGGATACGCGCAACGGGCAATATGTCTCCGGGAATTTTTTCCGGACTTTCGGCGTGCAGCCCTGGATTGGCCGGCTGATGACCGATGCGGACGATCAGGAGGGCGCGCCACCGGTCGCGGTCATGAGTTACCACGTCTGGCAGGACAAGTACGGCTCGGATCCCGCGGTAGTTGGCGCGAGTTATCAGATCAACGGGCATCCTTTCACGGTGATCGGCGTGGCTGCGCCCGGATTTTACGGGGCGAAGCTGGCAGGCTGGGGCATGCCGGATTTCTGGCTGCCCGTGACGACGGAGCTACTACTCGACGGAGCGACGGCGCGGCTGAAGATGCCCGCTAGTAATTTCCTGGACCTGATCGGGAGAGTCCGCCCGAGCGTTCCCCCGAAATCGCTCGAAGCAAAACTGAGAGTGGAACTGCATGACTGGCTGGCCAGCCATGTGCCGGATATGCAGCCGGGCGAGAAGCAATTGTGGAAGCAGCAGACATTGCACCTCGTCCCCGGCGGCGCCGGGGTGGCGGACATGCGAGAGCAATACCAGGAGGGATTGCGGCTCCTGCTGATCGCGGCAGGCTGTGTGCTGCTGGTGGCCTGCGCGAATCTGGCGAATCTGATGCTGGCGCGCGGGTTGAAGGAGCGAGCGCAGACATCGATACGCGTGGCGCTGGGCGCCTCGCGACGACGGCTGATACGCAAGGTGCTGGTCGAGTCGCTGCTGCTGGCGACGATTGGCGGCGTTTTGGGCATTGGGGTCGCCTATGCGGGGACAAAGGTGATTCTGCGCCTTGCGTTCAATGCCTACGTCGGGTCAAAAAACTACATACCGATTGATGCCGCGCCGTCCTGGCCGGTTCTGCTGTTCGCGCTGGGAGTAGCGGTATTGACAGGAGTCGCCTTTGGGATCGCTCCGGCGTGGATGACGTCGCATACCGATCCGGCAGAGGCGCTGCGGGGCGCCAACCGTTCGGTGGGCGCCGGGCGCTCGTGGGCGCAGAAGTCGCTGGTAATCGCGCAGGTCGCGGTGTCACTGGTATTGCTGTCCGCAGCGGCGCTGCTGGCCCGAAGTTTGCGCAACCTGCAGCATCAGAATTTCGGGTTCGAAACGCAGGGCCGGTATCTCGCTTCGATCAACCCGACGTTGAGCAATTACAAAGCAGAGCAAATGGAGCCGCTATTCCGGCGAATTGAGGATCGGCTACGCGAGATTCCCGGCGTGCGCATGGTGGCATCCGCGATGTATGCGCCCATGTCGGGCGATAGCTGGAATGAGGGGATTCGCATCGCGGGCAGGCCGGAGCCAGGGGCGAAAGAGGACAACGGCGCCGGATGGGCGCGCGTGACGCCGGGCTTTTTCGAGACGATTGGCGCGAAAATCATTCAGGGGCGGTCCATCACGGAGGGGGATAGCGCAACAACACGCAACGTAGCGGTGGTTAACCAAGCTTTTGTGAAGAGATTCTTCAAAGGCCAAAATCCGATAGGGCAACACTTTGGGATAGGCAAAATTAAATATTCCACTACATACGAAATTGTTGGCGTCACAAACGACGTGCGGTATATGACGTGGGGCTTAAGGAAGCCGGTGCGGCCCATGTTTTGGGCGCCGGAGGCGCAAATGGCGCAGTACGACGATCCGGCCTACCAAGCCGGTGAACTCTCGTCGCACTATCTAAGCAATGTCGTAATCTGGGCGCCGGGCCGGCAACCGGCCATCGAAGCGAGTGTGCGCAAGGCGCTGGCGAGTATCGATCCCAGTCTGGTTCTCTATGGAGTCGACCAATACAGCAAAATTCTGAGCAACGATTTTCAGCAAGAGAACATGATCGCCACGTTGACGACGCTGTTCGGCGTGCTGGGTCTGGTGCTTTCGGCCGTGGGGCTGTACGGAGTGCTGGCGTACATGGTGGAGCGGCGGACGAGTGAAATTGGTGTGCGGATGGCGCTGGGCGCGAATCGCAGCAGTGTCATAGGACTGGTGCTTCGCGGTGCGTTCTGGCTGGTGGGTATCGGACTTGCGCTTGGTATTCCGGCAGCGATCGGAGCCGGCAAGCTGATGACCAATCAACTATTCGGCGTTCAGGCAGGGAATCCGGTGATGTTGGCGTTCGCCATCGCGCTGCTCAGCTTCGCTACGCTGCTGGCAGCGACGATTCCCGCATGGCGCGCGGCAGCGGTAGAGCCGATGACAGCGCTACGAACGGAATAAACCCCACCTAAAGTTTGAGTCGAAGTCCCACCTTTGGGTCCAATACAGAAGCGTTTCAAGCTGTTACTGTAATACCTATTCAATATCCTTCTTACAGCAAGCTTTGGTATTGGGGTCCAGCGCTTCTGATCACTGCCGCGCTGTGCAATGGCGCCGCAGTGAAGAAACCGGCAGACCGCAAACCCGCTCCGGATTTCGCGCTGCCGAGCGCTTCCGGAGGCATGGTTCACCTGTCCGACAGCAAAGGAAAGGTCGTACTGCTGGACTTCTGGGCAACCTGGTGCGGACCTTGCCGTACCGAAACTCCGTGGCTCATCGAATTTTCGCAAAAATATAAGGACCAGGGTCTTGCTGTCCTCGGCGTGTCGATGGACGACAGTTGGACTCCGGTTAAGCCGTATATTGCCAAAGCAAATGTGCCGTACACCATCCTGCTCGGCAATGATTCGCTCACCCCATCCTTTGGCAAATTGGATGCGCTTCCGGTGGCTTATTTCCTGGACAGGCAGGGCCGTGTAGCCGCGACTCATGTGGGCGCCGGCAGCCGAAAACAATTCGAACGGATTATCGAGGGTCTTCTCAGCGAATGAAACTATCTCTCCGTTTTTTACCTCTGGCGTTTGCCGCCGGCATGCTTTTTTCTTTGGCGCGGCCCGCCGCAGGCCAGGGTTGAGTGGCGGCAAGACAAGGCACGCCCGGGCTTGGCGTGCTCGCTCAAACGACTTGCAGTCGCGATGATCATGCCAATCCGAAACGCTGGATGGTTACGATCGGTTATCGCTACCAGCCGAGTCACCGGCATTTCGTCGGGGACGTGGAGAACGTTGCGCGCGAGCGCTTGCACACTGAAATTTACAACCTATATCACTTAGTCGATATCGGAGTGGAACGCCAGATAACGGATCGCTGGAGCGTGTTCGCCAGCCTGCCGGTTCTGTTTGCGCATCGCAACCAACTGTATCCGCCGAGTGCCAAATACGTGGTCAATGGCATCGGCGACTTCTCATTCGGGGCGCGATCATGGGTCTTCAAACCGCCAACGGAGAATGGCGATAACATCTCGGTCGGCATTTCAATCAAAACTCCGACGGGTAAGCCTGACGCGTCTCAAGCGGCCGTCCTGAATGGCACGACTATCATTGCCACTGCGGATCAATCGATCCAGGCGGGCGATGGCGGATGGGGTTTTGCGCTCGATGCGCAAGGGTTCAAGAGAATTCCAAAGATAGACACCGAGTTTTATATGTCTGGCGTTTATCTATTCAACCCGATGGGGACCAGTGGTGTCCGCACCTTCCGGGACTTTCCCCAACTGCACGGGCTTGAAAACGTGATGTCGATCTCCGACCAGTACCTGTTCCGTTCGGGATTTGGCCATGCGGTACCAAAGGTTCGTGGATTAGCGGTCAGCTTCGGAGCCCGCTGGGAAGGTGTTCCGGCTCACGACGTGCTCGGCCCAAGCAACGGATTCCGCCGCCCCGGATACGCTGTATCGCTCGATCCCGGATTACTTTACACGACCCACGATTACACGTTCACGATTAACGGACCGTGGGCTGTGCGTAGGGATCGCACACGCAGCGTACCTGACATCCAGAACGGAATTCATGGCGACGCGGCATTTGCCGACTACACCGTAATCATGAGTTTGGGCAAGCGCTTCTGAAATGCTCTATGAGGCTTGACTAGGGATGCCTCAGTCACGCCGATTTAAGTTCCGCGTCCGCTTCCGGAAGCCAGACTACCGGCAATTTCACTGTTTTTTGGACAGGCCCGCTTTGACTTGCTCCCAGGAAATCACATCAGAAGGTTTGCTTTGATAGCGAGCAATACGATAGTCCAGCTCCGCGCGTTGTTCGTTGGTCATTGCCGGCAGTTCTGCTTCCAGGCTTTCCCATAACGCGTCAATCAGCTCAACCTTTTCCGCTGCGGAAAGGCTGCCGATCTCATTTTGTAGATTGGTGCTCATACGAACAATCGGTACTCTAACCTTTACTGTACGAAACCAATGAAGCTGCGGACGACCTGTGCGGATCTTTGATCTCGTGGTTACCACCTCCGTTTTACTCCCGCCTTTGGCAGCGCGGCGCTTGTTCAGCTGATTTCTTTGATTAGAGTGGCCAAATCGGTCAGCACGGCGTCGCCGAGAAATTCGAGCGTTTGCAAGGCGCGGTCCGCTGCATCGCGATGCCCTGCCCCGCAGGCGTCGCGAACGACGATTGGTACAAAACCGAGATCGGCGGCGTGGCGGGCGGTGATGTCGATGCCGATTTCCATTGCGATTCCGGCGATCAGGAAACACTGGATTCCGCAGTCCCGTAGCGCCATATCCAGAGGCGTGCCTTCGAAGGCCGACATCGCCAATTTGTCGAAGATTGCCTCGCTCGGGAGAGGCTCAAGCTCCGGGACGATGTGGAATGCCGGGCTGTCGCGCAGGAACCACGGTTGCACCTTTTCCGGGTCGTCTACGCGCTGCCATGCCATGGCCATGCGATATTGCGCTGCGCCCATCAGTTGTTTTGGTAAAGAAAGATGCCTGGTGAAAAACACGCGCATATTCACCTCGCGCGCTGCTTCCAGCAGTTGTTTGATCCGCGCGGTGATCGCCGCGCCATCCTTGACTTGCCGCACGATGCCTGCTTGCATGTCGTACACGATCAGGGCACAGCGTTTGGGATCGACCATTTCGCGGAGAGTTTCGGGGAGTTCGATACCGTGGGTGGTTTTCATATTCGCCCATGCCGCTTGCTTACGCGCGCGGTTCTTTAAAGCACCAGATCCGGGCGCTGGCGGATTTCCATGCAGCCTTTGCCGGTGGGCAGCACTTTGCCGGGATTGAGGCGGCACTCCGGGTCGAATAGCGATTTAAAGCGCTTGATGAGATCGATCGTTTCCTCCGGAAACAGGTGCGCCATCATTTCCATCTTTTCCATGCCGACGCCGTGCTCGCCGGTGATGGAGCCGCCGACCGAGATGCAGTATTCGAGAATCTCGTCGCCCGCTTTTTGCGCGCGCTCCAGATCGCCGGGTTTGCGCGGATCGAAAGGAAGAATCGGATGCATGTTGCCGTCGCCGGCATGAAACACATTGCTCACGGGGATGTTGTATTTCTGGCCGATCTTCCCGATCGCTTCGAGAGTATCGGCCACGCGAGTGCGCGGCACAACACCATCCTGCACATAGTACGTCGGGCTGACGCGGCCGATGGCGCCAAAAGCGTTCTTGCGGCCCTTCCATAAAAGTTGACGCTCTTCTTCGGAATTGGCGACGCGCACGTCGCGCGCCCCGCACATCCGGCAGACTTCGTCAATCCTGGCGATCTGCTCGTCGGTTTCCTCGATGAGGCCCTCGACTTCGATCAGAAGCACGGCAGCGGCGTCAAGCGGATAGCCGGCGTGAGTGGCGGCTTCCACCATGCGAATCATGGGCCCATCCAGCATCTCGAGCGCTACCGGAACGATGCCGCGCGAGGTCATGGTGGCGACGGTCTGGCCGGCTTCGCGCACGGAGTTGTAAATCGCGAGCATGGTGCGGATCGCTTCCGGCTTACGCATGAGGCGAACGCCGATCTTGGTCACGAGCGCCATGGTGCCTTCCGAGCCAGTGAGCAGGCCGCTCATATCGTAGCCGGGGGTCTCTAATTCCGCGGCGCCGAATTGCGCGACGGTGAGATCGGGCAGCACCACTTCGAGACTCACTACATGATTAGTGGTCACGCCGTGCGCCAATGTGTGCGGGCCGCCGGCGTTTTCCGACACGTTACCGCCAATGGTGCAGGCCCGCTGGCTGGAGGGATCGGGAGCGTAGAAATAGCCGTAGGGCTCGACGGCAAGCGATATATCGAGGTTCACGACGCCAGGCTCGACAAGCGCGCGCTCGTTCTCGATGTCGATTTCGAGAATGCGGTTCATTCGGGCGAAAGAGATAATCATTCCGCCTGCGCGCGCGATCGCTCCGCCGCTCAGTCCGGTGCCCGCGCCGCGGCCGACAATGGCCAGATTATTCTCGCGCGCGATGCGCACCGCCCCGACAACCTGCTCAGTGCTGCGCGGGAAAACCACGACTTCCGGCAGCGACTTGTCGACGCCGCCATCGTATTCATAGAGCTTCAAGTCGGCGGGCTGCCATAAGACTCCGGCTTTGCCTAGCGCGCTTTCCAGAGCCGTTCGTACAGCGGCGGCAATCGCCATAACTACAGCAGGCTCTCGACGTACTGGGTCATGTCGTCGCTCACCCAGTTTTCGGCGTTAGGGAACTTCCGCTGGATGCGTCCGTCTTTGATGATGTAGGTCTCCGGGAATATGAAGGTCCCGTAGCGTGTACTCACGTCGGCATTGGGATCGCGCGCTGTGTCGAAGTTGACGTGGACTTTGTTCAGGAACGCTTTGTACTTCTGCTCGTTCTTGTCGATACTGACTGCTACTACGACGACGCCGTCTTTAGCGAATCTTTTTTGAAAGGCATCGAGAGAGGGGATTTCCTGTATACAGGTGGGGCACCAGGTGGCCCAGAAGTTCAGTACCAGCACCTTGCCGCCGAAGGACACCGGGGTGATCGTTTTACCCTGATCGGTGGAAACGGTAAACTGGGGCGCGCGTCCGCCCTCTTTGGCGGACGTGTCACGCAAACTGAAAAAGATGAGTCCAGCAAAGGCCACGCTCAATACGGCCAGGAGAGCGCGCAAACTGTTATTGATGCTCACAGGGATCCTATTTCCATTAAATTACATCCTCTCTCACGAGACGAACGCCTTGGTTTTCGCTGCGTCAGGGATGCAGCGCCCGGCATCTAATAAGGAGAAACAAAAGAGAAGATGGTAATCACCCGAAAGGCCGAGTTTTCCGCCTCGCATGTTTGCCGGCTGGATTCGCTGAGCGATCAGGAAAACCAGGAGTTGTTCGGGGAGGAAGCGCATCCGAACGGCCACGGCCACAACTACATTCTGGAAGTGAGCGTAGAAGGCGAGATCGACCCAGTGACCGGTATGGTCATGAATCTGAGCGATCTAAAAGAGATTCTCGACCAGGAAATCGTGCAACCGATGGACCACCGCTTTCTCAATAAGGAAGTGCCGCCTTTTGACAAAATAATCCCGACCACGGCCAATGTAGCGCGGGAGATCTGGCAGCGGCTCGAAAGGCGCTTCGCAGGGAATGCCGCGGAACTGGTCCGGGTACGCCTGCACGAAACGCCCGAATTGTATGTGGATGTGACGCGATGACCACGTTGACGCGGCGCTATCGTTTCTCGGCTTCCCACCGTCTGGATGCGCCGTCATTGAGTCCCGAAGAAAACCAGCGTTTATTCGGTAAATGCAACAATCCGTTCGGGCACGGGCACAATTACGTACTAGAGGTAACGGTGGCCGGTGAGCCGGATACCGTTTCCGGGCTGATTTTGCCTCTTTCGCGCCTGGACGAGCTGGTTGCCGGTAAGATCCTGCGCCTTTTTCGTAACCGGTACATCAATGTGGATGTGGGGCAGTTTGCGCGTTTGGTTCCGACCACGGAAAACGTCACACAAGTAGTGGCGGATCTGTTGGGGCAAAATTGGCGCGAACATATGGGAGAGAACGCGGCACGGCTCGAGCGGGTGCGCATCGAAGAAACCGGCCGCAATAGTTGCGAGATATGTCTAAATTAAAAGCTTCTGTGAAGAAGAGTCCCGTTATCGAGATCAAGCGCAAGCCGCCGCAGGGCGTGATCGCCTCTCGTATGCGGGATGTGTTGGCGGAATTGGGCGAGGATCCGGAGCGCGAGGGTCTGGTCAACACGCCAATGCGCGTCGAAAAAGCGCTGCGCTATCTCACCAGCGGATATACCGCGAATGTGGATGAAATCGTCAACGGCGCGCTGTTCGATGTGAAGTACGACGAAGTGGTGATCGTACGCGATATCGAATTTTTCAGCATGTGCGAGCATCACATGCTGCCGTTTTTCGGCAAGATTCACGTGGCCTATTTACCCGACAAGAAAGTGATCGGCTTAAGCAAGCTGCCGCGGATTGTGGATGTGTTTGCGCGCCGGCTGCAGATCCAGGAGCGACTCACGCAGGAAGTGGCGGAGACCGTGCAGAAACTGATTCAGCCGAAAGGCGTCGCTGTCATCTGCGAAGCGCGGCATTTCTGCATGATGATGCGCGGGGTGGAGAAGCAGCATTCGGGCGCGATTACCAGCGCTATGCTCGGTGCGTTTCGGGATAACAAAGAGACGCGGAATGAGTTGTTGTCGTTGATTTGCGGGCGTTCGCGGACGTTGTAGCGGGCTGGACGGCTTTTCTGTTTGCAGCACAATTCAGGAGGCCGACGAGGACGTCGGCCGGTCGCGGTAGGGACGGCCATTACTGACCGCCCCCCGCACAGACCCGTGCGGGCGCTGCTAACGCACACGGTTCTTGCCTCGGATGTTGGGATGTTTCGCGTCGAAGCGGAGATCAGGATAGGGCTGTA
>JAICIH010000102.1 GCA_025924475.1 Bryobacteraceae bacterium
ATCGATATCTTTGTCCCGCTTATTCACCAGCAGTAATTTGCGGCTGCCGTCCTGGCTAATAAATCCGAGCCCGTAAATCTCGGCGCCTTCCACCTGCGTCCGCACAAGCTTCACGCCCGGCAAAAAGCTCTTCTTCAGCAACTCCAACACCCGAAATCGCGCGTTCGGCGCCCCGCTGTTCCAATCCAGCATGGAAACGCTGGGAAATTGAGTCGGATACCCCATGAGCTGCGATTCGCCAATCACCTCGATGCCAAGGCCAGCCAGTTGTCCGAAGAGATACGCATACGTCGCGCCCGAAAGATTCCAGTACGAATCGGGTATTGGCTTTGTTACGTGCCCAGGTTTGGACTGCATGGTATCGTCGGCTGAAATCGAACCGATTTCGTTGATTGCCGTTCGGGTAAGAGGCGACAAACGTTTTCGGATCTCCTCCACATAGCGCACCGTATTCAGAAACCCGTCTGCCTGATCGAAGAACGTGTACTGCTGAACATCAGGCGTTTCGCTCGCGGCCGGCGCGGCATAGAAGTGATAAGAAATCATGTCGAGCAGAATACCTGGCGCATGATTTTTCGGGTTGAGAAAATACTCGAACATCCGCGGATCCTTCGACGGGTAGGCCACGCTGATGCCCACGAATTTTGTCTCGGGCACGACAGTTTTTATGGCGGAAACAATCGCATCGTATCGCTCGGTGTACTGCTCCGGAGTCGTATGGTGCTCGAGATCCGGCTCGTTCAGTACCTCCCAGTAACCGATCTTGAAGTGATGGCCGGATTCATGCCGCTTTCCCAACTCGTCTGTGAAGCCGCCCTTGACATACCAGCTCACCAGCCGCCGGTAGTAATCCGCCAGTTCTTTATGGGAAGGGTCTCGCAGTTGCGTGCCTTGCGTGTAGTTCCACGTCACCTGGTTCGGATCTTCCGGATACGCCACCGGCTTCTCCGTCTTAAACATCCACGCTGGAATTGTGCTGAAGTTAAGCACTACCGAATGCCCCTTTGTGGCGTTCAGGAAGTCGATCGTAATCGGATCGATCAGGCTAAAGTCCCAAAACGTCCTTTCCGCGGTCGGCGGTTCAAGTTCCGCCACGCCGAGCTTCGGATACGGCAGCCAGGGAACGAAGCGCACATAGTCTGCGCCAAGTTTCCGCAGTTCCTCAAAAGCGCGGTCATGCACCGAAGACGACCGCCGTAACGGTGGGTTCACGACTACTTGGAGCGTTGGAGTCGATCGCGAGACTCTCTCGACGCTCTGCCAAGCTATCTGAACTCGTTGCGCGCTGGCACAATGCACCAAAATGCCAATTAGCAGAATGTAGCGCACGCACTCATGCGTGCCGCGTCGAGGCTCGTCTCGACGCTTGGATTCAAGGGAGCCCTTCATGACTTCAACAACAACTGTTCCAACTCGCCCGGCGCGATCAGGGCGTCATTAGGATAGAGGCGGTTTACGTTCTCTTTTGTTACAAGCTCATGCCGGACGAAAACCGCCGGCGGAGTCGGCTTGCGCTGCAAAACATCCAGACACAGCGGAATCACTTCATCGCCATAGCGCTCCGGAAAATACGCCACCGATCCGATTAGGCGCGTTCCCGGCTTTCTGAGTTCCGCACGTGCTTCGGCTGATGCATTTTGGCCCATCACGACACAGGATTCCGCGGCGCCTGCCTCCTCGAATGCCCGCAGCGCCCCGAGCGCACTCGGATCGTTGATCGCTGCCACCAAAGCCTTCCGGCTTCGACTCCGCCGCAAATATTTCCGCACCGCTTCCACGCTATGGCCATATTGGCCGCGCCCATCCAGCCACACAATTTGTGAATCGCTGACCGCTGGGAGAATATCCCGAATACCGGCTACCGTTCCCGTCAACCGCGACCGCGGAAGCGAACCGGCCATCGGAAGCGCCAGCAGGAGCACATCGTCCACTTGGCCTTCCCAATACTTTTTGGCCCAGCGGCCAAGAAATCGGCCGCCCATCAACCCCGCGTCATAGTTATTGGCTCCATAATAAATGGCTCCCGGATGCGGAATTTCCAGCGCCACAATCGGAATCTTCGCCTCCAGAAATTTCGAGGAGATGACCGGCGCCACATGCTCGTCCGTCTGGAATTCGATAACCAGTTCCACACCTTCCCGGATCAGAAATTCGGCGTTCCGCAAAGCAGCCTTCGGACTATACTTGTTGTCCAAGCTAATCAACTCGATATCCGACCGCTTGGCCGCCGCCGCAATGCTCTCGGCAACCGTGCGGGAAAAGGCGAACTCCTGGCTTTGTCCGGCGAATCCGAGCCGGTACTTTCTGCGCTGCGGAAGCTTCAGGTTCAGCGAATATTCCCGCTCGCCCGTGCGCAAGATCATCCCGCGCTGCTCCAGCGTGAAAACGATACGAAAAGCGGTCGCCAGGCTCAGGCCGGTCCTGCGAGCGATCTCTTTCAGTCGAAGCGGATGTTCCGCCTCGCGAAAGCACTCCAAAACGTCGCATGCCCGCGTTATCGCTTGGCACATATAGCGTTCGGAAGCGTTTCGCATCGCTTTTATACTATAAAAATCGCTGGCTCCACGAATCCACGCACAACTGCGAGCAAGCCCGTCAGCATCCAACAATTCTTTTTACAATGTGAAAATTCCTCCAGCCGCTCGCCTTCCGTTGCCTAACATCCCAACTGAAAACATAATCGTGGTCGGACTATGCTGCGAGTCGGATTGTTCTCGGTCGGACTCCATTCCTATTGGGACCAGTTCCCCGGCTTGCTTCCTCGCCTGAACGAGTATGTAGACCGCGTTGCCCATCGCTTGCAGCGGAACGACATCGAGGTAATCAACCTCGGCATGATCGACACGCCCGAAAAAGCGTCGGAGGCGGGACACGCCTTCCGGCGCGCGGATGTGGATCTTATCTTTCTCTATGTCACAACCTACGCGCTATCCTCTACCGTCCTGCCAGTAGTGCGGCGCGCCAAAGTCCCGGTGATTGTCTTAAACCTGTCTCCCGGGGAAGCCCTCGATTACAGCTCGTTCAACGCACGGCAAGATCGTCAAAAAATGACCGGCGAGTGGCTGGCATGGTGCCAGAGCTGTCCGGTGCCGGAAATCGCCAACGTATTCCATCGCTGCAGCGTTCCCTTTCGGCAAATTACCGGACTGCTGGAAAACGACACCATAGCTTGGAAGGAAATTCAGGAATGGCTGGATGCCGCTCAGGTGGTCCGGACTATGGAGCACAATCGGCTGGGCTTAATGGGCCACTACTATGGCGGCATGCTCGATGTGTACACCGACCTGACGCTGCAATGCGCCACATTTGGCGGGCACATCGAAATGATCGAGGTAAATGAGCTCACCTCTTTATGCGGGGAAGTCTCAGCAGTGGAAGTCGAAGGCCGGGTGGCCCAATTCCGCGAAGCCTTCGACGTGCAAGCAGATTGTTCCGCCGATGAGCTGGCGTGCGCGGCCAAAACTTCCGTCGCCCTCGATCGTCTCGTGGCGCGCCACCGTCTGGGTTCGCTGGCTTATTATTACTCCGGTGACGAAGCCGTCATCCCCTCCATCATTTTGGGAACGAGCTTGCTCACGGCTCGCGGCATCCCGGTAGCCGGCGAATACGAAGTAAAGAACGCCCAGGCGATGAAAATCATGGACGCCTTCGGCGCAGGCGGCTCCTTTACCGAGTTTTATGCCACCGATTTCAAAGACGATGTGATCCTGATGGGTCACGACGGTCCCGGGCATTTAGCCATCGCGGAAGGCAAAATCCGCGTGCGCCCGCTGCCGGTCTACCACGGAAAAATGGGTCGCGGCCTGTCCGTGGAAATGTCGGTGAAGCACGGTCCGGTAACGCTGCTGTCCGTAGTGGAAAATGCCGGCAGCCTCAAACTCCTGACCGCGCAAGCCGAGTCGGTCCCCGGTCCCATCCTGGAGATCGGAAACACCAACAGTCGTTACCGCTTCCCCCTGAGCGCGCGCGACTTCATCGAAGCATGGAACTCGCAAGGCCCCGCGCACCACTGCGCCATCGGCATAGGCCACATCGGCTCAAAAATCCAAAAATTCAGCGACCTGCTCGGAATAACAACGATACAGATCTGCTAACTTTCTGAGCCACTCGCCGCAACGGACTGCGAAAAAATTAGGGACTGACTGAAGCGCACAGGGTGTTTGGTACCCGTCGTGCGCGTTCAAAATGGCGCCGTTCCGCAAGCTCACAAAATACAATCGCCGTCCAAGCAGGCGCGGCTGTCTGTACCTAATTTTTTCCTCACCCCGTAACCGAGCGGTTGACCAACTTGCCCTAACTCGCGTGGTGCCCCTCATGCTGGCACCCCGGAAACTCGGCAACCGCAGTATTGCCACGATAATGCATATACTGGCGCTGGCCGATGTCGGAGTAATGATACCCAAGGACGGTCTGTATTTTCAGCACCCGGAAAAACCGGCCTCCAGCATCATCCCGATTCTGCTCGCTCGCCGCTAGCTGCGCCACAATGGCATCTTGCTCGCTCGCTGCGAGTTCTGGAAACGGCTTCTGGAATTGAGCGCGGGAGCGCGAATCCACCAGCGCCACCCCTTCTTCAAACAACTGCTTCATCTCGCGGCCACGAAAAGAGACGAACATGTCCAAATAGAGCGCTACGTTCGCTCGGCCTGCGCCCGGAGATTCCTCATCCGAAGGCAGAATGACCTCACAAAGCTGGTTGAGCATAGCCAGTTGCTCCGGACGGAACGCGCGTGCCGTATACGTTTCTGCAGGTATCGTTTCATGCAGATGCTGCGCCAGTCCCAATTCCGCGGCGACAGCCGTCGCGCCCAGGATTTTGAACAACTCGCGCCGTTCCATCACGATAGTTCTCCTCGCTTTGCCAATTCGGCCAGGTGCTCACTCATGCGCCAGGACAGCGTAATATTCGTCAGTGTCGGATTCTTCTCCGGGTAGTCGGAGAACACCGAAGCATCGCCCACAAACAGATTCGGAATCTCATGACTCCGGCCCCACCGGTCTAAAGGAGCCGTACGCGGATCGTCGCCCATGCGCACCGTACCGACCCAATGGTTCAGATCGATGACGAGATCCTCGACCCGGACTCTACCCGGCGCGCTGACGACTTTGCCGCCGGCGGCTTCGATGATCTCGATGCACCGATCGTTGCAATCCTGCGCCATGGCCAAATCGCTCTGCTCATAGTGCAAATGCACGCGAGAGAGCGGCACTCCGAAGCGGTCCGTTATATTCGGGTCCAAATCGACAAACTTTTGGGGCGAGATGCGCGTCACCCCCTGCATATTCATCAGCGCATGTGTCGAATTGATCTCCCGCAACTGCCTTTTCAAGCTCGCCCCGTACCCAGGCAGCTGCGTAACAGCCAGACGCGTCGGCGCGTAGCCCGACCCAACCTGTACCTGATAGGTGCGTTCAAAGTGAGGATGCGGCTCGTCCCAATACAGGCCGGTGAGCAACCCGTGCCAGTAGCCCGTACCATCGTCATTCGATGCGTCGCGGCCGACGAGTTCCGGGAACCAACCCACCACGCTGATATTGAAATGACTGGTCAAATTCTTTCCGATTTGCCCGCTTCCGTTTCCCAGGCCGCGCGGAAAACGGCGAGTAGTATTCGCCAACAGGTGACGCGGTGTCTCGATCGAGTTGCAAGCCATCACGAGCGCGCGGCACTCGATCCGCTGCGTGCGGTCTGCTTCATCTCTATACTCCACGCCGGTGATGCGATTCCCATCCGGCTCGAGCAACAGCCGGGTCATTGTGGAGTTGGTGAGCAGCGTCAAATTGCCCGTCTTCAGCGCGCGAGGAATCGGAGTATTCGCCGAAGTGTACTTAGCATCGACACAGCAGTTGCCACATTTGCCGCAATAGTGGCACAAGTTCCGGCCGGAAGAGTGCGGCTCGGTCGCCATCGCCTTACGTTGTGCGACGTATTCGGCGCGCCGTCCCTTGGCTTTCAGCTTCTCGACGCCGCGCTTCAACATATAATCCGGGCAGCGCATCGGCACTGGCTTCAGGAACTCGCCATCGGGCATGTTCGTCAAGCCATCCTTGTAGCCGTAGACGCCCATGAACCGCTCGGCTTTGCTGTAGTATGGCGCGACTTCCTCGTACGAAATAGGCCAAGTCCGAAAATCGAGCGGGCCGAAGCGCAGGCTGTGCCCCGCCCAGCAGAGGGAACGGCCGCCCAGCGCCTTGAGCCAGCCATGGCCGGGGCGATCACCCACCGGAGTGAAATGGTTGCGCTCGCCGCGGTCGCGAAATAAGCTCTCCTCGGGCGTCCATTGATTGTGCTGCAAGCCGTGCTGCAACCACTGCATCGGCGACCGGTGGTAGCCATAGTCAACTCCAGCGCGGAGCTGTGGGCCGGCTTCCAGCAGAACTACTTTCAGGCCCGCCTGCGTCAAGACATAGCTGGCGATCCCGCCACCAGGCCCGCTGCCCACCACACACACATCAAATACAGTCTTCGGCATCGCGCACTGGGTAGCGTATCACTCCGTGCCGGGTGGGGCAGGATGGCATCCTGCGCGGCGGTTGGTTACCGCCGCAACGTCCTCAAGGCAGCTCCCAAACCCACAACACCGACGATGACGAACCCTTCACCGCCGCATACTCAGGCGCGGTGAACAACGCGCTGTTACCCTGCAGCCCGGGGTTCCCCACCGGCATAGCAATGTACTCCTTCCCGTCCACCATATAGGTGATCGGAAAAGCGTTTGGGATATCGTTCAGGCGCCCGCTCTCCCACAGCACCTTGCCGTCGCGGTCGTCGAATGCGCGGAAATAACGATCCGGCGTTGCCGAAAACACCAGACCTCCCGCGGTCGTGAGTACGCCCGACGATTGCGGAACGCGCGTGCGAATATCCCACGCAAACTCGTGCGTAGATAGATCCAGCGCCAGGAAGCGGGCCGGCGTGTCGCCCATTTTTCCCATACACGAGTCGTTGATCGGCAGGTAATACCGGTTCGTCGATGGATCGTACGCGCCGGCAGGAAAATTTCTGGCGCCGATGTTGCCCGGGCAGCGAGTCACACCATCCGGCGGCGGTTCAGGCAGCAGCGTCTTGACCCCCGTCACCGGATCGATCGCAGTGGCGACGTTCTGCGCGCCTGGATCGACCGCGAACAGGAACTTGCCGGTCGCGGCATCCACCGCCTCGAAAATTCCTGGCTTTCCCACCGTGATCACGGCCTTGTGGCGCTCTCCCCGCACGGTCACCGGCGCGATGATGTGCTCGAAGGCATAATCCTGGTCATACGGATCGGCCCCGATGTGCTGGTAATACCAGACGAGCTTGCCCGTGTCGGGATTAATCGCCAGCGTGGAGTTCATGTAGAGCCCCTTGGCTCCGAAGGTCCCGCGGGTCACCGTCGACCACGGCGAAGGCGAGCCCGTGCCCCAATACGTCAGATTCAGCTCCGGGTCGTACTGCCCAACCTCCCAAATGGCAGAGCCGCCGCGCTTTTCGTCCGGCAGATTGTTCCAAGTGTCGCCGCCCGGCTCGTTAGCGTGCGCGACCGTGTTGAACCGCCACAGTTCCTTTCCCGTCTCGAGATCGTGACCGGTGATGAAGCATCCGCCCGGCGGGAAATAGCCTGCCTTTTTACCTCGTTCCAGATTGGCGCTCCCCGGCGAGCAGTTGCCCGCCCCGACGAGCACCTTGTCTTTCACGACCAGCGGACCGCTGTTGTACGTGCGCTCGCTCTTGTAGTCATCGGTAACGACGTCCCACACCTTCTTCCCGGTCTTGACGTCCAGCGCAATGAGGTGCATGTCGATCGTTGGCACGATGAGCTTGTTGCCGCCAATCGCCAGGCTTCGCTTCGTCCGGTAGAAGCCCGGCAGCTTCGGATAGTCGCTCGGCAACTCATGGACGTATTGCCAGAGCAGCGTGCCGGTCTTGGCGTCGAGCGCCTGAATCGTATCGCCGAAGTTCCACAAGAACAGGATGCCGTCGTGTACCAGCGGCGTGAACTCGTTGACGGCGTCCTCGGGCGAAGCCATGCTCCACGTCCACGCGACCTTCAGATTTTTCACGGTGTTGCGATTGATCTGCGTCAGCGGGCTGTACGCCCAGCCGTCGTACGTGCGGCGCCACTGTAGCCAGTCGCCAGGCGGAGGATTGCGCAGCATCTCGTCGGTCACTGGCGTTATCCGATCGAGCGGCGCGCGCATGGCCGCCAGCTTGGACTGGGCGTACGGCGTCATCACCGGCCGCCGTCGCGTCGCAGGCGGCGGCGTTCCACCGCCGGCCGGGGTCGCCTGGCCAGCCGCCGGCGCCAAGACAATGCGATCCAGCAGCGTCCATCCGGCCAATACAGCCAGACACACGCCACCGGAACGCACCAGTTTTCGTGCTAACGATCTCGACAAACGCATGGTGTCTCCTTAGAATTGGGACAGTGTCTCAAATTCAAGCGAATGCCCATCATCCCACGGATGAGAACGGGCGGCAAGATTCATTTACTTAAGCAAAAAATTATGTCGAGATCCGCGCCGCTAAATCGGCAAAACATTGAAATGGAGCAAGGGAGCAGGAGCATACATTTGAGTCATTCACGTCGCGATTTCCTGGCGGGCCTGACGACGCTCGCTGTAGCGGAAGAGGCTCTCGGAGCAGCTCAGGCGCCGCGTGAATCGCAGCCAGGCGATGCCGAATTACGGACACGGATTTCGCGCGCCGATCTTATTTATGATCATCCTGTCGCGCGGAGCGAAGAAGGCATGCCGGTGGGCAACGGGCGGATGGGCACGCTGGTGTGGACGGCGCCCAGTGAGGTCCGGCTACAGATCAACCGGGCGGATGTCTACGCGAACAACAGCTACAGCAATAGCTTCATAGAGCGGCACAACGATTACTGCGGCGGGTGCGCATACGTCGAGATCGATTTCGGCGCATCGCAGAATGAGGTTTTCGTAGCGCCTGCGTTCAAGCAGCGGCTTTCCGTGTACGAAGGGGTGATGTCGCTCGCCGGAAACCAGACGTCGGTCGAAATGATTGCGTCGCCTGAAAGGGACGTGATTGCGGCCCAGGTTCACACACCAGGTGCAGGGCCCGCGTCGAGGCCCATAGAAATCAGGCTGCGCATGCTGCGCAAGGCTTCGCAGTACTTCGGAGGAGAGCTCGAGACGTTTGCGCGAGAACACATCGCGGCAGTCCAGACTCGAAGCCACTTGGCAAAATGCCGGCTACGGCTCGAAGGTGAGCGGATCATTCTCACACAGGAATTTACGGAAGACGATTACTACAACAAGTCTGCGGTCGCGATCGCGTTGGAAGGACAGGCGGCGAAGGCGGAAATTGTGAATGAAACGGACGTGCGGCTGACCGCGCACATCGGCGGGCGTCCGAGTACGATCCTGATTTCGAGTGCGAGCTCGTTCGATCGGGGCGCCGATGTCGTTCGCGAAGCATTGGACCAGATAGATGCGGCCGCCGCGAAAGGCTATGCCGGCTTGAAGTCGGAAACGAGCGAGTGGTGGCGCCGGTTCTGGAAGCTCGGGTCGGTCAAACTCGAGAGCCCGGATGGAACCGCCAGGCTGATTGAGACGAACTATCACTATTTTCTGTACGTGATGGGCGCGAGCTCACGAGGCAAGTACCCGCCGAAGTTCAATGGCATGCTCTGGAACACGGGCGGGGACCTGCGCACATGGGGCGCGCAGCATTGGTTTGCCAATACGAGCTGTTATTACGAGGCGCTGTTCACCGCGAACCGGCTGGACCTGCTGAATCCGTTTTTCGACATGTACTCGGGCATGCTGGAGGCGTGTTCGGTGGCGGCGCGTCAGCAGTGGGGCGCGCAAGGAATGTACATTCCGGAGACGGTGTACTTCGATGGATTGGAGAAGCTGCCCGAGGACGTAGCGAGCGAGATGCGGGAGCTGTACCTGATGCGGAAGCCGTGGGCCGAGAGATCGGAACGGTTCCGCAGCTACGCGGAGACGAAGCATCCGCATTCGAGCCGATGGAATTGGATCGCGGACGGAAAGTGGGTGAAAGGCCGCTGGGTCATTACGGAGCGTGGGTCCGGGCCGTACGGCAACGTGAGCCATATTTTCGGGACGACGGCGAAGATCGCGTATCTGTACTGGCGGCGCTTTGAGTTCACACAGGACCGGGCCTGGCTTCGAGAAAGAGCGTACCCGATGCTGCGAGCGGCGGCGGAGTTTTATCGCAATCATCCGAACGTGGAAAAAGAAGCGGACGGAAAGTTTCACATACGCTACGCAAACAGCAACGAGTCCGTGTGGGGCGCGCGCGATACGGATGAAGACCTGTCTGCAATGCGCGGCGCGTTTGCGGCGCTGCTTCGCGCTTCGGAACTGCTTGAAATGGATATGGACATGCGCCCGGTGTGGGCTGGATTCCTGCGCGACCTGGCCGAGCTTCCGACGACGAACGATCCGGACGCCCTGAAGCCGGCTGAGTACAAGGGTCCGGAGGTGTTTGCGCGCGGGCGGCAACCCGCAGTGAAGGCGGGACGGGGCGTTTTGCCGGACCCCAACAGCCTGCCGCAATGGTTCTTCGATCTGTGCAATGCGGGCGCACCGCGGGCGGAGACTCTGGCGCTTGCCAACAAGACCTTCGATTCGTATTTCTCGAAGGGAATCAATGCAGACACGCCGGTATCCGTACTCTCGAAGCTGGCAATTGCCGGAGCGACTCTCGGCCGGCCGGAGGCAGTGCGCTACCTGATCCCGAATCAGATTCGCGCAATCAGGCCGGAGCGCAGCACGGCGTATCGGAACGGCGGTGTGCTCGCGAACCGGATGACTCTGCGGGAAGGTCCGCAGGCCCTGGATGCGCAACGCCTGGGACGCGCGGCGGAGGCGCTGCACATCGCTCTGCTGCAGAGCGCGCCCGCTGAGCCCGGCGGCGAGCCGGTGATCCGGTTGTTTGCAGCCTGGCCGAAGGACTGGAACGGGAGCTTCCAGTTGCTTGCGCGCGGCGGATTCCTGGTGCAGGCAAGATTCGAGAACGGCGCGGTGGCGCAGGTCCAGCTTCGGTCGCTTGCGGGCGCGGAATGCCGAATCGCGAACCCTTGGCAGAGAAGAAGCGTGGTGCTGAAGCGCAACGGAAACAGTGCCGAAACGGTCGAGGGCGAATTACTGCGCTTTCCATCGAAGCCGGACGAGCTCATCGAGCTCGCCCAAGTGTAAGCGAAGCTGAGCCGCGACCAGAGGGAGCGGTTTGCCCGTCCCGTATCCTGACTTTCAACGGAGCCGGTTGGTCAATTGTTCGCAAGCTTCAGCACACGAGGCGAATTCGGGCGGCCAGAATTTTCAATCGCGGATTGGATCTCCAGCCGATTTTGAAAAACGCTCACCACGTTGCAACTCTCCGCGGCCGGATGTTCCACCATCGCGGGGAATGTAACGTAGTGGATTCCGGCTTGCTGGCCATATCCGCCGTTATGGTCGTGACCGTTCAAGAAGGCTTTCACAGACGAATGTGCTTCGAGCAGCTTTACAATCTTCTGATGGTCCCAAAGGAGATGGTTCGATCGGCAGGACGCCGGTAAGGCAGGAAAATGCGCGAACACAATCACACGTTCCTTTTGCACATCGGCATCGGACAGCAGCTTTGCCAGCCACTGCCGCTGTCTTCACCAATAGCTCCATTCCAAATCTGCGCATTCGGGGCATGCTCCCGCTTCAGATCGGCAAGTATCCTTCTTCCGTTCCGGAGATTGTCGCTGCCTTGCGGCCAACGGCCGGCTACACTGACGTTCATTCCATCCAACACAGCGAATCTCCAGCCGGGTTCGGAGAACTGATAGTAGGCGGCCGGCATGTTCAGCCGCTTCAATAAGACACTGCGCTCCGCACAGAAGTCGTGGTTGCCCAGCACGTGGTATTTCGGTGCGCGTATCTGATCGAAAACGGGCAAGATCCTATCCAGATTGTCTATCCCGCCATCCACCAAGTCGCCGAGCTGAATGACAAACGCTAATTTCTTTGCATTGAGCGCCGCGGAACACTCTTGAAGCTTTTCCATGGATTCGCGATAGTGCCGTAATCCGTGGGTATCCTGATCGGCATATTGAATGTCTGCAATAACGCCAAAGGAAAACAGTGATTGCTTGTCCTCTCCCCAAATGGGAAGAGCCAGGATTAAAATCGCCAAAAACGTCTTGCTGTAGCGAAGCATTAAAAAAGGCATCGTGTGTTAGGCGATCAAATGGTGCATGGGCTTGAGCTAAAAGTCCAGCCGAACATAGTTGAAATCCTTGGGAAGACCAGTTCAAAAGAACCCTGACCGTCAGGGAGGGACCTCAAACCGCCGCGCGAAGCGCGCACCGAATTAAGCTGAACGCTGATTGCTGAAAGCGGATGGCTTTCTTCGACAAACATTTTCGACGTAAGTATCTAAAAGTATAATTTCAGTCCAAATTGGATTTGGCGTGGGTCGTTAGGATTGTCCAGCGTCTGCGTGATTTTGCCGAAGTTTTTGGTGTTGGTGAAGTCTAAAGATCCTGGCGCGGAAGGAACACCGAAATTCGTAAATCCGGGGGCAGCGAACGCGGCATGGTTCGGCAGATTGAAAAACTCCGCGCGGAACTCCAATCGAGTCTTCTCCGAAATTCTAAACTGCTTGAATGTCGAGAAGTCAAAGCGCTGAAGCCCAGGCGCCCGCACTTGCGATTCCTGCCCACCGAGGGGCGCAAAATCCGTTTGACCGGCGACGGTAACAGCGGCCGGATTCGCGAAAGCCTTCGGATTCAGCCACTGGTTGACATTATGCGAGCCGCCATTCGGATCTTCGCCGGGGACGAATAAAGCGTAGCATCCGGAACCAGCCGCCGTAGTAACACTGCAAGGAATTGTCATTGGCGGGCCATCCTGAAGGGTAAGGATCCAGTTCATGCTCCAGCCTCCCAAGATCTGACCTGCCAGGCCATGCAGATTGGAGGCAAAGCGCTTGCCCGGGCCGAATGGAAGTTCGTAAGTGCCGCTAAACTTGAATGCTTTTCCTATATCAAAATTCGCGAGCTGATAATCGCCTTGAATTCCGAAACCAGGAATCCAGGGCGCACGATAGCCCTGATCGTTTCCACCGAACAAAGGGTCACGTGCATCCGTCAGAGTCTTTGCATAAGTAAAGTTCGCCAATAAGCTAAGGCCATTACTAAAACGGCGCTCAAATGTAGTTTGAAGCGAATTGTAGTTGCTGTTCGCCTGTTCTGTGAGGAATGAACCCCCAGGCCCAAAGTCCGGGAAGGCGCGCGCTGTTTGCGTATTCGTTCCCGGAGGCAGAAGCTGCGTAATGGGATTGGAAGGCACTGTCGATTGTATGTGCCGGGTCCAGGAACCCACATAACCGATCTCAAAGAATTGGTTTTGAGTGAGCTGTACCTGCAGGGTGAAGTTAGCGCGCTGGGTGTAAGGAGTAAGGAATTGCGACTGCTGTCCGACGAAACTGACGCCCGACGGCTTCACGAACGCCGGATCCAGCGGCACGTTCGAGAGTCCGTTTTCTAACAAGCCGATCGAGTTATCCGCCGTAATCGGGAGCGTCGGGCTCGGCGCCGAAAACCCGAGCCCGTATTGAAACGGATAATTGGATCCCAGGCCGGGGCTTCCGCCGATGTTCTCAAAGCCGCCGTAAAAAATTCCATATCCGGCACGGACTACTAATTTGTTCATTGGTTGATAGGCAATCCCAATTCGTGGAGCAAAGTTCGTGGATTGCGCGTTCAGGAGCGATTTATTATCAGTGCGGACGACCGTAATACCATCTTTTGCCATGGCATTCAGAATGGCCTGGGAAAGAACGAGATCTTGTCTCTGACTGGGGACGAGAAATTGCGCTCCTGTAAAACCCATTGCCGGAAGGAAGTTCGCTTGCGCGTTGTAATGCTCGACGATGGGCTGGAAATATTCCCACCGGAGGCCAAGGTTTAGCGTCAGCTTCGAGGTAGCTTTCCAGTCATCCTGGATGTACCAGGAGTAATAGTTACGTCGATTGTCGACAGTTGAAATATTCGAGGCGTTTACGCTGCTCGCTCCGCCGAGGTTGTTCACAGCGCCCGGAGCGGTAGCGCCGATTGGCTTAAAAGAAATTGTGCGCGTCCGGTATTGCCGCTATTCAAATTCGGGACATCGGTGAACGCGCCGGTATAGCTAAAGGCGCCATGAGGGGCCGAGGTGCCTATCGAAGGAAACTTAAGATGTTCAAACTGGAAACCGCCTTTCACTGTATGGGCGCCAAGAATCTTTGTTACGTTGTCGGAGAATTGAATAGTCTGATCCCACCGCTCAGACGGCTTAAATGTGCTGCTGCCGAAGCTTGTCAAACCGGTGATACTAAAGTTGGGCAATCCTCCATTTCCCGGGAACTGCGGAATGCCTGCGATTCCGTACTCATCGGGAATCCCCATGGTGTTTGCAAACGGTTGAGGACGGCTCCAATGCAGCCTGCTGTATCCAACGCGCGCCTCGTTGACCGTGGAGGGTGAAAAGACGTGAGTTTCGCTCAAGACGGCATTGACTGCGATGGATGTCTGATCTCCCTGATTCACACTGCCGCCGTCCGCAATACCCGGGAATGGGCCGGGGATAAATGCCGGATAGTCGTTGAAATTGACGACGCCAAACATTCGGTCGCGATCCCCGAAATCCTGATCCACGCGTGTATCGAATGACTTGCCGAAGGACCGGATGACCGGGTTGCTCGCGTAGTTCTCGAAAAGAGATGCCTTTGTCGGCGCAGGGAGAAGACTCAGGAGCCGCATAGCGTTCGGGTCCAGCCGAATCAAAGGAATTCTGTTCAGCAGACTCTGCGCTCCGGGCGTCGTGAAGTTCGTCACGCCCGTTAGCGATCCTCCGTAGAACGGATCGCGCACATAGCCGTTGGCGGTGGACACCAGGCCGGTTACCGGATCTTGTTGACGGGCGGCTATCTGACGAGTAGTAGATGGGTCAAAGATCGTACCTACCGGAAAGATTCGGCCTAATACGTCCTTCTCCGTACCGCTCTGGCCGGCGATCAAATCGGCGAAGTTGGTATATCCGCTGTTACGTTCTGCCATTGTCGGAACGGTGCTGATAAATGGACTTCCTTGCCGCACTTGTGTTCCTTCATAGTCGACGAACCAAAACGTCTTATTCCGTCCGTTGTACAGCTTTGGAATGTAGAGCGGTCCGCCCGCCGTGAACCCGAACTGGTTCCGGCGGAACTTTCCTTTGGATAGGCCGTTGGCATTTTCGAAAAAGTCGGCAGCGTCTAACTTATCGTTGCGAAGAAATTCCCACACATCGCCGTGAAGCTGATTTGTCCCGGACTTAATGCTGGCGTTCAGGACCGCGCCGCCACCACGACCGAACTCCGCATTGTAGTTGCTCGTTTGGACTTTGAACTCTTCTATAGCATCTATCGGAGGCTGGACGACATACGCCGTGCCATTCGTCATGCTGATGGCATTACTGTTGTTATCCATTCCATTCAGCAAGTAGTTATTCTGCTGCGGCCGCGTGCCATTGGCGCTGAAACTCCCGCTGGAATTCACTCCACGAAACTCAGGCTGTCCCCGCGTGACGCCTGCCGTGAGTTGCGCCAAAAATGTATAGTTTCGCCCGTTCAGCGGCAGATCGTTGATGGCTTTGGAGTCCACCACGTGGCCCACAGAGGCGTTCTGCGTTTGCAATAGAGGAGATGCAGATGTCACGTTAACGATTTCCGTCACTGCTCCGGGCGGCACCATGACATCCACTTTTATCTGCGCCTGGATACTAATCCTGATATGAGGGTGGACCACTTTCTGGAAGCCGGGCTTGGTCACGGTCACCGTATAAGTGCCAATGTTCACGGGAGTAAAAACGTAAGCGCCCACATCGGATGTGGCAGTGGAGAGCGTTAAGCCCGTTTCCTCGTTGCTGAGTGTAACTGTGGCTCCAGGAATCATCGCGCCCGTCTGGTCGGAGACCGTCCCCAGAATGGAGCCCATGTCCACCTGGGCACGAAGGAAAGGCGCCAACGGACACAGCAAAATAATCATCAGAAACGACAGAGTTTTCATGTGCGAATTTCAGTTGTATCGTATTGCAATTTACAATTCCATCAACAGTTCGTTTCACGTCTATTTCTTTCGTTGGCTCAAACCCAGTCACAAGCCAAAAATCCAATGTTTTCGGCCCTTCCGCGGCCTAAACCCTTGACATCGCCCCGTCCTGAAACCGAAAGCTTTCTCCATATGGCATCGCCAAACCAGCTCGCG
>JAICIH010000103.1 GCA_025924475.1 Bryobacteraceae bacterium
AATGCGCGATCTGCTTGACAGGCTCAACGGGTCAAGCGCCGCGCCCGATCATGAAGACGCTGAAATTTTGGCTACACGGCTTGTCTGCCGCGGCCATCGGCGGCGCCGCCACCGCAGTCACTACGTTTCTCGTGCAGGACGCCGCACATGCGGACCTGCGCTCGGTCGGTAAGGCAGCCCTGGTCGGCGGCCTGTTGACCGCCGCCAGTTACTTGAAACAATCTCCGCTCCCTCCCGGAAAGTCATGAATAGCGTCGATAACGAGGCCGCCGCGCCCGTTATCGACCCGCCGTTACGCTCCAGATCCATCGTCTGCGGCCGTTGCGCCGCTGTGCTGGCGGATGGCGACGCGAGCGAAGCCCCGTTGCTGCAAGACGGTTGTCCGACCTGCATCACGCTTTCCGATCAAGAAGCCGGCGTTTGGAAACGCATTCGCGCCGGCCGCTAGTTCCTAATTCAACGTTTGCCAAAAAAAGGATTTTTTGCCATGGATTCCGCTGTTCTCGATCAGCCGGGCTACCGGAAGTTTGTGCCCTTCATCAAGGTCGATGCCGCCAAGCGCGAGGTGTCGGGCATCGTGACGGCCGAGGTGCCGGACAAAGAGGGCGAAACTTGCGACTACTTTCTGAGCAAGCCCTATTTCCAGTCCTGGTCGGCCGAGTTCGAGAAAGCGACCGGCGGCAAGAGCTGCGGCAACCTGCGGCTCATGCACACCCTTACGGTCGTCGGCAAAGGGCTGGACATCGACTTTCGCGACGAATCCCGCGAAGTCTTCATGACCTTCAAGGTCACCGACGATAAAGCCTGGTCCGACGTCGAAGAGGGCGTTCTGACGGGTTTCAGTCAGGGCGGCAAGTACGTGCGTAAGCCGGACGCCAACGGCCGTTACGTCGCCAGCCCGAGCGAAGTGAGCCTGGTCGATAATCCCTGCCTGCCGACCGCTCACTTCGCTTATATCCGCGGCGACGGCGCGGTCGAGATGCGGAAGTTCAAAAAGACCGAACCGGCGCACATCGACATCGATTCGATCGCCCGCCCGCTCAACTCGCTCCGCGAGATCAGCGTGATGCCGCCCATCACGGTCGAGCAATGCCTGCGGGCGGCGCGCGGCGAAGATCCGCAATTGACGGCGGAGCAGATCGAGGGCTTCGGCACGCTGTCGGCGCTCATCTCGAAAGCGAAGGGCAAGACCAAGCGCGTCGATGGCGTGGATCTGCCGGCGCACTGCTTCGCCTTTGTCGGCGACAAAGACAAAACCGAAACCTGGAAGCTGCCGATTGAGTTTCCGGGCGACGAAGAAAAAACCAAGAGCCACATCCGCAACGCGCTCTCTCGCTTCAGTCAGACCGAAGGCATCCCGGCCGGCGAGAAGGGCAAGGTCCTCAGCCGCATCAAAGCCGCCGCGAAGAAGCACGGCATCGACACCGCCGAAAAGAAGTGCGCCGACGCGCTCGAACTGGTCAAAGCCGCGGTCGATCTCGCGCAGAAGGGCATGTACCAGGTCGCGCAGTTCGCCGAGCTGCTCAGCCAGTTGGCGTGGATCCAGGACATCGCGGAATTTGAAGCCGAAATCGAAGGGGACGAGAGCAAAGTGCCCGGCGATCTGCTCGCGCAATTGAAGGAATTGTGCCGCATTTTTCTCGATATGGCCGAAGAAGAGGCCACTGAGTTGACGGAGGAAACGGACAAGAACGGCGGGAAGGTCGAAGTCTCGCTGGCCGCTCCCTCCACGCTGCGAAAGACTTCCCGACTGCTCGCCAGGGCGGCCGGGGAAATCAAAAACCGAAAGGACGCCGGTACACCGGCAGAAGGACAACACGTGGAAACCACCAACAACACGGGTACCGACCTCGGAAAAGGGGCCGGTGTCCTACAACACCTGAAAAAAGCCAAGGAACTCGCCGACTCTCATCGCGACGCCCTGCACTCGCATATCGACAAGTGCATGAAAGCGATGGGCGGCGATGGCGACGAGGACGATAAGGCCGCCAAAGCCGCCGCTGCTTCCGCTGCCGCCGTGCAGAAGACAGAACCCGCCGTCGCCACGCCGGATGCGGCCGGAGCGCTCGCCAAAGCCATGCAGGATCAGTTTCAGGGCGTGCTGAAAGGGATGCAGGACCAGTTCAAAGCCTTCATGGATGAGCTGGGCCATACGCTCGAAGCGCCCAAGGCTTCGCAAACGGGCCGCGCCGTCACCAAGGCGGAAGACGGCAGGACCGGCGCCGAAAGCGAAGTGGCCGCCGAGCCGGTGTTTCGCGCCCAGGGATCGCCCTCGATCCAGGTCAGCGAGGAGTACCGCAAAGCAATGAAGTCCGTGCGCGGCGCGGTCATCGCCGAGTAACTGATTTTGTTATCTGGCTTTTGAGTGGAAGCGGCGCTCCGTCACGAGCGCCGCTTTTGCTTGTCCCGTCCTCAAGAAACCGAATTTTTTCCAAGAGAAGGAACTTCCATGAGTTTAGAAAGACTCGATCAGGGAACTTACGCGTCCCTGGCGGCGGCCGCGACTGGCCGGCTCCGCAAAGATGCGACCACCCAGGGCATCACGACCGCCCTCGGGATGGTCTTTTACGACCTGCGCCCGCCTGCTTACCTGCTCTATCCGGTAAACACGCCGCTCCGCAACTCGATCCCGCGAGTCGGGAAGGTGAATGCCGGCGTGGGCACCGCGGCGCACTGGAAGGCATATCTGAGCCCGAATGCCACCAACAATTTCGCTGGCGTCGCCGAAGGCCAGCGGAATGCTTTCCTGAGCTTCCAGGAAAAGGACTACACCGCCGCGTACAAAGAGATCGGCCAGGAAACGTTCACGACCTTCACCGGGCAATTCGCCGGCGAAGGCTTCACCGATCCGATGGCCGACAGCCAAACGATGGTGCTGCACGCGATCATGCTGTCTGAAGAAGACATGCTGATCGGCGGCAATACGTCGCTGCAGCTCGGCACGGCTCCGACGCCGACCGTCGCGCTGACGACTGGCACTGGCCTGGCTTCGAGCACCAACGTGTCGGTCGCGGTGGTGGCGATCACCCCGTGGGGCTGGCGGTTCCAGGGCGCTTCCGCGGCCGTCGCGAACGGCTTGACGCCCACCATGACCCGCAACAACGCGGACGGCACGACCACCACCGTCTACGGCGGCATCAGCGCGATCAGCGCCATGTCGTCGGTCGTCACGACCACCGGCTCCACGCTCCAGGTAACCGCGAAATGCGCGGCCGTCAAAGGCGCCGTCGCCTACGCCTGGTACGTGAACACCACCGACGCTTCCGCTCCGACTCTGGCTAACGCCAAGATCGCCGCGATCACCTATGCTCCCGTCTATGTGATCAAAGCCGCCGCCACGGGCACCCAGAACGGCGCGGCCACCGGGCTCTCAACCGACAATTCCACGAACCCGCTCGCCTTCGACGGCTTCTTCACCTATGCCGCCGCCAGTGGAACGTATACGGACCTCGGAGGGGCTGCGCTGACCTCTAATTCCGATGGCACCATCACCGAAATCGAGACGATCCTCGAAAACATCTGGAACAACTATCAGGCGACCGTCGACACCATCTACGTGCCCGCCGATCAGTTGCTCGCGATTTCCCGCGCCATCCTCGCCGGCACCGGCGGCAATCCCTCGGCCTTCCGCATCCAGCTCGACCAGGCCCAACAGGGCAAACTCGTCGGCGGCACGATGGTCGTCAGCTACCTGTCGAAATATGCGATGGGCGGCTCGAAAACCATCGACATCAAACTGCATCCGGCGATGCCGCCCGGCACCATGCTGTTCGACATCTCGACCAACCCCTATCCGCAAAGCCGGCTGGGGAATGTGCGCGAGATCATGACACAGCGCGACTATTATTCCCTGCTCTACCCGATCCGGACACGGCGTTGGGAGTATGGCACCTATGTGCATGAAGTGCTCGCGCACCGGCTGCCCTCCCTCACCGCCGTCATCACCGGCGCGGCGCTCGCGTAATTTCCTCCGAACTGCCTCGGGTGTTTGCTCATTGTCCGTCCGAGGCAAAGCCGGGCTCTCATGCTCCTGAGAGAGCCCGGCTCTTTTTTTGGAAAACCATGGCCGCCAATCCTATCGATCTCACCACGCTCGCAGACGTCAAACTGTATCTCGGCATTAAAACCACCGAGACAGCCGACGACGCCATTCTGCAATCGCTCATCACCGGAGCGAGCCAATACTGGCTCGACCGCACGGTGCGCGGCTCGCTCAACTCCGTCGAGAATTACGACGAGCGCTACAACGGGAACGGCAAACAGGAATTGATGCTGCGCTATTACCCGATCGTCGATATCGCGCTGCTGTCGGTCGGGCCGTTCACAATTCCGCGTTCCGCCGACTATCAGCAGTTCGGCTGGGCGCTCAACGATCAACGCGACACCGTGATTCTCATTGCTTCCGCATTTGTGGGCGGCCTGCGCAACGTGCATGTCGCCTATTCGGCCGGTTTCGAGGAGACGCCTTATGACGTCGCCGAAGCGGTCACCAAACAGGTGGGCGTGAATTACCGCCGCCGCAAAACCATCGACCAGGATTCGCTCGCGCTGCCCGAAGGCGGCGGCACCACCAGGTGGCGCAGTTGGGAAGTCCCGCCCGAAGTCGAGCGGATCATTCAGATTTACAAACCGGGCGTGCCGATTTAATGCGCCGGGTCGGTCTTGACCGCGAAGCCCAAGGAGACAGGCCGGGTACGCAGATCGTTAGCAAGAATTTTGTCGATTGCCTCCTGCATACGCTTCGCGGTCTTTGGATCTTTGAGGTTTCCCTGAATGATCGCCGAGGCGCACCGCGTCAGATTAGCGGGAACTTTTGCGTCTTCGGGAACCAGCACCAGAATGGGCTTGTCGTAGAGAATGGCCGCGCCCAGCTCGATGCATAACTTGGGGTCGGGATCGCCCAAGATCATGACGGAGATGGCCGAATCCTTCATCTTCGGGAACATCTGTTCCTTGGCTCTGCGAAGAAACGCCTGAAAGTCCGGATCGTCGAATATATCTGCCATTGGGTTTAAGCGATCCTTTGTTTCATGTACTCACATCGGCCGACCGCGATTCCGACGAACCCGGTAATTTTATCTTTCACTTTGCTTCCAAGAGGAATGGCCTATCACTGTGATATCACAGCGGGAAAATATGCCGTAAAATGATCACCATTCAATTCCGACTCGACGTGCTCGCGTCGCTGCTAGCCAGCCGCAAGGCGGAACTATACAGCGCGCTCGAAGCCCGTATGAACCTGCTCGACACGCGCCTGCAGCAACGGATTCAGAGCGAGAAGCTGTCGGGCCAGGTGCTGCATCAGCGCAGCGGCAAGCTGAAGCGCTCAATCGAGGTGATTCCCGCGAAAAGCAATCGCTCGACCGGCAAAATCACTGGCGGCGTGCGCGGCGCGGGCGGCCCGGCTTATTACGGCCGTTTTCACGAGTTCGGAACAACGGAGCCGTATACGATCGTGCCCGTCACCAAACAGGCGTTGCGCTTTTTGATCGGCGACAAAGTGGTGTTCGCCAAGCGCGTGACGCATCCCCCCGTCGCGGAACGGTCGTTTCTTAGAAGTGCTCGCGACGAAATGCGAGAGGATTTTATTAGCGGTTTACAGGACGCAGTTTTTCGAGTTTTTTCTGCGCGGCCCAACGCTTGAGATGCGCCTCGCTCTGCTTCTTTCGGGTTTCTTCTGACGGTTTTTGGCCTTTTCTTATCTCTCGCCAATGCTCTTTCGTGGCCTCACTATGTTTGCGACCGTAGAAACCATTTAGCTTCCCAGTGAGCTTCACCCCGTACATTGGATTCTTTTCGCCAATGAATCTGCCTGTCATGAATTGAGAATGCTGGCGCTTCTGTTCTTCGCTTGGTCGAATTCCAAGGCGCCTCCTTGTTTCGATAACCTTTTGCATGTGCTCACGAGATTTGGGTTTGCCTCTAAGTTGGGCTGCGACCCGCTCGACACTTTCTCTTGAAGGCTTGAACCCCTTTTTCTTCTCGGAGATGAGACGTTTGGTTTCTTCGGAGTGCTTGTGGCCGGCGTGGGCTGATCCACCCTCGCCGCCCCAAGTTTGGTTATAACCGCCAAACGATTCGTGCGCCATTAACGCAATGATCCAAACTCGCTCCATCTGGTCAGGGTTGTCGCATGTGGCGATCTCCTGAATCTGGAACTTATCCGCGCCGTATTTTCGGATCGCGTTATGAAAATGAGTTTTTACGCCAAGCTTGGCGCTCTCGACGTGTTTTGCCCACCGGTCGCGGAGTGATCCAGTGGTTTTCCCAATGTATAACTTCTCATTCACAATGTTGAAAACAACATAGATAAACGCCATGAAGATCAATTATTTAGGCGCTTGTGGACTTCAAGCAAGGACTAGTAGTTGTGGTGCCGCGGGTTTTTAGCGCCCGGCCAAACGCATAAAAAGAGCGGGCCCTCTTGAAAGCCCGCTCTTTGCATTTCTCACAGAGGTTGTTCGCTGTATCCGTTATAGCGCAGGCGCCTGCGCCGTCCTGTCCTTTGAACGAACCCAGGGAATCCTGTACACCCAAGCGATTCGTTACGGCGAGTCGGACACCGGGTACCCAGAAAAAGGTTTACACGGCATGGATACACTCTTCTGGCTGCTGTGCGCCCATGCGCTTTGCGACTACCCGCTGCAGGGGAATTTCCTCGCGCTCGGTAAGGACCACCGCCATCCGCTTCCGGGCATCCCTTGGCAGCATTGCTTGTTCGCCCATGCGCTGATTCACGCCGGCGCGGTCGCCCTGGTAACGGGCAGCATCGCGCTGGGCCTGGCGGAACTGGCCGCCCATGCCGCGATCGACTACGGCAAATCGGCGGGCATTTACGGTTTTCACATGGATCAAGTTCTGCACGTCGCCGCGAAACTCGCCTGGGCTGGCTTTCTGGCGTTCGAGGCGCAAAACAACGTTCCGATTTTTCTGAAAGAGGTTTTTGTCAAATGCTTCATTTCGGCCTGCTCTTAGCGGCGTTCATTGTGTTTCTGTTGTCGGCGCTGCCCGCCGTGACGCGCGTCAACCTGATCGCGGTGGGCCTCGCGCTGCTCACTCTCGCCTTCCTGGTCGTCGGTAGATGAACGTTCCACGCGAAACTATCTGCGACGCGGTGCTGGCGTTGCTTGCGACCGCGCAGCTCGACGGCCAGCCCGCCTTCGTCACGACCAGCCGCAAGTTCGTGCAGTGGGACCAGGTCAGCGAGTCCCAACAGCCCGCGCAGTATCTCGTCGAAGGCAGCGAGCACGCCAGCGAGCAGAACTCCTATGGCCAGACGAAGTGGCGCATGCGCCTGGTGCTGTGGGTGTATTGCCTGCACAGCCCGGAAACCGATGTTCCCGGAACGCTCTTGAATAATCTGCTGGACTCGGTCGAAGCCGCGATCATGCCGCCGCCCGGTCAACCCCAAACCCTCGGCGGCCTGGTAGCGAATTGCTACATAGACGGCGAGGTGCTGAAGAGCGTCGGCAACCTGCCCGACGACGTGCAAAGCATCGCCGTCGTTCCCTTCACGATCGAAACCGGCATCTAATTCGCCGCTCTCGCGCCTGGCTGTCACGCCAGTTTCGTTTTCCCATCCCGGCATTTTTTCCAAAAAGCCGGAAACACCTGTCCTCAAAGGAGAAGTAATGTCCTCGTACATTCAATTTGGCGCCGGCCGATTGTATATTAATCCGACCGCCGGGAATCTCGCCGTCAACCCTACCGCCGTGCAGGGTTTCACCATCCAGGATGTTCAAATCGACATCTCGGGCGAAGTGAAGGAACTCAAAGGCGCCAGCCAGTTCCCCGATGACGTGGCGGCCGGCGACAAGAAAGGCACCGGCAAGTTCGGTCTGGGCCGCAAAGATCTGAATATGTTCAACCAGATCTTTTTCGCCGACATCGTGGAGACGGGCGGAACGTCGGTTGTGCCCAATTTCGCGGCCGTTCCAACAAGCAGCGCCGTGACCGTGACGCCTCCGGCATCCGGAACCTTCGCGGCCGATCTGGGCGTGCAATATGCCGGCAGCGGCATCTCGCTGATAAAAGTCGCGGCGACGCCGACGGCTGGACAATACACTGTGGCGTCGGGCGTCTACACGTTCGCGTCGGGAGACACCGCGGCGACGGCGGGAGTGGTGATCAGCTATTCCTACACGCTCACGGCCGGAACCACCTATCAGGTGAACAACCAGGCGCTCGGCTACGGCCCGCAAGTGGAGGTCTATCTGGTGGACACCTACCAGCCGAAAAATTCCGGCACCGCAACCGCGCCGGTGTACGAATACAACGTCATCCACCTGTATGCGGCCAAAGTGACCAAAATCACCATCGGCAACAAACGCGCCGATTATTCGATTCCGGAAGTGGACTTCTCCTATTTCCAGGCTGCGAACGGCCGCGTCATGGACCTGTACGCCGTCAACTAAACCAATGCGCCGGTGCTGGCTGCTCTTTACTGGGCGGCCAGCGCGGCCCGGCGGTTAACGAATTCGTCGCCCGTCCGTTACGCTCAACACGTCAATGACACTTCCGTCGATTCGATACGCGATCACGAAGGGCGGGCGCACGATCTCTCTTGTCCCATTTACTCGGCCAGGCCGTCCCGACCGCGGGAAGCGCGCCACCTGTTCCAATGCATGAATCAGAACATCTATGGCGCGATCCGCCGCCGCTCGGCTCTGTGCTGAAAGCCGCTCGTGGATGCCATCCAGGTTTCTCCTCGCCCGCTGCGTCAGGCGGTACGTCACCGCCGGGCCGCCGCCGTCAAGGCAGTGCGAGTACGCTTGGCCGGCGCGGGTGCTTTCCCGCGAAACTCTTCCCGTAGCTCGTCGAGCGAAGCATATTCTTTGTAGCGGCCCGCCTGAATGTCTGCGAGTCCTTCTTCGATCGCCGCCGCTTCCGCGCGATAGCCGATGAGATATTCTTCAACCGCCTCGTTCAACACGTAGCTGCGGTCGCGATCGAGCGCTTCCGCGATCTTGTCAAGCTCCAAGCGCTTGCGCTCGTCGATGCGAAAATTGATGTTTACCGTAGTCGCCATGCTTACAGCGTAACGTACTGCAAGCGAATATAGACATGAAGCTCAAGCGCGTGACGTTCGACGGCCGCGAGTATCTGCTCGCGCCGCTCACGTTCGAACAAGTGGAGCACCTGCTCGAAGAAGATGACTCGCCGCCGCGCGATCGCGCCTGGAAAGCCATCGCCGACTCGCTCGCGAATGCAGGCGCGGAACGCGTGTCGGTCGCCGCCCTCAAAAGCTCTCTCGACTACCACGAATACTGCGATCTGAATGAAATCGTAATCGAATTGAGCGCGCTCCGCAGCCAACACTCGCGGCTGCCCGCCGATCCGGAGGAAGGTCCCGCCAAACCGCTCGATTTCAGCTACATGCGGGCGCGGCTCGCCGCTCACTGCGGCTGGACGCCGGCGGAATCCGACCGCGCTCCGTTTCCCGACGTGATGCGCCTGTTCGAATACTGGAACGAGGAATCGCCGCCCGTCGATCCGATGTTTGCTTCGTTTGTCGGATTCAAGCCGCGCCGGCGCATCCGCGAGCGCGAGTATCGCGACGAATGCGAAGACAGCACCCGCGATGAAAAAGTGAATCTGGTGGCGCAGTGGGGCGGCCGGGTGATCCGCGGCGCCGATAACTTACCGGGCTTTCTGCAGGAAGCGCTCTGGAAAGACGGGCTGCTCTCCTTCCCCGGCGCGCCGCCGCCGGCGTCTGCATAGAATTGAGAGGCTGATCTATGCCGCATCCCAAAGCGAAACCCATCACCATCGACGGCGTTGAGTACCTGATCGCGCCCTTGAGCATGTCCGCCATCGAGACGTTGGTGGAATCAACTTCCGGTCCTGGAACGCTCAACGAAAAACGCGCCGCCATTTGGGAGGCGATCTACTCGTCGCTCATGCGGGCCGGCGGACGCGTGTCCACCCTGCCCGAGTTGAAGGATACGCTCGACGTCGAAGGCTTCCTGCAGTTGCAGCAGGCTGTCTACGAGCTCAGCGCCGTCCGCGCCGTTTCCTGAAAATCGAAGTCGAATTATTCCTCAAATTATTCCCAAATGCTCCGCGTTTCCGCCCTCGCGGCGGCGTGCGCTTTGTGTGCGCTCGCCGGCCAGCCTGTCGCCCGCTATCGTCATCACGCGAAGGCTTTTCTGAACGATTCGAAAGTGACGCCCGGCGCGGCGTCCTCTCGAACGAAAGCAGAGTTATGCGACCCGTCCTTCCGGACGGCCGCGATCCGCGATGTGCCGGAAACTCTCAAACGGCGCGTCTGCGCCGAATACGGATTGGCAAATTGTCACGGCGTTGAAGTCGATCATCTGGAATCGCTCGAGCTCGGCGGAACGAACGATATCCATAACCTCTGGCCGCAGCCCTATGCCCCGGCGCCCGGCGCGCGCCAGAAGGACGTGCTCGAAGATTATCTGCACCGCGCGGTCTGCCGTGGCGATATGACGCTCAAGGCGGCGCAGCAGGGTATTTCCTCCGATTGGTACGCGCTCTACGTACAGTTAGGCCTGGACAAACCAAAATGATTCTAGAATTGCCGCACCATTCGGCAGATGTCGCCGCCGCCGCGAAAGAAATCGCCGCATTCGCTCTCGCCCGGCTGAATCTGCACGCGGACGTACAATCGGCGCTTTCGATTGCGTCGCTGCTCGTCGAACGCGAAGCCCGCCATTTCGAAGCGGAACGATTGCAGAAAAAGTTCCAAGTCGGGCCAACCGAGTCTCGGAGGAGGATGCCGGGAATGAACTTCCTTCGGCGCCTGAAAGCATGGTGGTTTTTCAGGGGATACAGCCTGCAAGACCTGGGCTATCCGTCGATCGAGGAATTGCGGGCGGCCGGCTACGATCCGCGCGACTTCTACTATCACCTTCGCTTTGGCTTGCCGCTCGTTAAAGCCATGACCTACGAGCGCGGCCTGCGCGAAGCGGACGTGATTGTCTCGCTCTGGATGGGCGCGCAACGCTCCGCTTCTGAAATCGAGCTGCTGCAGGCGATCCGCGCCGACCTGGCCCTTCGCCTGGAAGCCGTCGCCCCCAAACCGCCCGTTCCGCAGGTGTCAAGCCATTCCTGACAACGGGTCTTACCTCCCCGAGATATCACCGCGATATTTAAATCGCCATGCCCGACAACAATGTGATCGCCGTAGGCTTCACCGCAGATATTTCTGCGGTCGAAAGCAAGATGGACCAGATGGTCCGCCAGATCGAGCGCGACCTGGCGCTGCTGAAGGCCTCGTTCAAAGCGACGAACGCCGAGCTTCGGATTGCGCCGCGCACAGACGTGCAGGGCCTCCAGTCGCTGCGCGAATACCGCGACCAGATCGCCACGCAAGTCGATCAGGTCACCGCCAATCTGCAGCGGCTCACCATCCAGTGGGAACAGTCGGCCGAGCGGATCGCCGCCGCCGAAGCAATCGTTAACCAGCCGCTGCAACGTGGCGCGGGCGGCCGATTCCTGCCCCGCAGCAACCCGGAGGAATATAGCGCCGCCGTCCAAGCGCTCGCGGCCGAACGCGCGGAGCAGGCCTCGCTTACGGAACGCATGGGGCGTCTGTCGCAATTTGCGACCGCCAGCGCCGCGCATCCCGGCATCCCGCAGCCGATCCCGCAGAAGGTTGCGCCCGTCGCGCCAGCGCCCGCCGCCGTTGCCGAAACAGTAGCGGCCGAGACGCAATTCGTTCCCCTGCAGCGCGATCCCGAAACGGGCCGATTTCTGCCGCGCGGTAGCTCGCCCGCTGAGCCTGCGCCGGTTGCTGAAGCCACTCCCTTCGTTCCCCTGCAGCGCGATCCGGTTACCGGGCGGTTTCTGCCAAGAGGTAGCTCACCGGCCGCTGCAGAACCGGCCGCAGCCGCTCCCGAACCAGAAGGCCCGGGCGGAAATGCCGCGAGCGAAGCCCAGGTCGCGCAACAGCGCCTGGCCGCCGAACAGCAGCTCAAGGTAGCGCTCCAAGAAGAAGAATCGGCCGTCACGCGCCGGCTTGCCGCGGAAGATCAACTTGCGGCGAAAATGCGCGAGTCGGGCAGCGCGAAGTCGGAAGCGGTCAACCAGCAGCGGGCCGAAGTCGATCAGGCGCTCGCTGACGAACAGGCGGCTTACCAGCGAACGGAGAACGCCCGCAAACAGCTCTCGACGACGACCTCTGCAGAAACCGCCGGCGCGCTCGAAGCGGAAAAAACCGCAGTCACCGATACCGCCGCCCTCGCGCAGGCGGCCGCAACCGACACCGCCGCGGTCCAGCAGTCGGCCGCCGAAGAGGTGCAAACGAGCGTGGCCGACGCCGCTGCCGCCGAAACCCCCGCGGCGCAGCAATCCGCGCAAGCCCAAAAAACGGCGTCGAACGAAACCCGGCAGGGACAGCGGGCGGCGGCGGAAGAGGCCAAGCAATCCGGAAAGGCCCAGGAAGAGAGCGCCAAATCGTCCGCGAAAGCGCAGACCGATGGGGCGAAGGCGGCGAGCGATGCGAACAAAGCCGCCGCAGCCGAAGAGGCCGCTTCCGCGCAACAGGCCGCTACCCAAACCGTCACAGCCGAAGTCTCTAAAACCGCGCAGTTGAAGGCGCAGCTGGCCGGCTTAACCAGCGCTCGCAAAGCGGCGCTCGCCGAAGTCAAACAGGCGGAAGAAAACCTCGGCCAAATCCGCGTTCTCGAAGGCAAGCGCGCGGCTGAAGGCGATCAGGCCGCTGTCGCCGCGATTAAGGAGTACGAAGCCGAACTGGCGGCCGCCACCGCCCGTCAGGAACAACTGAGCCTCGCGATCGCGCAGACCAACGTCGAGCTGAAAGCGCTGGGTGAGGCCGGCGAACAAGCTGGCGAACGGATGACAGGCGGCTTCTATAAGGCCGCCATGGCCGGGCAACTGCTCCGGACAACTTTCGGCGTCCAAGTGCCGCGCGCCTTGGAAATGGCGGCCGGCCACTCCGAACTGCTCAACAAAGCTCTCAATGCGGCGTTTCCGGTGCTGCTGGCGGTATCGTTTGGGGAAATCCTGGCTTCCATCGTCAGCAAGACCTTGGAATGGGCCGACGGTCTCTCCGAAGTTGCCGAGTACGAAAAAACCATCGGAAAGGCGATCGAGCAGCAGAACGAAAAGACCGCCGCAGCCAACAAACAGACGCGAGAAACCCGCCTGAAGCTCGTTGGGATCAATGAAGGGAAAGGGGCCGAAGCTAATGCTCGACAGGCTGAACTCGTAGAGCAAATCCGAAAAGAAGAAGCCGGCCTCGCGGATGCCCAGAAACGTCTGCACGAAACGACCCAAAAGATCCAAGCGGATCGCAAGCTGCTGCGCGAACAACCCGAGGATGGCGTGCGCCTTGCCCCTTACGGCATCGGCATCTCCGGACCGCCAGCCGAAGCGCCGGGAGTGGCTGAGGCGCGGAAAGATCTCGGCATCGAAGGCCCCCTTACCTCCGAAATCAAAAAAGCTCTTGGCGGCGAAGCGGGTGGCGAAAACAAATTCACTGGGCCGCTCATTCAGCAACAGGACCAGGACTTCGCCAATGTGCAACGAGCCAATGCGGAGCTGCGCCGCGATGCCGCGCAGGCGTCGGCGGACGCGGCGACCGCACGCAAAGACGAGAGCGCCGAAGCCAAACGCGCCTATCGCGAAAAGATCGAGGCGCTGCGCAACGCGGACGCCGAAGCGTTAGCCACGCTCGAAGCCGACCACCGGGTCAGCATTGCCGAGGAAATCTCCTTCTGGGAAAAGAAACTCGACGCGGAAAAAAGCTATCTCGAACGTCGCCTGGCGATCCGCAATACGCTCGGACACCTCTATCAGCGCCGCGACGAAGAAGAGGATCGGGACCGCAAAGCGGACCTCGAGCGCGCGGCGGCTGAAGCGCATGAGAGCGGCGACACGTTCAAGGAAACCACCGGGACCGGGTCCGGGGCGGCCGAAGAGCTGTCGGTCTTACAGGATTACGCGGCCTCGCTCGATCAAAACACGAAGGAATATCAGGAGATCTACGCGAAGATCGTGCGGCTGCAGGGCCAGATGGAGCGCGAGCGCCAGCAGGATCTAATCCAGGCCGACGAGGCAGCGGCCCGGAAACTCAAAGCCACGCAAACCGCCAGCCTGGCGGAAGAAGAAGCGTTTTGGGAAGCGATCGTTCGAACCGCCGATCACGGCTCGAAGCAATACCAGAACGCGCTCAAAGAACTGGAGCGACTGCAGGAAGAGATCCTGCGTATGCGGCAGCGGATCGCCGCGCTCAAGCAGCAGGAGGCTGCCGAAAGCGCCGCCGAACCCCTCAAAGAGCAGCAAGAGGTCATTCGTGGGGCGGCGTCCGTCGACATGACGCCGCAAGCGCTCGGCAAGATCACCGGCGTTCCGATTACGACACAGCCCGCGCCTCTGCCGCAACCGGACTCGAAGACCGGCCAGGTGTTGGTATCGGTCGGAGCGGCCGGCAACGATGCGCTCAAAGAGCAGCAGTTGCTCACGAGCATCCACCAGCAGGAGTATCAGGAGGCGGTCGCCGCCAACCAGCGTGAGCAACAGATCTATGCGAAGAATCCGGAAAAACTGGAGGACCTGAAACTCAAAGAGCAGCAAATCGAGAATCGCTACCACCAGCAACAGATTCAGGACACGACGGCGACCGTCAAGGCGCTCGAAGCGCGCTATGTCGATTTCATCCGCCAGGTCGATCAGGCTTTCTTCAATGGCCTGAACCGGTGGATCGCCGGCGAAAAAACCTTCTCGCAAGCCATGATCGAGACCTGGAACTCGATTGTGCTCTCGATCATCCAGGACATCGAAAAGATGCTCGAAAAGTGGATTGAAACCCACATCATCATGGCGATCATCGCCAAGATTTTCGGCCAGGACGCGAGTTCGGGCACTAACGACCAGGCGAGCAAAAAAACCATCGCGAATAACGTGTTGGTCGCGCAGAGCTATGCCGGCGTGGCTGCCGCTGAAGAATTCACCTATGCGCTCGTGCAATCGTTCGGGGATCTACCGTATGCGGCCGCCATGGGCGCGCTCGCTTATGGAATTGGCGAAGGCTTTGCGGTGCTGGCCGCTTTCGAAAAGGGCGGCGTCATCCCCAATACCGGTGTCGCTCTCGTCCACGAAGGCGAGGGAGTGATGCCCGCGCCGCTGACCAAGATGCTCACGAACGCCGCGAACGGCGGCAACGCCTATACGGACAAGTCGATCGGGCCGGCGTCGAACACGCCGCTCTCGCCCGGCAGCGCGCCGTCGGCCTCGACAAACGTTTCGAACGTCACGGACAATTCCCGGCAGAGCGGCGACCAGCATGTGCATGTGCATTACGCGCCGACGATTCATCAGGGCGGCGGCAATCAGCCGGATATGAAGAGCCTGCTCGCGCAGCACTCCGACGACATCGGCCGCATCGCCGCACGCCAAGCCAAGAAATTCAACCGCTAGCTTTTCGCAAGGAAATCGCATGTCTATCACTTCTTCGCTCTCGCTGTCGATCATCACGAGCGACGGCCAGGCCACGATGACCAAATCGGTCACCGGGCTCTCGTTTGTGGGCGTCAACGAAATGTACGCTCAACCGCTGGTTGTCGGAGTGGCGCCGCCCGCTCAACCAACCGCTACGCCGGGCACCGGCGGCAGCATGGCCGCGGGCGCTTATCTCGTCAAGATTAGCTACGTCAACGCGCCGCAAGGGGAGAGTCTGCCGTCGTCCGAAAGCGCTTCGGCCACCGTGGCGTCGAGTGGCAAGCTGACGATCAAGAGCCCGGCCGCTTCTTCTCCGGCAACCGGCTACAACGTCTACATCACGGCGGCCGGCGGCGGGACAGGAACGGAAACGAAACAAAATTCGACGCCGGTCCCAATTGGAACCGATTACGTGCAGACGGCGGCCGTCTCGGCGGGCGCGGCGCTGCCTAGCTCCAACTCAACGCTGACTTTCAGCGCCACGCTGCCGCAGATTCCCGTGCAGCTCGCCTATCTCCGCAACACGGCCGTCACGCTCGCTACGCCGTCTGCGCCCTCGCTCTCGCAACTCGCCGGCGGAACGCTCTCGGCGACGACCTATTACGCAAAAATCACGCTGGTTTCCGCGCTCGGCGAAACGCTGGCGTCCGATGAGAGAAGCCTGTCGGTCTCGGCAAACAACCTTTTGCAAATCGCTTCGCCCGCGTCAATTGCCGGTGCAACCGGCTATAACGTGTACGTTTCGAGCACCACCGGAACGGAAACGTTGCAAAACGCTTCGCCCATCGC
>JAICIH010000104.1 GCA_025924475.1 Bryobacteraceae bacterium
ATGAAACCTACTGGTCCGACTACCGGCCGGACAATTATGCCTTGCCGGTATCCCGGTGATGCGCCTTCACCGTATACCCTGCTTTTTTCAAACGCTTGTAAATCTCATCCGCAATCAGGACCGATCGGTGATGGCCGCCGGTGCAGCCGAATGAAATCGTGAGATAGCTCTTCCCTTCGCGTATATAGTGCGGCAGCAGATAAATCAGAAGCTCCGAAATCCTGTTAATGAACTCTCCGGTTTGTGGGAACGAGCGTATGTAACGCGCAACCCTCGGATGCCGCCCCGTCAACTTTTTAAATTCCGGAATGTAGTTCGGGTTCGGCAAAAATCGCACATCGAAGACCAGATCGCTGTCCGCCGGAACACCGTGGCGAAAACCGAAGCTGTTCACATAAACAACGATCTTGTTGTTTTCTTGCGTGTCCTGGAAATTCGCCGAGATCAGCGCACGCAGTTCATGCACATTGAGCTTGGAAGTATCGATCGAAAGGTCGGCCAGCCGGCGAATCGGCTTGAGCTGCTCGCGCTCGTCCTTTAAGCTGCTCAGCACGGTGGTTTCCGCCCCCAACGGGTGTGGCCGCCGTGTTTCGCTGAAGCGGCGCCTCAAGACCTCATCGTCGGCATCGAGAAACAGCAGCTTCACATCCAGCCGCTTACGGAGTTCCCGGAACATCTTGGGGAATTGCTGCAGCACCGCGCCTTCGCGGATATCGATGATCAGCGCCGCCCGCCGCCGGGTTTTCGTGTCGCGGCTCAAATCGGCAAACTTGGGCACGAACGCGATCGGCAGGTTGTCGACCGCGTAAAAACCCAAATCTTCGAATGCCTTCAGCGCGGTCTGTTTTCCAGACCCGCTCATGCCTGTAATGATGACCAGATCGGCCGACGCCAGAGCTGCTGCAGGTGGCGCTGCTTCGTTTCGTTTCGGCAAGTGACTACAGTGTAGCGTTCGCCGGGCGGTGCGAATCCCGCCTCAGGACTCAATCAGATCGTAATGGCCATCGGGCCGGCGGAGCAACACTGACAGACAGTCGCGGTCCGAATCCCGGTACACCACATAGTTTGTGCCGGCTTCCATTTCGAGAAGGGCTTCCTCGAGCGTCATCGGCTTGCTATCTTCGTCGTAGTTCACACGAAAAATCCTGGGCTTCTTACCTTGCCCATTCACGCTCGGCTTGCTTTTGCCGGCTTTGGCGGGCTCGGGCGAAGGCGCCTCAACGGGTTCCTCATCCCAGCTTTCCTTCGTCGAGCGCACAGTCTTCGCGTCGCGGTGCGTATCGCGCCAACGGTTGCGAAGTTTCACGACCTGCTTTTCCACCTTCTCCAGTGCCTGGCAAAGAGCCGTGTCCAGATCGGAATCGGTTCCCTCGCCAACCAAAGAATGGTCGTAAAAATTTACACTCAATTCGATCTTATGGAGATGACGCTCCACTTGATGTGTCAGGTGAGCCTCACGCTCTCCCCTCTGCTCTATGAACTTGCTTAGCTTACTCAGTTTTGTGTCGAATTTTTTCTGGAGTGCGGGAGTAAATTCCTGTGTCTTACCCGAGACGATTAGCTTCATCTGTCCCTCCTGAGGCCGGAACTGCGCTAACAAGACCGCTTGCTGAGGCGCGCGGCTCGGCTCTGAGCCGTGATCATCAGGGAGCGGTGCTGTTCACTACGTGACTGAACTTTTAAAATCATGTACGTTAGTCGCGCGCGCGGCGCTGATGTGTCGAAGGAATTTTCATGTCTTCGCGATATTTCGCCACGGTCCGCCGGGTTACCTGAATGCCCTCAGCCTGCAGCCGCGCTGTAATCTGCTCATCGGTCAGCGGATGCGCCGCATTCTCATCTTCGATCATTTTCTTGACACGCCGCTTTACGATCAATAGCGGAGTTGCGCTCCCGCTCGGCCCCTGCACGGCTTCCGAGAAAAAGTAGCGCAATTCGAAAACGCCTTGCGGCGTGTGCGCGTACTTGTTGGCGACGGCGCGGCTCACGGTAGAAGGATGCACTCCGATCTCTTCGGCCACTTCCTTGATCATCATCGGCTTCAACATGTCGATACCCGATTCGAGAAAATCCGTCTGCCGCCGGATAATCGATTGGCATACCCGCAGAATTGTCTGCTTCCGCTGCTCGATATTCTTGATCAACTGCAGCGCCGACGCGTAACGCTCCTTTACGTAATTGCGAATATCTTTGTTCGGCTCCTGCTCGCGATCGACCATGCGTTTGTACTCGCCATTCAAACGCAACTGTGGAATCTCGTCGTCGTTCAGCGTGATTACGTAATCGTCGCCGTCTTTCGAGATATACACGTCGGGTTCCACCTGGCGTGCGCCCGCTCCCGAATATCGCAATCCAGGCGCCGGATCGAGATGCCGGATGACGTTTACCGCGATGTGAACATGTTCGAGCGGCCGGCCCAAGGCTTTAGCGATCTGGCTGAGCTGCCGGCTTTCGAGCAGCTTGAGGTGATCGTGTACGATTTTCCAGGCCACCGAATCGCGCGCCCCGCGGCCTTCCAGTTGGAGGAGCATGCACTCGCGCAAGCTGCGCGCGCCCACGCCCGTCGGGTCCAGCGCCTGAACCGCTTTCAGCCCTTCCTGAACGTCGGCCAGATCGAGCCCTTCGGCTACCGCTATCTCTTCCAGCGGCGTGGTCAGGTAGCCGCTTTCCTCCAGGTTGCCGATGATGCTGTTGGCCGCCTCGCGCGCCGCGTCGGAAAGCACCGAAACGCTCAACTGCGATTGCAAATGATCGCTCAGCGTTACCGGGGACGATAGGAACGTCTCGAACGATGGCTTTTCCACCAGCTCGGAGGCCGGGCTCTTAAATCCGGGGTCCAGGTAGTCGTCAAAGAAGCTGCCGAAATCGATTTCGTCGAATGGATCGGTTTCGCTCTTGGCTGGCTCAGGCGCTGCCGCCCCGGCGTCCGGAATGCTTTCCGGCCCGCTTTCGAGTGAGGCTACCTCCGCCACAGCGTCGGCTTCGACGCTGGTTTCGGCTTGTCCGGTATTCTCCAGGATCGCCGCGTCGGCCGGGTCCGTCCGCGCTTCCCGCTCCAACAGCGATTGCAACTCGGCTGGCGTAAGCTCCTCACCCGCGTCCGCCGCCTCTTCGAGCACCGGGTTCTCGGCAATCTCGTTCATGATCATGTCCTTCAGCTCCAAACGGTTGAGCTGCAGGACCGTGACCATCTGCACGAGCCCGGGAGTGAGTATCTGTTTTTGCTGAACGCCGAGGTGTAGCCGTTGCGACAGCGAACTCATTCGGCTTTCAGTTTAACACCGTAATCGGAGCGCCTTCAGGCCTCAAAAATTCGCTAATTGACGTGAATTTCCGGAATTAATCAGCTCGCGAGTACGGGAGGGAAGTAGAAATTTTCACCCAAATAAATCCGCCGCACGTCCGGGTCGCGGCCCAGAGCGTCCGGCGACCCGGCGCGGAAAATTCGCCCGCTGCTGATGATATAGGCCCGGTCGGTCACCGCCATCGTTTCCCGTACGTTGTGGTCGGTCACCAGAATCCCGATGCCGCGCCGTTTCAAGTCTCCGATGATGCGCTGCAACTCGAGCACCTGCAATGGATCGATGCCCGAAAACGGTTCGTCGAGCAAAATGAAATCGGGCTGCAGCACCAGAGACCGCGCAATCTCCACCCGCCGCCGCTCGCCGCCCGACAGCATGTAGCCTTTGCTGTGGCGCACCGTCTCGAGGCCCAGATCGTCGATGAGATTTTTCATCCGCTCACGCCGCTCGCGCGCGGAAATCGGCAGCGTCTGCAAAATCGCCATCAGGTTGTCTTCCACGCTGAGCTTCCGGAATACTGAAGGCTCCTGCGGCAGATAACTAACCCCACGCCGCGCGCGCAGATACATCGGCAATTGCGTAACGGGTTGATCGTCCAGCAGCACATTGCCCGATTCCGGGCTAATCAGCCCCACGATGATGTAGAACGAAGTCGTTTTCCCAGCGCCGTTCGGTCCCAACAGGCCGACTACTTCGCCCTGCTCCACGCGCACGCTCACGTTATCCACAACGCGCCGCCCGTTGTACGACTTCGAAATCTCCACCGTCTGCAACGTTCTCATTGCACTATGTCTTATGATACGCGGGTGACCCGGGCCGTCAAACCCCGTGCAACCTATTTATGGTCGCTTGCGGTAATTGTTCTCGCCTGCCTGCGCCTGTGCCACGTGCATTGGTTGTGGGCCGACGAAGATTATCATCTCGCCGCCGCCATCCGCATCCTCCACGGCCAGGTTCCCTACCGCGATTTCTGGTACGACAAACCCCCACTGGCCGCCTTCTATTACGTATTAATAGGCGGATATTCCGGTTGGCCTCTTCGTCTTTTGGACGCAGCTTACATCCTGCTCGGCTGCTTCTTGATCTATCGCCTCTCCGGCTCCCGCCTCGCCGCGTTCCTGCTCGCCTTCTTCACCGCCTTCTATCTGCCGGCGGCCGTGATTCCGTTCGCCCCTGACGCCCTGCTCATCGTGCCGCATCTCGCGGCCGTTTACTTCGCCGTGCGCCACCGCGCGTTTTGGGCCGGGATTTTCTGCGGTATCGGCCTGCTGATCAATTTGAAAGCCGCCTTCATCCTCCCGGTCTGCGCCCTATGGCTAATGGGGCAAGTTCGTCACAACCACTCCCTTCGGTCATGGCTCAGAAAGAGCTTGTGGCGTTTTCAGCAGCTTACAGAGCCGCGACCAGAGGGAGCGGTCGTGAATATTCAATGTGACGAACTTGGGCTAGCGGAACTGCTTTTATTGGCCGCCGGTTTCGCACTGCCATTGCTTGCCGCCGCAGTGGCGTTGCTTCTGACAGGCGCCTGGACGAGTTTCTATGAACAGGTCTGGCAATGGGGAATTCTCTATTCCCATGGCGCGCCCGTTCCGCATCCGTTTCAACTAGGACTCACCCGTGTCTTCAATTGGCTCGGCTTCCATTCCGCCCTGCTCCTCGGAGCAACGTTGTTTTTTCTTCGTGCCGAAAAAGATCGTCTGCGCTTCGCGGCCTGGATCACCCTTTCCTTCGCTGCGGTCTGCCTCGGCAATCACTTCGCTCCGCGCTACTTTCTGCAAGTGCTGCCGCCGCTTGTCGTGGTGGCCGCGCGCGGTTTCGCCGGCGCCCCACGTGTGCTACCCGCGCTCGCCATTTTGCTGTTGATCCCTCTAATCCGCTTCGGGCCGCGCTATGCCATCGTGGCCCTGGGCCTCGATCCGAATTGGCCCGACGTAGCGCTCGATCGGGATAGCCAGCAGGCCGCCGCCCTCATCCAAAAATCTGCTCTTCCCGGCGACACATTGTTTGTCTGGGGTTACCGTCCCGATATTTACGTCTACACCAGAAGACTATCCGGCAGCCCGTTCTGGGATTCGCAGCCCCTCACCGGCGTTCCCGCCGACCGCCATCTCACCGAAAGCCAAAATATCCTCGGCCCTTCAGCCGCCCGCCATCGCGCGGAATTTATCCAATCCAGCCCCACGTTTTTTGTCGATGGCCTCGGCCTGCTGAACCCGGCTCTTGCGCCCGGCAACTTCCCGGAGATCCGCCAATGGATGCTGCAATACAAACTGATCGGGCGTACGCGACTCTGTTTGATTTATCACAAAATAGAGCGGCAATAAGGTCTATTTCCCAAAAATCGATTCCCTGCGGTCACTTTTTCTTCATCCGCGTGAAGGCTACTTTCTTGTTTTCCCCTTCCACGATGAGATGATCCTCCTCGGTGAAATAAGTGAGTTGCCGGCCGCGGGTCATTCCCTTGATACTGTCTATGATCTGCGGTGAGCCGCCGTTCAGCACGACCTTATCGTCCTTTGTGTAATACTCGCCGTGCTCGGATGTACCGGAGCGCTTTCGATTGCCGGCGAGGATCTCGGTCACCACCACATCGCCATCGGCGAAGGCGTGGTCCAGCGAAGAATCATCGCTATTGTTGGCCGTCTTCGGGGTGAGAAACGCCCGCACTTGTTTCGAAGTGACCGTCATTTTCCCGCGCACCAGCGTCACGCCGCCTGTGTATAGCGCTTCCCGCGTGTCGTCGCGATAAACCAAATCCGGAGCCTTCACCATCGTGAACACCGCATCCGCGCCGGCTTTGTTATCCACCAGCTCGCTGACCACATTCCCCACCGCATGCAGCGATTGTTCATCGCGGTCTATATCGATCCGATCGGCTGAAATACGATTGGCGCCCTGCCACATCACCGCGTGCCGCCTGTAAGAAACGTGGCTGTTGCTTTCGCGCGTGTGCATTTCCTCGGCCGAGGCCTGCATTGGCTGGCTGGTATCGAGCATGGATGTCCCCGGCTTCTGATTCTTGTTCGGCGCGTGCGTCGATAGCACGTGCCCGGTCGCATCCATATCGCCGCTCATCTGGTCCATCACGATTTGATCCGCGTGGGTCACACCCGAATCGTCCGCCACTTCGGCTTTTTCCGTCAGCGTGATTCGATTCGCCGTCTGTTCGAGAAACGCTTTACGCGCCCGCGCCGTCCGTGCGCCCTCCTGATAGCGGAAATTCCCCTCCTGGTCGATAGTCGCAATCTGGCTCGAATTCGGGCTAAATTTCGCGGTCATTTGATCGCTCCAGGTCAAAGCCGGAGCCGCTGTTTTCCGATTCACGGCCGGTTTATCCGTATGTGTCGCCACATTCCAGGCCAGAAACGTATCGATATAACTGCCTTCCCCATACAAAATCCGCAGCCGCGAAGCGTCCAAAATCCGGTGCGTCTGCCCCGCGCGGTTCGGCTTGAACTCCAGTTGCGCCTGCGTGGACGTACGAATCTCCTGCACGTCACGTCCGCCCGGTTTCATCTCCAACTCAATATGTTCGCTGCGTAAAATGCGCGTTTCCGGCACACCATCCGGATGCGCCGCCTTCGCCGCCGGCAGCGGCTCCGATACCACTTCTCCATGGCCGTCCGCCATCACCAGGTGCAGATCGCTCGAGACCTTTTCCTGCCCATTGACTTCCTCCGTATCGAGCGCGAAGCGCAAATCCGCCTTATCTCCGGTCATGGTGGTTTGCGACGTGTCGTCGCTCGAAACCACCCGAGCGTTCTGGTTGCCCAGCACCTGCACGAGGTCGCCATCTTCGTTGAACAGTGCAGTCATCTGCTCCGAACGAAATTCCACCTTGCGCCCATTCCGATCGTCCGTCCCCACCGGATGCTCGGAAACGATCTGATGCAATCTCTGATCTTCGAGCGTCACCACCGAACCCTGCGCCAGAATCGTCAAGGTTTGCCGCTGCATTTTCGACCATGGCGAAAGGTAGATTTTCTGCTCCAGTTCCTTGTAGACCAGGTCTCCCGCTTCCACATGCATCTTGTTTTCTTGCGGGCCATCGCCTACCCAATCCATTGCCACCGCGGATTTCAAATGCAGCGTTTTGGTGTTGGGATCGTACTCTACTCCCACCGCTTTGCCGCCGCCGTTCGGAAACTGAAAGGTTGCCGGCTGATCCGTTGTGGCTTTTCCGGTCTTGGTCTCGTATGTCACTCCCGACGTTGTCACGCGGACGCGTTTCGCCAATTCCGCTTTGTCCTCGATGTCCTTATCCGCCGGCACGTTCATCACAATTGTCACGGGCCCCGCGGATTTTAAGATTTCGGACGCTTCATCGAACACCGCCTGATCGCTTGTGACATACGTGTACGAAGAGGCCTTTTTGTCGTAGAGCCGCAGACGCAGCCCTTGTATGTCGAGCGTAGAGGGAGTATCGGTTGCGTGATACGACTTCGCAGTCGCCCTCACAACCGGCTTATTCGTCTCGGCATCGTCTGAATTCCATCGCCAGCCCTGAAGCGCTTCGCCCCTGTATTTCTTGGCGATATGCGGAACCGGGGCCGGATGATGCCGCCGGTTTCGATCCAGGCTCAATTTGTAGGTGTAAGCGACCGCTACCGTGAGCAGAATTACGGCGCCCGCCAAAAGTACCGAGATTCGCCGCATGTGGTTCGGAATAAGCCGTTTCCAGCATATCAGCCGTACTTGCCGGCGCGTTAGTTCTTTTAATAACTCATCTACTTACAATTACTTGAAGAGAACGCTTGTCACTCTACCCTCGAGTGTGCTAAAACTTTCTCTGGGTATCCGGACACTAAACTAGTCCGGCCTATAACCGAATCAAAGGTTAAATCTTTAGTTCCAGTGGAGGTTTGAGTATGGATATTCGTCCGCTTCATGACCGAGTTGTGGTCAAACGGATCGAAGAAGGCGAGACCATGCAAGGTGGTCTCTATATCCCGGATTCCGCCAAAGAAAAGCCGCAGCAAGGGGAAGTGGTTGCAGTTGGAAAAGGCAAGAAGAGCGACGACGGAAAAGTGATTCCCTGCGATGTTCAGCCCGGCGACCGCATTCTCTTTGGCAAGTATTCGGGCAGCGACATTAAGCTCGATGGCAATGAGTACCTGATTATGCGCGAGGACGAAATTCTCGGCGTAATCACTACTAACGGCAAGTCGGGAAAGAAGTAACGGAGGCTTAGAAAAGAACAAATGGCTGCAAAACAAATCATTTACAGCGAAAATTCGCGTCAGGCGATTCTGCGCGGCGTGAACCAGCTCGCTGACGCCGTGAAAGTGACGCTGGGCCCCAAGGGCCGCAACGTCGTCCTCGAAAAGAAATTCGGCGGTCCTACGATTACCAAAGACGGTGTGACCGTCGCCAAAGAAGTCGAGCTGAAGGATCCACTCGAAAACATGGGTGCGCAGATGGTACGCGAGGTCGCTTCGAAGACCTCCGATATCGCGGGCGACGGCACCACCACCGCCACGATTTTGGCGCAGGCTATCTTCCGTGAAGGTGTGAAGTCGGTGGCCGCCGGCGCGAATCCCATGGCTCTGAAGCGCGGCATTGAGAAGTCGGTCGAAGCGGTTGTGGACGAAGTCAAGAAATTCTCCAAACCCGTTTCCGGCGATGCCATCGCGCAAGTCGGCACCATTTCCGCTAACGGCGATTCCACCATCGGCAACATCATTGCCGAAGCCATGAAGAAGGTCGGCAAAGACGGTGTCATCACGGTGGAAGAGTCGAAGACCATGGTGACCGAGTTGCAAACCGTAGACGGTATGCAGTTCGATCGCGGTTATCTCTCGGCCTATTTTGTCAGCGATCCCGATCGCATGGAAGCGGTCCTTGAAGATCCCTACATCCTGATCCATGAAAAGAAGATCAGCAACATGAAGGATCTGCTGCCGCTCCTCGAGCAGATCGCCCGCACCGGCAAGCCGCTTCTGATCATCGCGGAAGAAGTGGAAGGCGAAGCGCTCGCCACTCTCGTCGTCAACAAGCTGCGTGGCACGCTCAACGCCTGCGCCGTCAAGGCTCCGGGTTTTGGCGACCGCCGCAAAGCGATGCTCGACGATATTGCCGTTCTCACCAATGGTAAGTCGATCATGGAGGAGACCGGCATCAAGCTGGAAGGTGTTCGCCTGGAAGACCTGGGCCGCGCCAAGCGCGTCACTGTCGACAAGGACAACACCACCATCGTGGACGGCGCCGGTTCGCAGAAGTCCATCGAAGGACGCATCAAGCAGCTCCGCGCTCAGATCGAGGAGACCACCTCCGACTACGATCGCGAAAAGCTGCAGGAACGTCTTGCCAAGCTGGCCGGCGGCGTAGCCGTCATCAAGGTCGGTGCTGCCACCGAAACCGAGATGAAGGAGAAGAAGGCGCGCGTTGAGGATGCTCTGCATGCCACTCGTGCGGCCGTCGAGGAAGGCATTGTTCCGGGCGGTGGCGTAGCGCTGCTGCGCGCGGGCAAGGTTCTCCAAGGTCTCAAGTCGGAAGGCGACGAGCAGATTGGCGTCGATATCATCCGTAAGGCGACCGAAGAGCCGCTCCGCCAGATCTCCGGCAACGCCGGTTTCGAAGGGGCCATCATCATCGAGAAGGTTCGCGCCAATGCTGAAACCAACTTCGGCTTCAACGCGGCCACCGGCCAATTCGAAGACCTGGTGAAGTCGGGCGTTATCGATCCGACCAAAGTCACCCGCTCCGCTCTGCAGCACGCCGCCTCGATCAGCGCTCTTATGCTGACCACTGAAGCGATGATCTGCGAAATTCCGGAAAAGAAGGCTCCTGCCGGACCTCCCGGAGGCCACGGACCGGAGATGGATTACTAAGAAGCAAATAGCAAATAAAAGCCCGCCTGGCGAAAACGTCAAGGCGGGCTTTTTTATTTCCGAATTTCTATCTCTTCATCTTCAATTCTTCTTCCGCTTCGCGCCAGTCTACGTCCGCAGACCCCTCCGGGCACCCTCGTTGATGCCAGCGCTCGTAAGCGCGTGCGGAAATCTCGTCCGTGCTCGGCAGGCGCACAGTGGCTTTTTCATCTGTCGCGATCGTTCCGCGCGGAGTCATACCGCTTCCCCGCGATCCCGGAACGATTTCCGGTGCAGGCGAACTCCCTGAAGCGGCTGGCGTGACGTACGTCGAGCCCGCTCCGGCTCCTGCTCCGGCCTTCACTCCGGATACGTCTACTCCTGTTGCCCCAGTCGATAGATTTGCGTTCGCCGCGACTGTGTCGTTAATGCTTAGCCCGCTGCGCGGTTTATTCTCTGATCTGGTTTTAGTTTCGGCCACAACTCGTCGCCCTCCATGAGATGGACGACATACACGCAACGTCGGCATCCTAGGTTTTCTTCGAGGATTTACGCTTAGTCCCCTTACGTTTGCTTCCCTTCTTCTTCGGAATATTAGCCCCCGCACGGCGCGCCTCGCTCAATCCGATCGCAACTGCCTGTTTCCGGCTCTTTACTTTTTTACCGCTGCGGCCCGACTTGAGTTCACCATGTTTGTACTCGTGCATCGTCCGCTTCATTTTCTTTTTAACGGTCTTCTTTGCTTTCCGAGTAGAGCCCGAAGAGGTCTTCTTCTTGGTCGCCATGTAAGTTCTCCCTGCACTTGGGAGCGGCTGCGGAACAAAACGTTTCAATCAAATGAAGATCAGGTGCGCCGATGGATCCGGGTAATATACATCGGCGCAACCACAAATAATGCGCCAGCCATCAACAGCCAAATGGACGATGGTTCCGGCACTGCGGCCTCGGCGGTCTCCTGAATGTCCACGTTATCGACTCCAAACTGAAAAGTGAGCACATTGTCCGTCTCAGCGAACCGCAGCGTCAACGGCGTATTCAGGTGGCTATTCAGCAGCGCGGTGATATCGGAAGCATGGTGGCTATACCCGGAGACCAGTGCATCGCCGGCCGTTGTTTGAAACAGGTTCATCAACACATCGGTCGCCGAAACACTGGATGGATCGGCGCCTCCCGCAAGGATGTCCACGCGCGCTTGTTGATTGAGAGTGGGTGTCGCAAAGTCGAGACTGTTGGGCCTGTAAAAGGCCCCCGCCCGGTTTCCAATAAACAAGTCAAAGCTGAGCATCGCCTGCGGAACCGGAGCGCTGACCATAAAAGTCTGAAAAAGCACATGGCTCCCGGGCCCTTGCGCATCCGTCATTGCGGCCGTAGAACCTCCGGGAGGCGAGGGTACCGCTGTCCCGTTCACCGGACTCGCCGCGCCGGTTTGCAATGCAAAAGTCCCCTCGCTTCCGAGTTGATCCGCTGTGGTCCAGGCCGCCAGCCCCGATTCGAAACCACCGTTGGTAATGGAGGCCGCCTGCGCGCATAACCAAAAAGAGCAGGTAAGCGCTGCTGAAAGCCTGATAAATATCTTCATACGATTCGTTTTTCGTTCCATGCCATCCTCCTACGGCTTCCTGCTGATCTGGTAAATGATGTTGTCCGTTAACGACACTACGTAAAGGTTCCCGTCCGGCCCCTGCTCGATGTCGGGTGTCGTCCCGAAGCCTTTGCCGATCAGCAGAGTTTCACTCTCGGTACCTTCAAATTTCTGCGCGCGAAACAGGTTGTCCGCAACATGATCGGCCAACCTCGCATCGGCGCTCACGTCAATATGCATCCGGTCCACCGTGAGACGCAAGCGATACAAGCTGCCGCCGTTTCCGCCCACCTGCTGGAAGCTCCGTGCCGAGCCGATCCAGAGGGTACCGTCGTATTCCGATCCCAGCGCCGAGCCTTGCACAAACGTCGTACCCGCCGGCCCAATCTCATACAACCAACTAAATTCGGGATCTCTGTACACTGCACCCGGCAGCATGAACATGCGCGAGATAGCTAATGCCCCTGTATAAGCGACGCGGGTCGGAGGGTAACGTACCTGCTGCATGTTGCTGCCGAACATCGTTGTTTCAATCGTTTTAAAATCTGTGATCCGGCTCAACGGTCCAGCTAGCTGGATCCATCCACCATTCATCCCGGACACAATCCGGTTCACCTCGCTCATAGAATCGTCGCCGTTCTCGGTGTCCCACAGGCTGCCGCTTACCGGATCGAACGCCAGTCCAAAACCGTTGCGATGCCCGTACGAATAAATCTTCTGGATGTTGCTTCCTACTTCTCCGCCCATCGCTGCGCCTGCCGCGAAGAATGGGTTATCCGCGGGCGTGCTTCCGTCGTCATTCAGACGAAAGATCACGCCGGTAAGATGAGCGTTGTCGGGCGCCGGTCCACCAAATGTATCGTCCACAAACGGCTCCGTAAGGAACGGACCATTCGGCAGATTCTGGAGCCAGCCTCGACGCCCCTGGTCGCCCATGAACAGGTAAAGCTTTCCGTCCGGCCCGAACCTCAATACGCCGCCATTGTGATTGCCCTGCTCCGCTGCATTCGTCGTGCCCGGATGCCCTGGGGCAGCCACGTTGTCGGTCTGGCGCGAGCGTAGTTGGAGCAGATTCTTATCGAACGCCAGCGTGGATCCGTTCCAGACGTAACGATCCACGCGATTGCCCGTTAGCGGAACCTCCGAAGCCACGGTGCTATCCGCGCCGGTGCTGCTCTCCGTCCAGCGGATGTAAACAAACGGCGTCGCCGGAAAATTCGGATGGAGCACCATGCTCAACAGGCCGCGCTCTGAATTCGAATTCACAGCCAGGTCCAGTACCGGCGTCGGCTGAACCACACCGTTGATCACTCGCTTCACTTGCCCTGACGCCTTTTCCAGCACAAGAGCGTCGCCAAGCCCCAGAAAAACAATTCCGATCGGTTGGCTCAGGTTACTGCCGACGTAGGTAGTCACTTGAAGATTAGGATCGAGAAGCGTCAGGGGAGTAGTATCCCCTCTTACGCTCCGGAACGGCACCAGGCAGAGTGCGAATAATACGCCTGTTAGAGCAATCAATCTCATACGGAACGTCCTTGTTGCTGCGCAATTCGACGCCACTAAGCACAAACGATCACTAACTGAAAAGTAAAAATAATGTAAACAGCGCCGGACTCGCAAAAGTGCTGGGGTGATTCGACCCGATTGCAGCCATTCCGTGGCTGATATCCTCGTTACTTAGAGGTAGTTATTTGTCTCGAATCACGGCTGCATTCCGCAGCTTCTTCTCGCTGCTTTTCTCCGGCATCCTGCCGGAAGACATCGCTTCGGCATATGGCTACACCAAAGCGAAGCCTGCGCCCGTGGTCGAGACGCCCAAAATCAAGCCAAGTGACGGCGCTCTCCAAATGCTCCAGATTCTCCAGCGCGATTCCCGCCTGATTGACTTTCTCATGGAAGACATCGCAGCCTATGCCGACGATCAGGTCGGAGCGGCGGTCCGCAGCGTTCATTCCGATTGCCGCGACAGCCTCACGCGCCATCTGACGCTCGTTCCGGTGATCGATGGAGTCGAAGGCACGCCGCAAAAATTGGATACTTCAAAAGCGCCCGACCCTGCCCGCATCAAATTGATCGGCAACGTCCCGGCTAACGGCAAACCGCCCGGCGGAACGCTCCGTCATCGCGGCTGGATGGTCTCTTCCGTCAATCTCCCGGCCATCGGCAAGCAGGAACTCACGATCCTCGCCCCTGCGGAAATCGAAGTCGAGTAGCTCTCGCTCCGCTAATCATGTCGCAGTACGTCGTAGGAATCGATCTCGGCACCACCAACAGCGCGCTCGCGTATGCGCCTCTGGCGGAGCCGTCTCGCGTCAGCCTTTTCCAAATTCCTCAGCTTGCTAACGCCGGCGAAGTAGACGATTTCGACCTTCTCCCCTCCTCGCTTTACATCCCCGGAGAAAAAGAGTTCGTGGAGGGCTCTCTGGCGCTTCCCTGGAACTCGCAGCCATCCTATATAACCGGCCGGCTCGCCTGGCTTCGCGGCGTGGAAAATTCGAGCCGCTTGGTCGCGTCGGCCAAGTCCTGGCTGTCGAACCAAAGCTCCGATCCCACACAGCCCCTGCTGCCGCTTACCGCCCCGGAAGGCGTCGCGAAAATTTCGCCGCTGGAAGCTTCCACCCAATACCTGCTGCACCTACGCTCCGCCTGGAACCAAAAAAATCCCAAAGCCAAGCTCGAAGACCAGCCGGTGCTGCTCACGGTTCCCGCCTCCTTCGATGCCGCCGCGCGCGATCTCACGCAGCGCGCCGCCAAACTCGCGGGCTTTCCCGAAGTCACCATCCTCGAAGAGCCGCAGGCCGCTTTTTACGCCTGGATCGAACGCAATCCGAACTGGCGCGAACAAGTCAAACCCGGCGATCTCATCCTGGTCATTGACATCGGCGGCGGCACCACCGACTTCACTCTGATCTCGGTGACGGAAAAAGGCGGCGAGTTGCAGCTCGAACGCATTGCCGTCGGCGATCATCTTCTTCTCGGCGGCGACAACATGGACCTCGCCGTAGCCCGTTTTGCCGAGCGCCAGTTCGGACAATTGGACGCTCTGCAATTCCATTCGCTTTGGCAGCAAGCCCGCGCCGCAAAAGAAGCGTTGCTTGCCAATGATGCGGCCGCCAGTCATGCAATAAACATCCTCGGCCGGGGTACCGGCCTGGTTGGCGGGACCAAACGCGGCAAGATTGCGCGCGATGAAGTGCGCCAAATTCTAGTCGAAGGTTTTTTCCCGATCGTCGATTTCGCCGCCATACCCGAGCGGAGCCGTCGCGCGGCGCTGATGGAAGTCGGCTTGAATTACGCGAATGATCCCGCCGTCACCCGCCACCTCGCGCAATTTCTCCGCCGCGCCGGTTCCGCTCGGCCTACGCACTTGTTGCTCAACGGCGGCGTGCTGCAAGCTGCAGCAATTGAACAGCGCCTGTTCGACGTCCTAAATGGCTGGCTGGCGGAATCCGGAGCGCCGCCGGTCGTCGAGCTTCGCAGCGAAACCAAGCAAGCCGACCTGATGCACGCCGTCGCACACGGCGCGGCCTACTATGGCTTGGCTCGCGCCGGAAAAGGCGTTCGCATCCGCGGCGGCGTTCCGCGCGCCTACTACGTCGGCATCGAAAGCTCGCTACCCGCCGTACCCGGCCTCCCTGCGCCGATGAAAGCCTTCGCCGTGGTGCCATTCGGCTTGGAAGAAGGCTCGAAAGTGGAACTGCCGCAGCGCAAATTCGCTTTGCTTGTCGGCGAGCCTGCCGAATTCCGCTTCTTCTCCTCGCTGACCCGCAAAACCGACGCTGCCGGCAGCATGCTCGAAGAGATTCCGGACGATCTGGAAGAACTGTCGCCCATTGAAGTCTTTCTACCTCCCCATGGCGACGAGTCCCGCGAAGAGGTCGTGCCCGTCACTCTCGAGAGCAACGTCACGGAAACCGGCATGCTCGAACTATGGTGCGTGGCCGCCGACGGCCGCCGCTGGAAACTCGAATTCAACGTGCGCGAACGCGCTCAAGTAGCCGCATGAACTCGATCGGTTTCGTTGGCCAGTTCAATCGGCTTGTCCCGCTAGACCCGCATTTCGATACTTATTGGCTTCGCTGCTTTGTGGGGCAGGTTGGCAACCTGCGGCCGATTGGCAATCGGCCTTATTTTTTGCGTCTGCAGGGACAGCGGCGGTTGGCAACCGCCGCGCAGGATGCCATCCTGCCCCACAAGAAATATCCGCTCTATGAACATCGGAATCGATCTCGGCACTACCAACTCCGCCCTCGCCTATATCGACCCCGAAGAAGCCGCCGAAGCCGATTTCCCACCCATTCACGTTCTCCCTATTCCGCAGCAGCTCGACGCCACACATCAAGGTACGCTCCGCACGCTTCCATCGTTCTTATACTTGAGCGACCCGCCGGTGGTCGGCGCCTACGCCCGCGATCAGGGCGCGCTGCTTCCTAC